>NZ_NEJX01000021.1:0-118454 GCF_002113245.1 Pseudomonas sp. B13(2017)
GGCATCCATGCCCGTCACCTCCCTCCGCAGTCCCTTCGCTCGGCCTCCTGAAGTCGCAATCGGCGGCGCCTGAACTATCGCGCGCTTAGAAGCAAAAGCCGAAGCAAGAGCAAGAGCAAGAGCAAAGCGGTTCGCTGTGCTAGCGCGGTTTCAAGTCCAACCGGCGCAGATGGCAGGTCACTTCCTCGCGGTCGTGATACAGCTGCTTGCAAGCAATCGACACCTTGATCTTGCGCGCCTTGAAGGTCGCCTCCATGCGGTCGAGCAGCCGGCGTACTTCGGCATAGCGCTGTTTCATCGGCAGCTTCAGGTTGACCACAGCTTCACGGCACAACCCCTCGCCCAGCCAGGTCTCGATCAGCGAGGTGGTACGCGCCGGTTTCTCGACGATGTCGCACACCATCCAGTCCACCGGCTGCTTCGGTTGCCAGGTGAAACCATCGGCCATCAGGTGCTGGACCAAGCCGGTGTCCATCAGGCTTTCGGCCATCGGCCCGTTGTCGATGGCGGTCACCAGCATGCCCCGGCGCACCAGCTGGTAGGTCCAGCCACCCGGCGAGGCCCCCAGGTCGACACCGGTCATGTCATCGCCCAGGCGCTGCTCCCACTGCTCGCGCGGAATGAACTGGTGCCAGGCCTCTTCCAGCTTGAGCGTCGAGCGGCTGGGCGCCTCGCGGGGGAATTTCAGGCGCGGGATGCCCATGGGCCACAGCGCACTGTTGTTGGCCGGGGCAACACCGGCAAATACCCGGCGGCCGCTGATGAAGGTGAGCAGCAGGCGTGGGCGGCTGGGGTCGTCGACCAGGCGGCCGGCCTTTTCCAAAGCCTTGCGCAGCGGCACCTCGAACTTGCGGCAGAAGGTGGACAGTTCCTTGCCTTCGTTGCTGTCCAGCACCTCCAGCCACAGGCTACCGAATACCGGGAACCCGGCCAGGTGCGCCAGCAGCACACTGATGCGGTCGCTTTCCGGCAGCTCGACATAACCGCCACAGGCCCACTGCCGCGGGAAAATCAGCTGGTTGAAGCGCAGTTCCCCCATCAACCGCTCGGCACCGCCCTCCTCGCTACAGACAAACTCGGCACTGGCACTTTGCGGCTTGCCTTTGGCATAGCCGGCAACACCCAGGCGGGCGGCATGTTCGCTGATTTCGGCGCACACCTCACCCTCGAAACCGGGCCGGCAATGCATGAACAGGGTATTCATCTCTCACTCCACTTCGGCTGGCGCGCCACAGGCGCCGGCAGGGCGGCGATGATAAAGGAAGATCGGAACCTGCGACACGCCCCGCCGGTCCAGAAAAGGGTCAGGTGGCGCAAAGCGGTCTAACCTGACCTTTCAGCCAGGTCCGTGCCGTGCGGATCGATACAGAGCGGTGCCACCGGCAGATCTTGCCAGGCACCGGCGCAGAAGGAGTTGGCAATGCCCTCGCTCGATAGCCTGAATACCCTCAAATCCCTACAGGTCGGCGACAAGACCTACCACTACTTCAGCCTCACCGAAGCCGCCCGCCAACTGGGCGACCTGCAGCGCCTGCCCATGTCGCTGAAGGTGCTGCTGGAAAACCTGCTGCGCTGGGAAGACGGCAAGACCGTCACCGGCGACGACCTGCGCGCCCTCGCCCAATGGCTGGGCGAGCGACGCTCCGACCGCGAGATCCAGTACCGCCCGGCGCGGGTGCTGATGCAGGACTTTACCGGTGTGCCGGCCGTGGTCGACCTGGCCGCCATGCGCGCAGCCATGGCCAAGGCCGGCGGCGACCCGCAGCGGATCAACCCGCTGTCACCCGTGGACCTGGTGATCGACCATTCGGTGATGGTCGACCGCTACGGCACGCCGCAGGCCTTCAGCGAGAACGTCGACATCGAAATGCAGCGCAACGGCGAGCGTTACGCCTTCCTGCGCTGGGGCCAGAGCGCCTTCGACAACTTCCGCGTGGTACCGCCGGGCACCGGCATCTGCCACCAGGTCAACCTCGAATACCTCGGCCGCACCGTCTGGACCCGTGAGGCCGATGGCCGCACCTACGCCTTCCCCGACACCCTGGTCGGTACCGATTCGCATACCACCATGATCAATGGCCTGGGCGTGCTGGGCTGGGGCGTGGGCGGCATCGAAGCGGAGGCAGCCATGCTCGGCCAGCCGGTGTCGATGCTGATCCCCGAAGTGATCGGCTTCAAGCTGACCGGCAAGCTGGGCGAAGGCATCACCGCCACCGACCTGGTGCTGACGGTGACGCAGATGCTGCGCAAGAAGGGCGTGGTGGGCAAGTTCGTCGAGTTCTATGGTGATGGCCTGGCCGAGCTGCCCTTGGCCGACCGGGCGACCATCGCCAACATGGCCCCGGAATACGGCGCCACCTGCGGCTTCTTCCCGGTCGACCAGGTGACCCTGGACTATCTGCGCCTGTCCGGCCGCCCCGAAGCGACCGTGCAACTGGTCGAGCAGTACTGCAAAGCCCAGGGCCTGTGGCGGCAGCCCGGCCAGGAGCCACTGTTCAGCGATAGCCTGGCGCTGGACATGCATGAGGTCGAGGCCAGCCTGGCAGGGCCCAAGCGGCCGCAGGACCGGGTAGCCCTGGGCCAGGTCAGCCAGGCCTTCGACCACTTCATCGAACTGCAACCCAAGCCGCTGGCCAAAGAGGTCAGCCGCCTGGAAAGCGAAGGTGGCGGCGGCGTGGCGGTAGGCAACGCCGACCAGGCGGGGGAGATCGACTACAGCCATCAAGGCCAGACGCACACACTGCGCGATGGCGCCGTGGTGATTGCCGCGATCACCTCGTGTACCAACACCTCCAACCCCAGCGTGATGATGGCCGCCGGGCTGGTGGCGAAAAAGGCCCTGGAAAAAGGCCTGCAACGCAAACCCTGGGTCAAGAGCTCGCTGGCGCCGGGTTCCAAGGTGGTCACCGACTACTTCAAGGCCGCCGGGCTCACCACCTATCTGGACCAATTGGGGTTCGACCTGGTCGGCTATGGCTGCACCACCTGCATCGGCAACTCCGGCCCGCTGGATGAAGCGATCGAAAAAGCCATCGGCAGCGCCGACCTCACGGTGGCTTCGGTGTTGTCGGGCAACCGCAACTTCGAAGGCCGCGTGCACCCGCTGGTCAAGACCAACTGGCTGGCCTCGCCGCCGCTGGTGGTGGCCTATGCCCTGGCCGGCAGCGTGCGCCTGGACCTGACCCGCGACCCGTTGGGCACCGGCAAGGATGGCCAGCCGGTGTACCTGCGCGATATCTGGCCCAGCCAACAGGAAATCGCCGCTGCCGTGGCCAAGGTCGACACGGCGATGTTCCACAAGGAATATGCCGAGGTGTTCGCCGGCGATGCACAGTGGCAGGCCATCGAGGTACCGCAGGCGGCCACCTACGTGTGGCAGGCCGACTCCACCTATATCCAGCACCCGCCGTTCTTCGACGACATCGGCGGACCACCCCCGCAGATCACCGACATCCAGGGTGCGCGAATTCTGGCGCTGCTGGGTGACTCGGTGACCACCGACCACATTTCCCCGGCCGGCAACATCAAGGCCGACAGCCCGGCCGGGCGCTACCTGCGTGAGCAGGGCGTGGAGCCCCGCGACTTCAACTCCTACGGCTCGCGGCGTGGCAACCATGAAGTGATGATGCGCGGCACCTTCGCCAACATCCGCATCCGCAACGAAATGCTGGCGGGCGAAGAAGGTGGCAACACCCTGCACGTGCCCAGTGGCGAGAAGCTGTCGATCTACGACGCGGCCATGCGCTACCAGCAGGAAGGCACTCCGCTGGTGGTGATCGCCGGCCAGGAATACGGCACCGGCTCGAGCCGCGACTGGGCGGCCAAGGGCACCAACCTGCTGGGGGTCAAGGCGGTACTGGCGGAAAGCTTCGAGCGCATTCACCGCTCCAACCTGGTAGGCATGGGCGTACTGCCTCTGCAATTCAAGGCCGGACACAACCGCAAGCAACTGGGGCTGACCGGCAAGGAGAAGATCGATGTGCTTGGCTTGAACGGCGCACAGATCCGCCCGGGCATGAGCCTGCCCTTGCGCATCACCCGCGAGGACGGGCAGCAGGAGCAGATCGAGGTGCTGTGCCGGATCGATACCGTGAATGAGGTGGAGTACTTCAAGGCGGGGGGGATATTACATTATGTGTTGCGCCAGCTGATTGCGGGCTGAGGCGGGTATGCTTGGGGCTGCTGTGCAGCCCATCGCCGGCAAGCCAGCTCCCACAGGTAAGTACAGCCCTCAGCCTTGATGCTATCCCTGTGGGAGCTGGCTTGCCGGCGATGGGCCGCGCAGCGGCCCCAATATTGTTCAACGAGAAGGACCACTCGTGCCTCGCTTCCACCTGATCGCACTTTTACTCTTGGCACTCGGCTACACCCTCGCCCTGAGCCAGGGCAACCTCGGCATCACCACCCTGCCCACCTTTCTCGCCCTGCTTGCCAGCGCCTTGCTCGCTCGCCGCCCCCAGCGCTGGCAACAAGCCCTCGGCCACACGTTGTTCATCCTCCTGGCCATCGCCCTGGCATTGCACTGGCTGCCCGGCTTCAACGCTGCCAAGGTCATCGACGGCGTTGTCCTCAGCTCCGGCGCCCTGCCCTTCACGATGTACCTGAACCTGGACAAACCGCTGATCGGCGCCTGGCTGCTGCTGGCCTGCCCTTGGCTGTTCCTGTGGCGCAGCCAGGGCCTGGCGACCAGCCTGCTGTACGCCCTGCCCCTCACCCTGCTCGCCTGCCTGGGCGGCGCCTGGGCACTGGGCATGCTGGCCTGGGCCCCGAAATGGCCCGACCAGGCCTGGCTGTGGCTGCTGAACAACCTGCTGCTGGTAAGCCTGACCGAAGAACTGTTGTTCCGCGGTTACATCCAGGCCGGCCTGCAACGGCTGCTGCGCCACCAAGGGTTGGCGTTGTTCGCCGCCGCCTTGCTGTTCGGCCTGGCCCACCTGGGGGCCGGCTGGCAATGGGTGTACCTGGCCACCCTTGCCGGTATCGGCTACGGCCTGGCGTATCGCTGGGGCGGCGTGGCGGCGGCGGTGCTCTGCCATTTCGGCCTGAACCTGGTGCACTTCACCCTGTTCAGCTATCCGATGCTGGCTCTTGGCTAGCTAATCGGTCATCATTCGACTTATACGTCATGAAACAGCAGTAAAAACGTAATAATGACGCCAACTTGCTTGAACGTGCTCGCTGGCTAACCCAGTTCAGCTGATGGCTTATTGCCACAGATCAAGCACATTAATTATTCATTCAATAAAACCAGCGGCTTGCCGATACCTGTCGAAAGCCCTGCGGACTATCAACCCATGCGTAACAACCAGCCGATTACCCAGAGAGAACGGACTTTCCCTGCCCAGCAGCGGTTGATCTCCACCACCAATGCCAAAGGGGTGATCACTTACTGCAACGATGCTTTCATCGAGATCAGTGGTTTCACCCGCGAAGAGCTGACCGGTGCGCCGCACAACCTGGTGCGCCACCCCGACGTGCCGCCAGCGGTGTTTGCCCACATGTGGCAAACCCTCAAGCAGGGCCAGCCGTGGATGGGTATCGTCAAGAACCGCTGCAAGTCCGGCGACCACTACTGGGTCAACGCCTATGTCACGCCGATCTTCGACAACAACCAGGTGGTCGGCTTCGAGTCGGTGCGGGTCAAGCCTACCGCCGAGCAGGTCCGCCGCGCCGAGGCGCTGTACCAGCGCATCAACCAGGGCAAGCCGCCGGTACCACGCCGGGACAAGTGGCTGCCGGTGCTGCAGGACTGGTTGCCGTTCATCCTGATCAGCCAGGTGGGCTTCCTGATCGGCAACTGGCTGGGCCATTCCTGGGGCTTCGCCCTGGCTGCCGGGCTTTCCGTACCGCTGGGCCTGCTGGGCCTGAGCTGGCAGCAGCGCGGCCTCAAGCGCCTGCTGCGCCTGGCCGAACAGACCACTTCCGACCCGCTGATCGCGCAGATGTACACCGACAGCCGTGGCGTGCAGGCGCGCCTGGAAATGGCCATGCTCAGCCAGGACGCGCGCATGAAAACCTGCCTGACCCGCCTGCAGGACAGCGCCGAACACCTCAGCGAACAGGCGCGCCAGTCCGACGAGCTGGCGCACAAGAGTTCTTCGGGCCTGGAACGCCAGCGGGTGGAGACCGAGCAGGTTGCCGCTGCGGTCAACCAGATGGCCGCCACCACCCAGGAAGTGGCCAACCACGTGCAGCGCACCGCCGATGCCACCCAGGAAGCCAACCGCCTGACCAGCCAGGGCCGGCAGATTGCCGGTGAAACCCGCGAGGCCATCGAGCGCCTGTCGGCGGCGGTGGGCGAGACCGGCCAGACGGTGACGCAACTGGCCAAGGACAGCGACGAGATTGGTGGCGTGGTCGATGTGATCAAGGGCATCGCCGACCAGACCAACCTGCTGGCGCTGAACGCGGCCATTGAAGCGGCACGTGCCGGTGAAATGGGCCGAGGCTTTGCCGTGGTGGCCGACGAAGTACGCCAGCTGGCCCAGCGCACTGCCGAATCCACCGGGCAGATCCACGGCCTGATCGCCAAGCTGCAACAAACCGCCAGCAATGCCGTGCTGACCATGGAAACCGGCCATCGCCAGGCGCAGGAAGGCGTCGACCGTGTGATGCAGGCCGACGAGGCACTGGTGGGCATCAGTGAAGCGGTAGCCAACATTACCGACATGGCCACCCAGATTGCTGCGGCGACCGAGGAGCAGACTGCAGTGGCTGACGAGATCAGCCGCAACATCAGCACCATCGCCGACCTGGCCGACCAGACTGCCGAACAGGCCCAGCACTCGGCGCTGCTCAGCGAAGAGCTGACCAGCACGGCGGGTACCCAGTACTCGCTGGTGGAGCGGTTCAACCGCTAAGGCGGCTTCCACAGGTACGGCATGCACTTTATACCTGCGCCGTACCTGTGGGAGTAACTGTCTTGCTCAAAATCCAAAAGATTGCGCGATCACTGTGGGAGCGGGTTCACCCGCGAACACCGGCGAAGCCGGTGCCATCCAGCGCGCTGGCTTCTTCGCGGGTGAACCCGCTCCCACAGGGGACCGCGCAAGCCTTCAGAGTGCATTCACGGCAGTTGCTCATGCAACGAGCGTGTGAGCATTACCAATCCAGCTGCAAGCAGCTCTCGAAGTAGCGCTCTTCCCCGCTCAGCGGGTCTGCAAAGCGCAGGCTCTGCGCCAGCAACTTCAGCGGCCGCTGGTAGTCATCCTCTTCGTTGACCAACTGCGGATAGAACGGGTCATTGCAGATCCCTGCCCCCAATGCCGCCATGTGCACACGCAACTGATGGGTCTTGCCAGTCACCGGCGACAGCCCGTAACGCCACAGTTCGCCATTCTTTTCCAGCACTTCGGCCAGGGTTTCGCTGTTGGCCTCCCCCTCGACCTCATGCATGCGGAAAAACGGCTCGCCATGTACCAGGCGGCTTTTGTGCACCAGCGGGAAATCGTGCTGCGGCATGGCCGCGGCAATGGCCTGGTAGCGCTTGTCGATACGTCGTTCGGGGAACAGCCGCTGGTAGGCACTGCGGCTCTGCGGGTTGGCGGAAAACAGCACAAGCCCGGCGGTATGCCGGTCGATACGGTGCAACGGCACCAGATGCGGGTTGCCCAGGCGGCGGATCAGGCGGCGCAGCAAGGTCTGTTCGACGTATTCGCCAGTCGGCGTCACTGGCAGGAAATGCGGCTTGTCGGCTACCACCAGGTGCTCATCCACATGCAGTACGGTCTCCTGCACCGGGATCGGCCGCTCGTTCGGCACCTCACGGAAGTAGTGCAAACGCATACCGCGCTTGTAAGGCAGTTCGGCAGAAACCGCCCGCCCCTCGGCATCCAGTACCCGGCCCCGGGCAAAGCGGTCGAGCCACTGGGCACGGTCGATGGCCTTGAAATGGTCACACAGGCAGTCGAGCACCGTCGCCCAGTTACCGGGGGGCAGGCACACCGTGCTGGCTTGCTGGCGGGCGGGGTCGAAAGGCGTGGTCATGGCAGGGCTCGAAACGTTCACGGCCGCGCATTATCCCCCAAGCCCGCGCCCTCAACCAGCCTGGGCAATGGCCTCGCAGCGCTCCTTCAGCCAGCGCAACACCTGCACCGGCTCCCAGCGCCCAGGGTCGTAGAGGGCATACAGCAACCCCTGGTAGCCCACCACATCCAGCCCACGGTGGTAGCCGGCACGCTGGAACAGGGCCTCGATCTCGGCGAAACAGGTATTGAAGTGGACCTTGCCGAACGGCGTACGGTCGTCGGTCACCAGGCCTTCGAGGCGCAGTTCCAGAACAGCGTCGGCCACCCGCTCGACGGGCATGCGGTTGACGCTGTACTTGAGTTGCTCGACATTGAGCATGGCTTCACCTCGATACTGTATTTATATACAGCATACGAATATCCCCTTGGCGCCGTCAATGCGCTTCATTGCAGCCCCGGCAGATAGCCGGTGCCTTTGCGGATGGTCAGAACCTGGCGCCGGGGGGCGCTACGCGACACGGCCAGGTGCACCCAGTCATCGAATTCGAGGATCAGTTGGTCGAAGGGGATGGCGCTTTCGCTGATCCGGCGCACCACCTCGCGCGGGCTCACTTCAATCACCGTGAAGTCAGCTGCCAGCCCCTGCAGATGCTTGCTCGTCAGCGCCCCGCCAATGCGCTGGTTGACTGCGGGGCTGCGATAGCCGCTGCTGACGATGACTGGTGCACCGAACAGCGCGCGCACCTGCTCCAGTGCATTGCACAGCAATTGCAGGTTGGCACGCGCTTCGGCTGGAGGATTGTTGTCGAGCCCTTCCCTGGCGGCGAGCTGCGAAATGGTCATTTCATCGAGGGTGAAATGGGGGGAAATACGCATGGCTGGGTTCCTGATGACCGGTGAAGGATGCCGGCCTCAACGTGCCGGCAGCGGATCATCACAACGCACCACACCGCATGGAGCAGGGATAGACCTCCCCTGGCGCGATTACTGCGCGAGAAACGCCACCACCTGTTCGGCATCGAACGGCCAGTGCAGCTCGGCGCCATTGTCACAGCGGCGCAGCACCGGAATGATCAGGCCATAGCGTTCGAACAGGGCTTCGTTCTCGGCAATATCGACCAGCTCCACCAGTAGGCCATGGTCGACGAAGGGCATCAGCACGGCCTCGGCCACTTCACACAGGTGGCAGCCGAGGGTGCCGAACAGTTGGCATTCAGGCAGCATGGGGGCAAGTCCGGTTTGGCAGGGAGAAACCTATTCTAGGTCCGTCCTGCCGTCCGTGCACCTGACCTGGCTCAATCCTGGCTGGTGGCGCCGATACGGTGCAGCGACAGGTCCGCGCCCTGGAACTCCTGCTCATGGCTCAAGCGCAGCCCGTGCAGCGCGCGGATTGCGCCGTACACGGCAAAACCGCCGGCCAATGCCACCACCACGCCCATCAGGCTGCCCAGCAACTGGCTGACCAGGCTGACACCGCCCATGCCACCCAGCACCTCCTGGCCGAAGATGCCGCAGGCCATGCCACCCCAGACACCGCACAGGCCATGCAATGGCCACACACCCAGCACATCGTCGATCTTCCAGCGGTTCTGCGCCGCGGTGAAGGTCCAGACGAACAGCGCGCCCGCCACCAGGCCGGTGGCCAGCGCACCAATCGGGTGCATCAGGTCGGAACCGGCACAAACCGCTACCAGCCCGGCCAGCGGCCCGTTATGCAGGAAGCCCGGGTCGTTACGCCCGGCCAGCAAGGCCGACAGGGTGCCACCGACCATGGCCATCAGCGAGTTGATCGCCACCAGGCCGCTGACACCCTGCAAGGTCTGGGCACTCATGACGTTGAAGCCGAACCAGCCGATGATCAGGATCCACGACCCCAATGCCAGGAAAGGAATGCTCGACGGCGCAAACGCCACCAGCCGGCCATCGCGGTAGCGCCCGCGGCGCGCGCCCAGCAGCAGCACCGCCGCCAGCGCCAGCCAACCACCCATGGCATGCACCACCACCGAGCCGGCAAAGTCATGGAACGGCGCGCCGAAGCGTGCCTGCAACCAGGCCTGAACGCCCAGGTTGCCGTTCCACACCACACCCTCGAAGAACGGGTAGATGAACGCCACGATCAACGCCGTGGCACACAGTTGCGGCACGAAGCGCGCCCGCTCGGCGATGCCCCCGGAGATGATCGCAGGGATCGCCGCGGCAAAGGTCAGCAGGAAGAAGCACTTGACCAGCGCATAGCCATGGTCGGCCGCCAGCGCCGCCGCTGGCTGGAAGAAGTTGACGCCGTAGGCGATCCAGTAGCCGATGAAGAAGTACACCAATGCCGAGATAGCGAAGTCGCTGAGAATTTTCGACAAGGCGTTGACCTGGTTCTTGTGGCGCACCGTGCCCACTTCGAGAAACGCGAAGCCGGCGTGCATGGCCAGCACCAGAATGGCGCCCATGAGAATGAACAGGGTGTTGGAACCATGGACCAGGGAGTCCATCGCGCTGTGCATGTTTTCCATGAAATAGGCAGACCTGCTGAAAAAGGCACCAGGACAGTTCAAGAACCTGCATCCCTGCACCGAATCGGTGCCAGCCCCCTGCCCTGTTTCGGTGATACGGGCGGAGCCTGCGTGGTTTTTTCTTGGGTTTGTCGTGGATTGGGTTAAGGTTTATCGGTATCCGCTGCGCTGGCGCCCCTAATCGGCGCAATATCTGCCTGGAGCGCCCCGCAACGTGGCAAAGCCTTAGCAAGGCCCATACCAGCGCCGGCACTTGAACCTTCCGCGCGTGCTATCACTCGAACTACCAACATTCATCGACAGGGAGACACCCATGGCCAGCAAATCGGCAAAGACTGCACAAGAGATATTGATGGCTGACTTCCAGGCACTGGTCCGCGACACCGAGAAGCTGCTGGCCGACACCGCCAACCTGGCCGGCGACCAGGCTGACGAATTGCGTGAACAGATCCACGAACGCCTGGCCCAGGCCCGCGAAAGCCTGCAGCTGACCCAGGACTCGGTGCGCGAGCGCGGCCAGGCAGCACTGGGCAGTGCCGAACAGTACGTGCAGGAAAAACCATGGCAGGCGATCGGCATTGCCGCTGGCGTCGGCCTGTTGATCGGCCTGCTGGCCAACCGGCGCTAAGGGGTTCCCATGGAGAACGACGCCAACGGCGCCAGCGCCTCGGGCAGGCGCCTGGGCGCTGCTGCCCTGGGGCTGCTGCACAGCCATATCGAACTGTTTGGCATCGAGTTGCAGGAGCAGAAGGGCCGCACCTTGAGCCTGCTGCTGTTCGCCGGCCTGGCCCTGGTATTCGCCCTGCTGCTGCTGACGGCGCTGTCCGGGCTGTTGCTGGTGTTGCTGTGGGACAGCTATCGCCTGGCCGGCATCATCGGTCTGTGCGTGTTCTACGGCATCGCCGCGCTGTATTGCGGCCTGCGCCTGAAGGCAGCGGTGTTCGACCAGTCGTCGCCCTTCGGCGCCACCCTCGAGGAACTTGCCAAGGACCGGGAGCGCCTGTTGCCATGAGCCTGCCAGAACTGCCAAACACCCGAAACCCGCGCGAACTGCGCAAGGCGCTGCTGCGCCTGCGCATGGAAATGCACCGCCAGGAAATCCGCCACGAGTCCGCGCAGTTGCTTGAGCCACTGCGCCGTGTGCGCGGCATGGGCAGCTCGCTGCACGACGGGCTGGGCATCAAGCATGCGCCGCTGTGGGGGATTGGCGCCGTGGTGGCGCTGGGTTTCCTCACCGGCAAGGGCGTGCGCAGCGGCAACCTGGCGCGGCTGTTGCGCCTGGGCACCAGCCTGCTGCCGCTGCTGCGCCTGTACCTGCAAGGCAGCCGCCGCCCCTGAGCGTTTTCCGTCGACTGCACCGGCCCTATCGCCGGCAAGCCGGCTCCCACCTCGACCGCATCGGCCTCAAGCCATGTGCAATCCCTGTGGGAGCCGGCTTGCCGGCGATAAGGCATTACAGGCTTACCCCTTGCGCTGCCCTTCCGGACACCGGAAGCTATACCCCTCGATCCACAGGAGACCGCGCCTTGGACTGGCACACCCTGCTCACCCGCGAACGCCTGGGCAAAGCCCTGTACAGCGCCGATGAACTCGGGCGCAGCCCCTTCCACAAGGACCACGACCGCATCATCTTCTCCGGTGCCTTCCGCCGCCTCGGGCGCAAGACCCAGGTGCACCCGGTTTCCAGCAACGACCATATCCACACACGCTTGACCCACTCGCTGGAAGTCAGCTGCGTCGGCCGCTCGCTGGGCATGCGCGTCGGCGAAACCCTGCGCGACAGCCTGCCGGACTGGTGCGCCCCCAGCGACCTGGGGATGATCGTGCAGTCGGCCTGCCTGGCCCATGACATCGGCAACCCACCGTTCGGCCACTCCGGCGAAGACGCCATCCGCCACTGGTTCCAGCAGGCCGCGGGGCGTGGCTGGCTGGACGACATGAGCGACGACGAGCGCGCCGACTTCCTCAACTTCGAAGGCAACGCCCAAGGCTTTCGCGTACTCACCCAACTGGAATACCACCAGTTCGACGGCGGTACCCGGCTGACCTATGCCACTCTCGGCACTTACCTGAAGTACCCGTGGAGCGCACGCCACGCCGACGCCCTGGGCTACAAGAAGCACAAGTTCGGCAGTTACCAGAGCGAACTGCCGCTGCTCGAACAGATCGCCCGCAAGCTCGGCCTGCCGCAACTGGAACACCAGCGCTGGGCGCGCCACCCGCTGGTATACCTGATGGAGGCTGCGGATGACATCTGCTACGCGCTGATCGACCTGGAAGACGGCCTGGAAATGGAGTTGCTGCAGTACGCCGAAGTCGAAGCGCTGCTGCTCGACCTGGTCGGCGATGACCTGCCGGAAACCTACCGCCAGCTCGGCCCAGGTGACTCCCGGCGGCGCAAGCTGGCGATCCTGCGTGGCAAGGCCATCGAGCACCTGACCAACGCTGCCGCCCGCGCCTTCGTCGAACAGCAGCAAGCCTTGCTGGCCGGCCAGCTGGCGGGCGACCTGGTCGAACACATGCACGGCCCGGCCAAGCGCTGCGTGCTGCAGGCCAAGGACATGGCACGCAACAAGATCTTCCAGGACAAGCGCAAGACCCTGCATGAGATCGGCGCCTACACCACGCTGGAGATTCTGCTGAACACCTTCTGCGGCGCCGCCCTCGAACAGCACGGCGGACGTACGCCGTCGTTCAAGAGCCGCCGGGTACTGGACCTTATCGGCAACAATGCCCCCGACCCACACGGCTCGCTGCACAGCGCCTTCCTGCGCATGATCGACTTCATCGCCGGGATGACCGACAGCTATGCCAGCGAAATGGCCCGGGAAATGACCGGGCGCTCCAGCCCGACCTGAGCCCTGCCGGTGCAGCCCGGGCATTGCCCGAAGCTGCACCGTGTATTGTGGGAAACTTCCTACATATACTGGCGACAAGTTAAACAGCACGAATAAAAATAAATGAAAAGTTACCAATCACGCTTTGACATCGAGTTAAACGCGCCTGTCTCGTAGCCCGTTTTGTTTTATCTTGTAAGCCATTTCCCATATAGGGCTAATAGCCCTTCCTCGCATGCCTGACGACTTCCAACTGCGATAAGGTGCCGCCTGTCACCCTCAATAGCCCGCAGGGAAGTTGAACATGCATTCCATATTTATCGTCGACGACCATCCCGTCATCCGCCTGGCCGTTCGTATGTTGCTGGAAAACCAGAATTACAAGGTTGTCGGCGAGTCGGACAACGGCGTTGACGCCATGCAGATGATTCGCGAAACCGCGCCCGACCTGGTCATCCTCGACATCAGCATCCCCAAGCTGGATGGGCTGGAGGTGCTTGCCCGGTTCCAGGCCATGGCCCTGCCCATGAAGGTGCTGGTACTGACCGCGCAGTCTCCCGCATTGTTTGCCGTACGCTGCATGCACTCGGGTGCTGCAGGCTACGTGTGCAAGCAGGAAGACCTGAGCGAACTGCTCAGTGCAATCAAGGCCGTGCTGGCCGGTTACAACTACTTCCCCAGCCAGGCAATCAAGCATAACCAGGCGACAGATGCCGACTTGCAACTTTTCCGCCAGGTAAATGACCGCGAACTGATGGTACTGCAACTATTCGCCCAAGGCCGCAGCAACAAGGAAATTGCCAAGGGCATGTTCCTCAGCAGCAAGACCGTCAGTACCTACAAGAAGCGCCTCATGCACAAACTTCAGGTCAATACGCTGGTCGACCTGATTGAAATGGCCAAACGCAACGCGCTGGTCTGAGGGTAGTCATGGCGCACCTTATCGTTCGCCTGCTGCTCACCCTGCTCCTGTTCAGCGGCGCGGCACAGGCTACCCATCACGAAGCTTCGTCCTATACATTGCTGGCACGCTCATCGGCCAGGCCGGCACTGCCTGCCCTCACCAGCGAACAACGGCAATGGCTCGAAGGCCGTCAGGAACTGGTGCTGGGTACCTCGGCACCAGACTACCCGCCGTTCGACATCACCAGTGGGGGCCGCGACTACCAGGGCCTTACCGCCGAGTACGCGAGCCTGATCGGCAAGGCCCTGCAGTTGCCCGTGCGAGTGCTGCGCTTTACCAGCCGGCAAGCGGCGGTGGAGGCGCTCCGGCAGGGCGACATCGACCTGCTTGGCAGCTCCAATGGCTACGAAGCGGCCAGCGATGGCCTGGCCCTGTCGCACCCCTATGCCATCGACCAACCAGTGCTGGTAACGCGCGAGGACGAAAGCCGGGCGCTGGACATGGGCCTGGCCGGCATGCGCCTGGGCATGCTCTACCACTACCTGCCCCGGCAGGAGGTGAAAAGCGCCTACCCCAAGGCCGAGCTGCTGGCCTTCGGCTCGTCCAGCCAGGCCCTGAGTGCCGTGGCGTTCGGCCAGGCCGACGTGTTCATCGGCGATACCATTTCCACCCACTACCAGCTCAATCGCGGCCACCTGCCGCGCTTGCGCATGGCCAGTTTCGGCAAGCACGAAGCCATCGGCTTCGGTTTTGCCCTGCGCCACGAGGACAGGGTGCTGATGGAGATGGTGAACGCCACCCTGAACAGACAGACCTCGGCCATACGCGCCAGTATCTTCAAGCGCTGGAGCGCCGGTAGCGACCTGCTGCTGACCGACCGCAAGCTGCAACTGACCGACACCGAAGAACAATGGCTGAAGGACCACCCGGTGATGCGCGTGGCAATCGATGACACCGCTGCACCGGTCTCCTACTTCGATGGTTCGGGGCATTTTCGCGGCATCACCGCCGACCTGCTCGAGCTCCTTCGCCTGCGCACCGGCTTGCGTTTCGAAGTGCAGCGCGCCAGCGGCCTTGCCGACATGATTGCCCGCCTCAAGGATGGCCGCGCCGATGTCATCGCCGCACTGGCCACCGGCGGGGTGAACGAAGACGACCTGCAAATCAGCCAGCCCTACCTGGAAAGCGCCTATGTGCTGGTCAGCCGCAAGGACAAACAACCCTTCACCTCGCTGGAACAGCTGCAGGGTCATCGCATCGCCATTACCCGCTACAGTGCCATGGACGCCATGCTGTCGCGGCACTATCCGCAAATCGGCTGGGTCGAGACCGAAAGTTCGTTCTATTCCATGGCGTTGCTCAACAGCGGTGCCGTCGATGCAGTGATCACCACCTTGATCGACGCCAACCATGCGCTGGCCGGCAACCCCGAACTGGTCATCCGGGCTACCGTCGGCAGCGAACCCGCCAACTTCGCCATGGCCACCAGTGCCCCGTCACAGGCGCTGGTGTCGATCCTCGACAAGGCGCTGCTGAGCATCTCGCCGGAAGAACTGGGGGTCATCAACAACCGCTGGCGCGGCTTCAGCCTGCACGAGGATGGCAACGACCAGGGCTACCGCCGGCTGGCGATTCAGGTGGTACTGGGCACCGCCGTGCTGTTGCTGCTGGCCTTGCTGTGGAATGCCCGCCTGCGCCTGCAGATTCGCCAGCGGCAACGCGCCGAACGGGCGCTGAACGACCAGTTGGCGTTCATGCGCGCCCTGCTCAACGGCACGCCCCACCCCATGTACGTGCGTGACCGCGAGGGCCGCCTGCAAAGCTGCAACTACAGCTATCTGGAAGCCGTGCAAGCCCGCTCCGAAGAGGTCATCGGCAAGAACCTGGAGGGGAGCCTGTTCGCCGATTTCGAGCAGACCCGGCAGATCCATGCCGACTACCTGAAGGTGATGGCCGAAGGCTCGCCACTGATCATGGACCGGCCACTACGGATCCAGGGCCGGGAGATGACCATCTACCACTGGATCCTGCCGTACCGCGACTCACTGGGTGAGGTGCAAGGCATCATCGGTGGCTGGATCGACATCAGCGAGCGCCGCCATCTGGTCATGGAGCTGCGCCAGGCCAAGCAGCAGGCCGACGATGCGAACCGCGCCAAAAGCACGTTCCTGGCCACCATCAGCCACGAAATCCGCACCCCGATGAATGCGGTCATCGGCATGCTCGAACTGGCAGTCAAGCGTGCCGACCAAGGCCGGGTAGACCGTTGCGCGCTGGAGCTGGCCCACCACTCGGCCAAGGACCTGCTGGGCCTGATCGGCGATATCCTCGACATCGTGCGCATCGAGTCGGGGCACTTGTCCCTCGCCCCGGAGGCCGTCGACCTGGCGGCCCTGGTCGAATCGGTGGGGCGCATTTTTGAAGGCCAGGCGCGGCAGAAAGGCCTGGCCCTGGAGGTGATGATCGCACCGGCCGCACGCTGCCATGCCCTGCTCGACCCCCTGCGTTTCAAGCAAGTCCTGTCGAACCTGGTGAGCAACGCCATCAAGTTCACCGAGCATGGCCAGGTGCGCATCTGCGTCAGCCTGGTGGACGACGGCAGCACTACCCCCGCCGTGCTGGAGCTGGAAGTGCGCGACAGTGGCATCGGTATTCACGCCGACGACCTGCAACGCCTGTTCAACCCGTTCATCCAGGCCAACCCGCATAGCCAGAGCGCCCGCGCGGGTACCGGGCTGGGCCTGGCCATCTGTCGCAACCTGTGCGAAATGATGGGCGGCAGCCTGACCATCAAGAGCCTGGAGGATGTCGGCACCCAGGTGCGCCTGAAGATGCCGCTGCAGCGGGTTGACGCTGCGGCGCAGCCGGCCCCGCTGATAGAGAACCTAGACGTGCCCGATCCACGGCTGAACGTGCTGGTGATCGACGACCACCCGGCCAACCTGCAACTGATGGCACAGCAACTTGGCTACCTGGGGCTGGAGCACACCAGCGCCCACGACGGTCGCGAAGGCCTGGCCACCTGGCGGGCGGGCGACTTCGATGTGCTGGTGCTCGACTGCAACATGCCGCACATGAACGGCTACCAGCTGGCCACCGCCGTGCGTACCGAGGAACGCCATGGCAAGCGGCCGCGCTGCACCATTCTCGGCTACACCGCCAACGCACAGCCGGAGGTACGCCGAAAGTGCCTGAGCGCCGGCATGGACGACTGCCTGCTCAAACCCATCAGCCTGGGCACGCTCAGCCAGCGCCTGGCCGGCATCCGCCCACGCCGCCAGCACAAACCGCGGCGCAAGCTGTACCACCTGGACGGCCTGGCCACAGTGGTCGGGCATGACCCGAACGACCGCCAGCGCTTCCTTCAGGCGTTGCAGCAGAGCCTGCAGGCCGACCTGGCCACCTTGATGGCATTGCATCCGCAGCACGACAGCGATGCCATTGCCGAACAGGCGCACAAGGTGCTCAGCGCCGCGCGGATGCTGGAAGCCCCCGCGCTGATGAAGGCCTGCGAAGCCCTGGAGGCAAGCGGCTTGCCTCCCGACCAGTTACGCCTGCGGCGCCAGGCACTGGCGCGGCATATGTGCCGGGTAGAACGTGCCCTGGCCAAGGAACTGGCCACAGGCACCTGCACACAGGCAGGCAGCCAGGCGTGTTAACTGGTAGACTGCGCGGCGTTATTACCTAAGAGGATTGTTTCATGGCCACAAACCGCTCCCGTCGTCTGCGCAAGAAGCTGTGTGTCGACGAGTTTCAGGAATTGGGCTTCGAGCTGAACCTGGAATTCAAGGAAGATCTGGATGACCAGGCAATCGATGCTTTCCTCGACGCGTTCCTGGCAGAAGCCATGGACGCCAACGGCCTGGACTATGTAGGCGGTGACGATTTCGGCCTGGTGTGCTCGGTCAAACGTGGCTCGGTCAGCGAAGAACAGCGTGCAGCCGTTGAAGCCTGGCTCAAAGGCCGTAGCGAACTGACCAAGATCGAAGTCAGCCCGCTGCTGGACGCCTGGTACCCGGAAAAGCCGATCAACAAGGCCGAGTAATACCGGCCCGGCTCGATCGCTGAAAAGGCCACCCCAAGGGTAATGCCTGTCAGATAGCGTTAATGGGGCTGCTACGCAGCCCATCGCCGGCAAGCCAGCTCCCACAGGTATGCGCAGAACTCAGGAATTGCGCAATCCTTGTGGGAGCCGGCTTGCCGGCGATGGGCCGCAAAGCGGCCCCAATTACTTGACTGACAGGCAATACCCTCAGGGGTGGCCTTTTTTATTGGGGGTGCTTTTCCGTCGAACGTGGCGCATCGTCGCTGCGCTTGGGGCATAATGCGTATTCTTTCACCCTGGGGCCATCATCCCTTACAGCCCCAATGCCCTTTTCCCTCGCCGTAGGGTATTTATCGATCATGATCAAAACGCTTCGTCCCCTCGTTCTTGCCGGCCTGCTGTTGCCACTCGCCTTGCCCAGCCAGGCCGCCGCCGTCAACACCACGCTGCCTGCCAAGGTGCAGCAGGCCCTCAAGGCCAACAAGCTGCAGGATTCTGCCCTGTCGCTGGTGATGCTGCCGCTGGACGGCCCCGGCACACCGACCGTGTTCAATGCCGATGTCTCGGTCAACCCGGCCTCGACCATGAAACTGGTCACCACCTACGCCGCCCTCGAACTGCTCGGCCCGACCTTCCAGTGGAAAACCGAGTTCTACACCGATGGCACCCTGAGCAACGGTGTACTCAACGGCAACCTGTACCTCAAGGGTGGCGGCGACCCGAAACTGAACATGGAGAAGCTGTGGCTGCTGATGCGTGACCTGCGCGCCAATGGCGTGCGCACCATCACCGGCGACCTGGTGCTGGACCGCAGCCACTTCGTGCAGCCCAACCTGCCGCAGTTCAACGACGACGGCGGTGATGAGAACAAGCCGTTCCTGGTCAAGCCCGACTCGCTGCTGGTCAACCTCAAGGCCCTGCGCTTCGTGGCCCGCAACGATGGCGGCAAGGTCACCATCGCGGTCGAACCGCCGATTGCCAGTATCCGCATCGACAACCAGGTCAAGGCGGTTGCCTCCAAACAGTGCTCGGGTGATGTGCGCTACAACCCGGTGCAGCAGGCCGATGGCATCAGCGTAACGGTCAGCGGCCAGCTGGGTGACGGCTGCAACTCGCAGACCTACCTGTCGCTGCTCGACCACCAAACCTACGCCGCCGGTGCCGTGCGCGCGATCTGGAACGAGCTGGGTGGCAGCATCCAGGGTGGCGACCGCTTCGAGAACGTGCCCAAGGGTGCTCGCCTGCTGGCCCGTGCCTTCTCGCCAGACCTGGTGGAAGTGATCCGCGACATCAACAAGTACAGCAACAACACCATGGCCCAGCAGCTGTTCCTGAGCCTTGGCGCGCAGTTCCGCACCGATGCCGACGGTGACGACGCCCGCGCCGCCCAGCGCGTGGTGCGCCAGTGGCTGGCGAAGAAGGGCATTACCGCGCCGCACCTGGTGATGGAAAACGGTTCCGGCCTGTCGCGTGCCGAACGGGTCAGCACCCGGGAGATGGCCGCGATGCTGCAGGCCGCCTGGAAGAGCCCCTATGCCGCCGAGTTCATGAGCTCGATGCCGCTGGTGGGTATGGACGGCACCATGCGCAAGCGCCTGAAGCGTACCGCCATGACCGGCGAAGGGCACATCAAGACCGGCACGCTGAACACCGTGCGGGCAATTGCCGGCTTCAGCCGCGACAGCAACGGCCATACCTGGGCGGTGGCGGCGATCCTCAACGACCCGAAACCGTGGGGTGCCTCGCAGGTGCTCGACCAGGTGCTGCTGGACCTGTATCGCCAGCCGAAACTGGCCGGCAGCACAGCGGCCAACTGATAGGTATAGGTTGCCAGTACCGGCCTCTTCGCGGGCTTGCCCGCTCCCACAGGTATTGCACCAAGTTCAATAACGGTGCAGTACCTGTGGGAGCGGGCAAGCCCGCGAAGGGGCCGGTACCGACAACCAAAAACGATCAGGCCAACTCCCCCTCCACCCGATCTCTCCCGGCCTGCTTGGCCGCATACACGCCTGCATCAGCCCGCAACAGCAAGGCATCGGCCCCTTCCCCCGGTCGCCAGCCCGCCACACCAAAACTCGCGGTCACCCTGCCCACGCCTTCCACCGGCACATTGCGCACCCCTTGCCACAGCTCCAGCGCCAGCAGCCGCGCCTGCTCGGCATTGCTGCCCGGGCACAGCACCATGAATTCCTCGCCGCCCAGCCGGCAGAACACATCGGTACGCCGCAAACGCTGGCCGATACGCAGGCACAGGCTGCGCAGCACGCGGTCGCCGACGGCATGGCCGAAATGGTCGTTGATGCGCTTGAAGTGATCGATATCGAGCATGATCACCGCCAGTGCCTGGCCATCGCGCTGGGCCCGTTCCAGTTCGAGCTTGAGCCGCTCCTGGAAGTAACGGCGGTTATGGATGCCGGTCAGCGAATCGGTCACCGACAGCGCACGCAACTCTTCCTCCACGCTCTTGAGGTCGGAGATGTCGGTCAGGTAGCCATGCCACAAGGTGCAGCCCTGCTCGCCCACCTCCGGTGTCGCCTCGCCACGCACCCAGCGCAACCCGGCACGCGGCAGGCAAACCCGATATTCCTCGCGCCAGGGCGACAGGTGTTCGGCCGAGTAACGCACCGAGCGGCGCACGCGCTCCAGGTCATCCGGGTGGATGCGCTCGAACACCGCCGTTGCATCCTCGCGCAACTGCTGCAGGTCGACTTCGTAGATGTCGTACAGGCCCATGCTGGCGTACGGAAAACAGGAATGGCCGTTGCCATCCAGGCGGTACTGGTAGATGCCGCCCGGTACCTCGGCACTGAGCTTTTCCAGAAGGCGGTCACGCGCCGCCAGCGCCTCATGCACCCGACGCCGTTCAGTGACATCGATGCAGATCGCCAGGTAACCGATCCACAACCCCTGTTCATCGAGCATGGCGGTGACCAGCATGTTGGCCACCAGTTGGCTGCCATCGGCGCGCAGCAAGGTCCATTCCCCCGGCTCGGCGCCATGCTCCTGCACCGTTTCGGCGAACATGGCCTGGCCACCTTCAATCGGCCGGCCGTAACGCAGGCTCAAGGCATGGGCACGCAGGCTCAACTCCTCGGGCAGCACCAGGTCCTCCAGGCGCAGCTGGCCGATCGCCTCACTGGCGGGGTAACCGAGCATGCGCTCGGCGCCGGCGTTGAAGGTGCTGACCACGCCCTTGAGGTTGGTGGCGATGATCGCCACCTGGGTTGCTGCATCCAGCACGCTGCGCAGCTGGTTGTGGGTGCCCCGCAGGGATTGCTCGCTGACCCGCAGCTCGGCGGTGCGCTGCTCGACCAGGGCCAAGGCGCGCTGGCGCTGGCTGAACAAGCTGTAGAGCAAGACACTGAGCAGCAGGCTCAACAAGCCGCCCAGCAGGCTCACCGCCAGCACCGCGGAGGAACGGTTGGCACGCACGAAGGCCAGGCTCGGCCGGATACTCAGCTGGAAGTGGTGGTCAGCCAGGTGCAACAGCTGGTTGGTGGCCAGCGGCAGGGGTGCGACCGGGTTCTGCGAATCGAACATCACCTCGGGGCCATGCAGCCCGGTGGGGTCGACGATACGCACCACCAGGTTATCGTCTGCCGAAACCGGGCGCCCGTCACTGACCAGCTCACGCATGCTCAGCAAGGCCATCACATAGCCCACTGCCGCGCCGTGGGGGTTGGCATCGGAAAACACCGGCGCCACCATCAGCAGGCCACGCGCATCCGAGCTGGTATCGAACATGGGCAGTGGCTCGGACACCGCCATGCTGCCCGGCCCCAGCGCCCGCGCCAGTGCCGCCAGGGGCACTTCCTGGCCGGCGAGGTCCAGCCCATAGGGCAGCCCGGGCAATTCACCCGACTGGGTATAGAGCACCGGGAAGTAATGGTCGCGCTGGGGGGATGGCCGCCACTGGCCTTGCTCATCCTGGTCGCGGATCACGTAGCCCGGGCCGGAATGCGCACTGGCCTGGCGCTCGAACTCGGCGCGTTGCGCGGCTTCGACACGCGGCGCCCAGGCGTAGGCCAGGGTCCGCTGCAGCAATGGCCTGGCGTAGCCGTCGAACTCGTGTGGGGTGATTTCGTTGGAAAAGCTGAAAAACCGCCGCAGCCCGTCAAGGCGCTGCTGCTGTTCGTCAAACCGCTCGGCGATACGGCTGAAACGCTCGCTGGCCAGCAGCTCGAAGCGCTGGCGCAGCTGCTGCTTGTAGAAGGTTTGCGTGGCTAACGCCAGGACGGCCGTCAACAGGCCGCCCACGACCAGGGCGACCAGGGCCACCGCCCAGGCGGACACCGCCTCTGTGCACAGGCCAAGCAACCGCGCACGCACGCCACCCTTTGACATACACCCATCTCGTCACGTCAGCGTCCTGCGGATTATCTTGCCCTGCCCTCAGTTATAGCTATTGGCCATTAGCCGCGCAATGTACCTCGTCGCCTCAACGAAGCTGCAGACGCCAGGCGCGATGGATACGGTTATTGCGGGCAAAGTCCGGGTCCAGGGTCTGGGCCGTGATTTCCTCCACCGCGTAACGCGCCATCAGGTGCTCGTCCAGCTGGAACTTGCGGAAGTTGTTGGAGAAATACAGCACGCCACCCGGCGCCAGGCGGGCCATGGCCAGGTCCAGCAGCTGCACGTGGTCACGCTGCACGTCGAACACGCCTTCCATGCGCTTGGAGTTGGAGAAGGTCGGCGGGTCGATGAAGATCAGGTCGTAGCTGTCTCGGTTGCCCTCCAGCCAGGCCATCACATCGCCCTGCTCCAGGCGGTTGCGCTCGGAGAAGCCATTGAGCGCCAGGTTGCGCCGCGCCCAGTCCAGGTAGGTTTTCGACAGGTCGACGCTGGTGGTGCTGCGCGCGCCGCCCTTGGCCGCATGCGCGGTGGCCGTGGCGGTGTAACAGAACAGGTTGAGGAAGCGCTTGCCGGCTGCTTCGCGCTGGATGCGCATACGCATCGGGCGATGGTCGAGGAACAGGCCGGTGTCGAGGTAGTCGGTGAGGTTGACCAGCAGCTTGACGCCGCCCTCGTTCACTTCCTGGAAGCGGCCTTCGGTTGCCTGGCGCTCGTACTGGCGCGTGCCGCTCTGCCGCTCGCGACGCTTGAGCACCACACGCTGCGGCGAAATGCCCAGGGCCTGCGGGATGGCTGCCAGCGCGTCGAGCAGGCGTGCCTGGGCCTTGTCCGGGTCGACCGAACGTGGCGCGGCGTATTCCTGCACGTGCACCCAATCCTGGTACAGGTCGACCGCCAAGGCGTACTCGGGCATGTCGGCATCGTACAGGCGGTAGCAATCGACCTGCTCGCGGCGGGCCCACTTGCCCAGTTGCCTGAGGTTTTTCTGCAGGCGGTTGGCGAACATCTGCGCCCCTTCCGACAGGCGCGCCGGCTCGCTGGCCGGTGCTGCCTGCTGGCGGCTTTCCGCGCCTTCAGGCTGCGCCTCGCGGCGCTCGCCGGTAACGAACTGGTCGGGCTGCACCTTGAACAGCAGCAGCTTGCACGGCAAGGCGCCGTTCCAGAACGCGTATTGCTTGTGGCTGCGAATGCCCATGCGCTTGCCCAACTGCGGCGCGCCAGTGAATACCGCCGCCTCCCAGCCCATGCAGGCCTGGCGCAGGCGCTCGCCGAGGTTCTGGTAGAGGTACAGCAGGCTGGCTTCGTCACCCAGGCGCTCGCCATAGGGCGGGTTGCTGATGACCAGGCCTTTCTGGTTCTGGTCCGGGCGCGGCTCGAAGGTGCTGACTTCGCCCTGGTAGATCTTCACCCAGTCGCCCAGGCCGGCACGCTCGACGTTGTTGCGGCCTGGCTGGATCAGCCGCGGGTCGGCCTCGTAGCCACGGATCCACAGTGGTGGCCTGGCCAGGCCGGCCTGTGCCCGCGCCTGCGCTTCGTCATGCACCTTGCGCCACAACGCCGGTACATGGCCGAGCCAGGCACTGAAGCCCCAGCGTTCACGCTTGAGGTTGGGCGCGATATCCGCGGCGATCATCGCCGCTTCGACCAGGAAGGTACCCACACCGCACATCGGGTCGGCCAGCGCGCCACCTTCGGCGGCAATGCGCGGCCAGCCGGCGCGGATCAGCACCGCCGCCGCCAGGTTTTCCTTCAGCGGCGCGGCACCTTGCTGCAGGCGGTAGCCACGCTGGTGCAGGCTGTGCCCGGAAAGGTCGAGGGAGAGAATGGCTTCGCCACGGTCCAGGCGCAGGTGCACGCGCACATCAGGGTCGATCTTTTCCACCGACGGGCGCAGGCCTTCGCGGTTGCGCAGCTTGTCGACGATCGCGTCCTTGACCTTCAGCGCACCGAAGTGAGTGTTGTCGATGCCCGAGCCATGGCCGCTGAACTCCACCGCCAGGGTGCCGTCGGCTGCCAGGTGATCGGCCCAGTCGACCGCGTGCACGCCGTCGTAGAGGTCGTCGGCGTTCTTCATGGAGAAGCGCTTGAGTACCAGCAGCACCCGGTTGGCCAGACGTGACCACAGGCACAGGCGGTAGGCGGTTTCCATGTCGGCGGCGCCGCGAATGGCCGAGGTGTGCTCGCGCACGTCATCCAGGCCGAGGCCCCGCGCCTCTTCGGCAAGCAGGCCTTCCAGGCCTTTGGGGCAGGTGAGGTAAAGTTCGAAACGGTCCGACATGAGTAATCCAGCGCCTTGGGCTATTTGACTGACGGGGCGACGCATCGCCCCGCGATGTTTGCCCGCACACCTTTCCAGCAGGCGTGCGGGTGGCCTTTCCCGGCACGCGAGCGTGCGGTGAAAGGCCGGGCCGCCTGACCGATCTGTGCTTGGCCCAGTGGCAAAGACAGCTTAGATCATCAGGCAGTACGAAAAATTCTGGCGATACCGGGGCCGATGTGACCCTTCGTCGCATTTCAAATTATTACTGTCATCCGCGAGCAACGCTGGCGAAATGGCGTCAATGATCGGCAAACCCTGATCATAGCGGGCTCAACGCTAAACAAGGTTGAGTCGCATTTATTTACTTATCCCCTCACCCTTGGAAAGGTTACGTGCTTATGACAAATCGATCATTCACACGGTGACTCGCATTCGATAGAACTGGTCTCAGGCCACTTCGCAACGAGGTGGCACTTTCAGCTCGCCACGCCGGCAGCGAGCGCACACCGGCAGAAAGACTCTGCCCGGCCTCGGAGAGGCCGACGGGACATTACAGTCAACAAGTGAGGGCAACACCCTATGAGAAGACTTAAGCGTGATCCGTTGGAAAGAGCATATTCACGTGGCTACCAATACGGGGTCACCGGCAAATCCCGCGAACTTTGCCCCTTCAATCTTCCTTCTGTTCGCCAAGCCTGGATCAACGGCTGGCGTGAAGGTCGCGGTGATAACTGGGACGGAATGACTGGCACCGCTGGCATCCATAGACTCAACGAAAATCACGCCGTTGGCTGAACGAGGACACTGAATTCGATTTACCATGCACGCCCTATCCGGGCGGCGGGCGAAGGCCCAGGGGCCCCTTGATGGGGCCCTTTTTTATGACTTCGAATCCATATCCGCGCTGGCTTCTTCGCGGGCTCGCCCGCTCCCACAGGCTTCAGCAGTGCGCTGGACCCTGTGGGAGCGGGCGAGCCCGCGAATGGGCCGGCCAGGTCACCGCGGCATCGCAGCGATAGCGTCCACCGCCTCGCGAATCAACGCTGGCCCTCTGTAAATGAAGCCCGAATAAATCTGCACCAGGCTCGCCCCGGCAGCGATCTTCTCGGCGGCATGGCGGCCTTCGGTAATGCCGCCAGCGGCAATGATCGGCAGCTTGCCGCCCAGCTCGCCCGCCAGCACCTTGACGATATGGGTGCTCTTCTCCAGCACCGGCGCGCCCGACAGGCCGCCCGCCTCGCCACCGTACGGCAACCCTTCGACACCTTCACGCCCCAGCGTGGTGTTGGTGGCGATCACCGCATCCATGCCCGACTCCATCAGCGCGGCGGCCACCAGGGCGGTTTCTTCGTCGCTCATGTCCGGGGCAATCTTGATTGCCAGAGGTACGCGCTTGCCATGCGTGCCGGCCAGTTGCTCGCGGCGCTCGGCCAGGGCATCGAGCAGCTGCTTGAGCGAATCGCCGAACTGCAGGCTGCGCAGGCCCGGGGTGTTTGGCGAACTGACGTTGACCGTGATGTAACTGGCGTCGGTGTACACCTTGTCCAGGCAGATCAGGTAGTCATCGACGGCACGCTCCACCGGGGTGTCGAAATTCTTGCCGATGTTGATGCCCAGCACGCCGTTGTAACGCGCAGCCCGCACCCGGCCGAGCAGGTGATCAACGCCCAGGTTGTTGAAACCCATGCGATTGATGATGGCCGTTGCCTCCGGCAGGCGGAACAGCCGCGGCTTGGGGTTGCCCGGCTGCGGGCGCGGGGTGATGGTGCCGATTTCGACGAAGCCGAAGCCCAGCTGGGCGAAACCGTCGATGGCCGCGCCGTTCTTGTCCAGGCCGGCCGCCAGGCCCACCGGGTTGGCGAAGTTCAAGCCCATGACCGTAACCGGCAAAGCCGCCGGCTGCTTGCACAGCATGCCGTTGAGGCCAAGACGGCCACCGGCGCCGATCAGGTCCAGGGACAGGTCGTGGGAGGTTTCCGGAGAAAGCTTGAACAGCAGCTGGCGGGCCAGGGTATACATGGGCGGGCAAGGCTCGGGGTGAATGAGGGGGCGATTATAGCCAGCGTGAGGCCGGCATGACAGCAAATCGTGGGGCTGCTGCGCAGCCCATCGCCGGCAAGCCAGCTCCCACAGGTACAACACAAGGGCTGAAACCTGTGCTGTATCTGTGGGAGCTGGCTTGCCGGCGATGAGGCCAATGCAGGCGGCACAAGGCAGTTGCTCCACAGGGAGGCTGCCAGATGGCACATCGGTTGCACCGGAAAAGCCCACAGCCTTATCAGTACGGGCGAGGAACCTTGTGAACACTGTACCCCGAGCAACGCCCCTGGCCTGGGTCAACGGCAGCGACGCGCCGGAAAAGCCCAGCCTGAACATCGGCTACATGGCCCTGACCGACTGCGCCTCGGTGGTAGTCGCCGCCACCCAGGGGTTTGCCCAGCAGCACGGCCTTACCCTCAACCTCAAGCGCCAGGGCTCCTGGGCCGGGCTGCGCGACAAGCTGGTCAGCGGCGAGCTGGATGCCGCGCACTGCCTGTATGGCCTGGTGTACGCCGTGCACCTGGGCATCGGCGGTGTACCGGCCAGCGCCATGGCCGTGCTCATGGGGCTGAACCAGAACGCCCAGGCCATAAACCTGTCCCCGGCCCTGCAGCGCAAAGGCGTGACCAACCCTGAAGCATTGGCACGCCTGGTGCACCAGCATGGCGCACGCCTCACCTTCGCCCAGACCTTCCCCACCGGCACCCACGCCATGTGGCTGTATTACTGGCTGGCCAGCCAGGGCATCCACCCATTGCGCGACGTCGACAGCGTGGTGGTGCCACCAGCGCAGATGGCCGCGCATATCCAGGCCGGGCGCATCGACGGTTTCTGCGTGGGCGAACCCTGGGCTGCCGATGCCGTAGCCACGGGCCAGGGCTTCACCCTGGCCACCAGCCAGTCGATCTGGCCGGACCACCCGGAAAAGGTCCTGGCCTGCGCCCGCGCCTTTGCCGAGCAATACCCCAACAGCGCCCGCGCGCTGATCAAGGCGGTCCTCGCCGCCAGCCGCTTCATCGAGCAAAGCCCGGAGAACCGCCGCAGCACTGCGCAACTGCTCAGCGGCAGCGCCTACCTGGACACCCCGCTGACAAGTATCGAACCACGCCTGCTCGGCAGCTACCACGATGGCCTGGGCAACCACTGGCAAGACCCGCATGCCCTGCGCCTGCACGACCATGGCCGGGCCAACCTGCCGTACCTGTCCGACGGCATGTGGTTCATGACCCAGTTCCGCCGCTGGGGCCTGCTGCGCGACGACCCCGACTACCTCGGCGTGGCCCGCCAGGTCCAGCAGCTGGCACTGTATGGCGAGGCGGCACAAAGCCTCGGCGTGGCCTGCCCCGAGCAGCCGATGCGCAGCAGCCTGCTGATCGATGGCAGCCGCTGGGACGGCAGTGACCCCTACGGTTATGCCCGCAGTTTCAGCCTGCATGCACTGGGCGACCTGCCCGATGCCCGTGTCGGCGCGTGAGGGGGACAGTTCATGTTGCGCATCCTGCTGATCGACGACACCCAGAGCAAACTCGGCCGCCTCAAGGCAGCCTTGAGCGAGGCCGGCTTCGAGGTCATCGAAGCCCCAGACATGACCATCGACCTGCCCGCCTGCGTCGAAACGGTGCGCCCGGACGTGGTGCTGATCGATACCGACTCACCGGACCGCGATGTAATGGAACAGGTGGTCCTGGTCAGCCGTGACCAGCCGCGACCGATCGTGCTGTTCACCGACGAGCACGACCCCGGGGTGATGCGCCAGGCGATCCAGGCAGGGGTCAGCGCCTACATCGTCGAAGGCATTCATGCCGCGCGGCTGCAACCGATCCTGGACGTGGCCATGGCCCGCTTCGAAAGCGACCAGGCGCTGAAGGCGCAGCTGCTTGCGCGCGACCAGCAACTGGCCGAGCGCAAGCGCATCGAGCAGGCCAAGGGTTTGCTGATGAAGATGAAGGACTGCAACGAAGAACAGGCTTACACCCTGATGCGCCGCCAGGCCATGAGCCGGCAGCAGAAGCTGATTCAGGTGGCCGAGCAGATCATTGCCATGCACGAGATGCTGGGCTGACGCCTCGTTCAAAACCTCACGCGATCCATGTGGGAGCGGCCTTGTGTCGCGAAAGGGGCGCGTAGCGCCCCCCCGAATTTTTCAGCTTCGCCGCAGATATTGCCGGGGCTGCTGCGCAGCCCTTTCGCGACACAAGGCCGCTCCCACATAACCCGAGTCAACCCACGGTCCGAGTTGGCCCATCTCTTGCTGAACAAATATCACCGGTAGCCAACGGCGGTTGCCCACTTGATCCCGACAAAGACGTCGCTCTCCCCTCCACCCACGTGGAGCGGGTAGCGGCGTCTTTTTCGTTCCGTTGCATTGCCGAGTGAGGTGTTCGATGAGTACCAGCTTCTGGAAATCCGGGCATGTGCCCACGCTGTTCGCCGCGTTCCTGTACTTCGACCTCAGCTTCATGGTCTGGTACCTGCTTGGCCCACTGGCGGTGCAGATTGCCGCCGATCTGCAGCTGAGTGCACAACAACGGGGCCTGATGGTGGCCACGCCGATCCTGGCAGGGGCGATCCTGCGCTTTGCCATGGGCGTGCTGGTCGACCGCCTGTCGCCCAAGACCGCAGGGCTGATCGGCCAGGTGGTGGTCATCATCGCCCTCGCCGCTGCCTGGCACCTGGGCGTGCACAGCTATGAGCAAGCGCTGCTGCTGGGCGTGCTCCTCGGCTTTGCCGGTGCCTCGTTCGCCGTGTCACTGCCGCTGGCCTCGCAGTGGTACCCGCCACAGCACCAAGGCAAAGCCATGGGCATTGCCGGTGCCGGCAACTCCGGTACGGTGTTCGCCGCCCTGCTGGCCCCGGCGCTGGCTGCGGGCTTTGGCTGGAACAATGTGTTCGGCTTCGCGCTGGTCCCGCTGTCGCTGGCCCTGTTGGTGTTCGCCCTGCTGGCACGCAATGCTCCGCAGCGGCCCAAGCCAAAAGCCATGGCCGACTACCTCAAGGCCCTGGGCGACCGTGACAGCTGGTGGTTCATGTTCTTCTACAGCGTCACCTTCGGCGGCTTCATCGGCCTGGCCAGCGCCCTGCCCGGCTATTTCAGCGACCAGTATGGCCTGAGCCCGGTCACCGCCGGCTACTACACCGCTGCATGCGTGTTCGCCGGCAGCCTGATGCGCCCGCTCGGCGGCGCTCTGGCCGACCGCTTCGGCGGCATCCGCACCCTGCTGGGCATGTACAGTGTGGCGGCCATCTGCATCGCTGCAGTCGGCTTCAACCTGCCTAGCGCCACCGCCGCACTGGCCCTGTTCGTCAGCGCCATGCTCGGCCTGGGGGCCGGCAATGGCGCGGTGTTCCAGCTGGTACCGCAACGCTTCCGCCAGGAGATCGGCGTGATGACCGGGCTGATCGGCATGGCCGGCGGCATCGGAGGCTTCCTGCTGGCCGCCGGGCTTGGCACCATCAAGCAGCACACCGGTGACTACCAGCTGGGGCTGTGGCTGTTCGCCAGCCTGGGCTTGCTGGCCTGGTTCGGCCTGCACGGCGTGAAACAGCGCTGGCGCACCACCTGGGGCTCGGCTGCGGTTACCGCGGCACGGGTCTGAGGCACAGCCATGAGCCTGCAACTGAACTTTGCCCAGGCCAGCGCCACCGGGCCGCGCGAGGAAAACCAGGACGCCCTGCGCCTGGTTACCCCGGCGCCGGAGCTGGCCGCCAGCAAAGGCTACCTGTTCGCCCTCGCCGACGGCGTCAGTCAATGTGCCGATGGCGGCCTGGCAGCCCGTGCCAGCCTGCAGGCGCTGGCCCTGGACTACTACGCCACCCCCGCGACCTGGAGCGTGGCCCAGGCCCTCGACCGCCTGCTGCTGGCGCAGAACCGCTGGTTGCGCGCCCAAGGCAGTGGCCAGCCACTGCTGACCACCCTCAGCGCGCTGGTGCTGCGCGGCCGGCGTTTTACCCTGGCCCACGTGGGTGACTGCCGCGTGTACCGCTGGCACGCTGGGCGCCTGCAATGCCTGAGCGAAGACCATGTATGGGACCAGCCAGGCATGCAGCATGTACTGAAGCGCGCACTGGGCCTGGACCAGCACCTGCTGGTGGATTATCTGGAAGGTGAGCTGCAGCCGGGCGAGAGCTTCCTGCTGTTGAGCGATGGCGTATGGGCCAGCCTGGGCGACCAGCACATCCAGGCGGTGCTGCGCGAGCAACCCGACCTGCAACTGGCCGTCGACACCCTGGTCGCCAGCGCGCACCTGAACGGCAGCCAGGACAACGCCAGTGCCTTGCTGGTGCAGGTCGAGCAACTGGGCACGGCCAACCTGGGCGACACCTTGGCGCAACTGCAGCAATGGCCAGTGCCCGGCCCCCTGCGTGAAGGCCAGGTGATCGATGGCTGGCAAGCCGAAAAGCTGCTTTCGCAAAGCCGCCAGTCGCTGCTGTACCGGGTGCGCGATGGCCAGGGCCAAGCCTGGCTGCTGAAGACCCTGCCCGCCGCACGCGAGCAGGAGCCCGGCGCGGCGCAAGGGCTGTTGCTGGAAGAATGGTTCCTGCGCCGGGTCGCTGGCCGGCACTTCCCCGAACTGCACACCGCCAGCCAGCGCCAGCACCTGTACTACGTGATGCGCGAATACCCCGGCCAGAGCCTGGCAGCGCTGCTGGCCGAGCACGGCCCGCTACCCATGCCGCAGTGGCTGGAGCTGGCCCGGCAGCTGCTGCAAGCGGTCGGCGTACTGCACCGGCGCAACCTGCTGCACCGCGACATCAAGCCAGAGAACCTGCACCTGGGCAGCGATGGCCAGCTGCGCCTGCTGGACTTCGGCCTGGCCTACTGCCCGGGCCTGTCCGAAGACCCGCTGCACGAGTTGCCGGGCACGCCGTCATACATTGCCCCGGAAGCGTTCGACGGCCAGCCGCCCAACCCACGCCAGGACCTGTATGCCGTGGGCGTGACGCTGTATCACCTGCTGACCGGGCATTACCCCTACGGCGAAGTGGAGGCTTTCCAGCGCCCGCGCTTCGGCCAACCGGTCAACGCCGCGCGCTACCGCCCCGACCTGCCGGAATGGCTGCAGCACAACCTGCAGCAGGCACTGGCAGCCGACCCTGCGCAGCGCTTCGAAACCGCCGAACACTGGTTGCTGCTGCTCGAACGTGGCGACCGCCAGGAACTGCCCAGCCGGCCACGGCCGTTGCTGGAGCGCGAACCGTTGAAGGTCTGGCGCACCCTGGCCCTGCTGTCCTTGCTGTTCAACCTGATACTGCTGCTCACCCTGCTCAAGGGCTGAACGCACCTTGCCGATGAGGAAACCCTGATGAATGCGAAAGTCTGGCTGGTTGGTGCTGGCCCTGGCGACCCCGAACTGCTCACCCTCAAGGCTGTACGCGCCTTGCAGCAAGCCGCTGTGGTGATGATCGACGACCTGGTCAACCCGGCGGTGCTGGAGCATTGCCCGCAGGCCCGGGTGATTGCCGTGGGCAAGCGCGGCGGCTGCCGCTCCACGCCGCAGGCGTTCATCCAGCGCCTGATGCTGCGCCATGCGCGACAAGGGCGCTGCGTGGTCCGGCTCAAGGGCGGCGACCCGTGCATCTTCGGCCGTGGTGGTGAAGAGGCGCTGTGGTTGCAGGGGCATGGCATCGAGGTGGAAGTGGTCAACGGGATCACCGCCGGCCTGGCTGGCGCCACGCAATGCGGGATTTCCCTGACCTCACGGGGTGTGAGCCGGGGCGTGACGCTGGTCACGGCACATACCCAGGATGACAGCGAACTGAACTGGGCGGCCTTGGCCCAGGGCGGGACGACGCTGGTGGTGTACATGGGCGTGGCCAGGCTGGAGCAGGTGCGCCAAGGGTTGCTGGACGGGGGCATGGCACCGGCGACGCCGGTGGCGATGATCGAGAATGCCTCGTTGCCGCAGCAGCGGGAGTGCAGGAGCGATGTGCGGGGGATGGTCGAGGATGCGCGGGGGTTTGGCTTGCGTAGCCCGGCGATTTTGGTTATTGGGGAGGTGGTTGGGGAACAGGTGGTTCAGGAATTGGTGGCAATTGCAGGATGATGCAGTGCCTGTAAAGGCCCCTTCGCGGGCTTGCCCGCTCCCACAGAGATTGCACACAGCCTGCGGCATACGACGAACCTGTGGGAGCGGGCAAGCCCGCGAAGGGGCCGGCACACGCCACACAAATCCCAGGCAAAGAAAAACCCGGCCGAGGCCGGGTTTTTCATGAAGCTTCAAACCAATTACTTGGCCTGGGCTTCTACCTGAGCTTCAACGCGACGGTTGACAGCACGGCCTTCTTCGGTGGCGTTGTCGGCAACCGGACGGGTTTCGCCGTAGCCAACCGAGTCAACACGGCTGGATTCCACGCCGTACTGCTGGGTCAGGACCTGCTTGACAGCGTTGGCACGACGCTCGGACAGCTTCTGGTTGTAAGCGTCTGGGCCGACGGAGTCAGTGTGACCTTCCACGGTGGTGGTGGTCTGTGGGTACTGCTTCATGAAGTCAGCCAGGTTCTTGATGTCGCCGTAGCTGTTTGGCTTGACGACCGACTTGTCGAAGTCGAACTTGACGTCCAGCTCAACGCGAACGACTTCGGCAACAGCCGGGCAGCCATCAGCGTCAACGGTAACGTTGGCCGGGGTGTCTGGGCACTTGTCGACGTTGTCGCAAACGCCGTCGTTGTCGGAGTCGGAGCACACTTCGGCAACTGGAGCCGGAGCGACTTCAGCTTGCTTCGGGCTACCGCCGAAGTTCAGACCAACACCAACGGTCGGGCCCCACTCGGTGTTGCCGTTGTCGATGTTGTACATGGCTTCTACGCCAGCACGGGCGAAGAACATGTCGGTGATGTACCACTTGGCGCCAGCGCCAACGTTGGCGAAGGTGGAGTGGTCGCGGCCGCTACGAGTGGCCTGGCCCAGGCTCTCGTGAGCGAAACCGGCGGAAACGTACGGACGCAGAGCGTCGCCCACGGTACCGAAGTGGTAGGTGGCGTCGAGCTTGGCCTTGGAACCTTTGATGTCTTTGTTGAAGACTTCACCACGAGCGTTGTGGGTCTCGTTGTAGCCGAGGTCCAGGGAAACGTCGTCGGTCAGGAAGTAGCCCAGGCGAACACCAGGATTGGTGCCGTCGTTCTTGAAGTTACGTTCGCTGTCGTAGTACTGCTTGGTAACGTTGCCTTCGATTTCCACAGCGCCTTGGCCTTGAGCCAGAACGCCGAACGAAGTAGCAGCGACGAGCGAGCCAATGGCCAAGCCCAAGGTGTTTTTCAATTTCATCCGTTAAATCCCCATCTGGTGATAGTTAAGCAGTCCCACCACAAACAAGGGGGACAACTCGACGGCAAGTCTAGCAGAACTCGCCGGTTCGTTAGAGATATTTGCACGCCACTAAGTTTCATCGAGGCCGGCAAATTTCTCCCGAAGCTTGTCTAGCGCGCGCTTGTAGCGCATTTTTGTCGCGCTCAGGCCCATGTGCATGATGTCGGCAATTTCCTGAAACTCCAGCTCTGCGACAAAACGCAGCACCAGGATTTCCCGGTCAATCGGGTTCACATGCACCAGCCACTTGTCCAGCCCGCCTTTTTCTTCCGGCTTCGGAGCCTTGTCTTCGGACGCCTCTTCAACAGGGTCCAGACTCAAGGCATCCATCAACCGACGTTTACGGCGCTCCTTGCGGTACTGGGTAATGCATTCGTTGTAGGTGATGCTGTAGAGCCAGGTCTTGAACTTGGACTTACCCTCGAAGTTCTTCAGCCCGTACAGCACTTTCAACATGACTTCCTGACAGACATCGTCCGCGTCACGGTCGTTCCCCAGATAACGCGCACAGACGTTGAACAGGGTCCGTTGGTAGCGCCGCATGAGCTCTTCATAGGCGCGGGTAACGTGGTACAGCTCCTCATGCGAACGCGCCACCAACTCTTCGTCGGTGAGCTCGCGGGGGTCATAACGCATGGGCGGCGAATGAACTTTATTCAAAACGGATCTGGCCGACAGTCAGGTCAATGTCGCCGCGCGACCCCGTGGGTCGATTTTCGCGGCGGCATACATTAACAGCTTTGTGCGGTTAGCGGCTATTGACTCGCTGTTCAAGCAGCTCACGATTGGACAGTGATACCAGTTCGCCATCATCGGTCAGCAGCGTCGTCTTGACCGTACCGATCTCCTCGATATGCCCTTCGACCTCGCCAATCCGCACCTGCTGGCCCACCTGGTACAGCTCGCGCACGTAGATGCCGGCCAGAATCTGCCCGGCGATTTCGCGGCTGCCCAGGCCCATTGCCAACGCAACGGCCAGACCAACGGTAATCAGCCCGATCACGATCACATGGTTCAGCAGGTCGGTTTTCACCTCCAACTGGCTGATGGCCACCGAGATGCTGATGATGATCACCAGGCCCTGGGTGATACGCCCCAGGCCTGCCGAGTATTCCAGGCCGATGCCTTCGGCAGCGCCGCGAACCAGGCCGTTTGCCACCTGGGCCAGCAGCACGCCAGCCAGCAGCACCAGGGCTGCGCCGAACACCTTCGGCAGGTACAGGGCAAGCATGTCGAGGGTTGCCGAGACCCGCTCCAGGCCCAGCGACTCGGCGGCCGAGACCAGGAAGATGAGCAGCACGAACCAGTAGACGATCTTGCCGATCAGGGTGGAGATGGGTACCTGGATGCCGACCCGGCCAAGCATCTTGGTCAGGCCGGTGCCGGCCATCAGGCGGTCCAGGCCGAACTTGGCCAGCAGTTTGGACAGCAACGTGTCGAGCAGCTTGGCCACCACGAAACCGAGCAGCACCACGACCAGCGCGCCGAACAGGTTGGGGATGAAGTTCGCTACCTTGGTCCAAAGGGCAGTCATGGCGGTGACCAGGCTCTGGGTCCAGAGATCGAGTTCCATATTCAATCGGCCTTATCTGCTTTGCTGCCGTTGGCAGCGTTGCGGGAAGAGTGTCGACGCACCGGCGCAACATGCGCCGCGCCATTGTTCACGGCGATCAGCAGCGCCTGGCTCCAGCGGCCAAGCAGGCTGAACAGATCGCCCGCGCCAACCTGGCGGTTGGCGGTTTTCAGCACGCGACCCAGGCAAGCGGCGTCGTCCCGGTCGTCCCGGTCATTGCCGGAGGGTGACGCCTTGAGCAGGTCGCGCAGGGATTCTTCAAACGGATCGTGCATGGGCACCTCGCGCAGTGTCAGTCAGAGACGAGATGGCCGGTCGATGGGTCACACATCGCATTGGGACGAGTGTTTCAAAATGAATGGCGCTTGCCTGCACTGGCCCTATCGCCGGCAAGCCAGCTCCCACAGGGGTACCACAAGCCTTGAAACCTGTGGTGTACCTGTGGGAGCTGGCTTGCCGGCGATAGGGCCGGTGCAGGTCAATGAGCATCTATACCCACCGCAACCGCCGGAACAGCCACCACTGCCCCACCGCCAGCCCCAGCACGACGATGCAGGCAAACAGGAAGCCATAGGGGTTTTCCGCCCCGGGGATGCCGCCGACATTGATGCCCAGCAGCCCGGTGATGAAGCTCATGGGCAGGAAGATGCAGGTGATGATGCCGAAGCGGTACATGGTGCGGTTCATGCGCTCGCTGCGCCGGCGATCCTGGCTTTCCAGCACCAGGGCGGCCCGTTCGCGGGTCAGTTCCAGCTCTTCGAGGTAGCGGATCAGGCTGTTGTTCAGCTCGTTCCAGTAATCGGCGTCGGCATCGACGAACCAACTCCATTTGCTACGCGACAGCTGGGCGTAGATCTCTCGCTGCGGAGCCAGGAAACGCCGCAGACCGGCGGCACGCCGGCGGATCTGCTGCAGGCAGCCATTCTCTGGGGTATACCGTTCGTCGGATTCGACCTTTTCTTCTTCCAGGTCGACCAGTTCGGACAGGTCGCTGACCAGGCCCTGGACCTTTTCGGTCAGCAGTTCGCCCATCAGCAGCAACAGCTCGGAAGCCGATTTCGGGCCCCTGCCCTCTTCGAGCTGCTGGAGAATCTCGTCACTGGCGCGCAACGGCCGCAGGCGCAGCGAGATGACCCGCTGCGCCTCGGCGAAGATGCGCACCGAGACCATGTCTTCGGGCTCTGCACCCGGGTTCAGGTTGACCCCACGCAGGAACAGCAACAACTGTTCATCGGCCATGGGCAGCAGGCGCGGCCGGGTATTTTCTTCCAGCAGCAGCTCGCAGGCGAACGCGCTCAGGCCGCTGTCGTGCAGCAGCCAGGTGCGGGTTTGCGGATGGCTGCGGTCCCAGTGCAGCCACAGGCTCTGCTCGGGTTGCAGCTGCAGGTCGTCCAGCTCGGTACGGGCAATCGAGCGCGCGCCGCCTTTGCCATCGAGCACCAGGGCGTGTACCAGCCCCCACTGCGCGTTGTCTTCCTCGAACATCAAAGCTCCATCAGCGCGGGCGGCGCATCACTCCGGCATTTTCAGCGGGCTTGGCGAGACCAGCACGCCATTGTTGTCGGCATACACGTACTCGCCCGGGCGGAAGGTCACCCCGGCGAAGGTCACTGCCACGTTGAGGTCGCCGATGCCGCGCTTGTCGGTCTTCATCGGGTGGCTGGCCAGGGCCTGCACGCCGACGTCGGTCTGGATCAGCACGTCGACGTCACGCACGCAGCCGTAGATGACCAAGCCTTCCCAGCCGTTCTTGGCAGCCTTCTCGGCGAGCATGTCGCCGAGCAGTGCGCGGCGCAGCGAGCCACCACCATCGACGACCAGGACCTTGCCCTTGCCATCGAGTTCGACCTGCTCCTTGACCAGCGAGTTGTCTTCGAAGCACTTGATGGTGACGATCTGGCCGCCGAACGAATCGCGGCCGCCGAAATTGCTGAACATCGGTTCCAGCACCTGCACCAGGTCCGGGTAGGCATCACACAGGTCGGGCGTAACGTAATGCTGCATGGGAAGCTCCTGTCAGTCACAACGAAAGCGGGTATCGGCCAAGGCTACACCGTAGAGCCCATTGCAGTCATCCGGGACCAAGCAGTCAGTTGTGTTTTACCTGTACCGGCCCTATCGCCGGCAAGCCAGCTCCCACAGGCCCCCGCTGGCTTCAGGCTAGTGGTACTCCTGTGGGAGCTGGCTTGCCGGCGATAGGGCCAGTACAGACACAGCAGAATCAACTGGCGGGCACAGGCTCCGCCGCCACCGTGGATTCATGCACCGGCACCAGCGGATCCCGCAGCCAACGCTCCACCAGCGGCCACACCTGCACCTGCGCGGCCTTGCTCACCAGCATGTCGACATGCCCGAAAGCCTCGAAGCCTTCCTCGAGCCCCAGCCGCAAAAACTGCTTGCGCTCACCGCCCAATTGCTCGAACAACTTGCGGCAGGCCCACACCGGGTCCTGGAAGTCCCCCGCACCCGCCACCGCCAGCAGCGGTACATCCACCTCGGCCAGCCCCGCCCACCAGTCGCTGTGCCTGTCGCCAAAGCGCCCGAACAGGCCATGCCAGCGCATGCTCTCCAGGGCCAGGCCGATCGGCTCATCCTCCGGCCCACGCTTGAAACGCGGCCCGGAAATCTGCCCCCAGCGCTTGAGCAGCAGCTTCGCCCCCCAGGCCAGCGGCGGCACCTTCAACGGCCAGTACACGCGGCTGATCTGGGTACCGAACAGCGCCACGCTGGCCACCTGCTCGGCAGGCAGAAAACCACCGCCCAGCGCTGCCGCCAGGGTCGTACCACCCAGGGAATGGCCGACCCAGTGCGGCGCCTGGCCCGATTGCTCGCGCACGAACGCGGCAATCAGCGGCAGGTCATCGCGGGCATAGGCGGCAACGCTGTTGTGCTTCCAGTCATGGTTACGCGGCGACAGGCCGTGGCCGCGCATTTCCGGGATCCACACATCGAAGCCGGCGCGGGCGAGATAGGCCCCCAGGCCAACCCCTTTGGGCGAGTACCAGAAGCGGCGGTTGGAGAAGCTGCCGTGCAGGAGAATGACCGGCACGCCCTGGGCCTTGCCCTGATCGGCCAGCCCCAGGCGGGTGACAGCCAGCTCGACGCTGGGGTCAGGGCTGTTGCCGGCCTTGATCCGGTACACGTCTTCGCTGAGGTCGCCGCGGCGCTCGGCACTGAGCAGGGCCACGGGGAATAGAGTGCTGCTGCTTTGCATAAGGTTGCTTGGTGCACAAAAAAGGGCGGGATCCATTGCTGGAGCTCGCCCTGGAAAAAACCAGGCGGGGGTACGCCAGACGTACCCCCGCGTTTTACTGCATCAGACCGCGCCCTGCCCTTCGGCCAGGTAGAACCAGGTTTCGAGTACCGAGTCCGGGTTCAGCGACACGCTGTCGATGCCTTGTTCCATCAGCCACTTGGCCAGGTCCGGGTGGTCCGACGGGCCCTGGCCGCAGATGCCGATGTACTTGCCAGCCTTGTTGCACGCGGCAATGGCGTTGGCCAGCAGCTTCTTCACCGCAGGGTTACGCTCGTCGAACAGGTGGGCGATGATGCCCGAGTCACGGTCCAGGCCCAGGGTCAGCTGGGTCAGGTCGTTGGAGCCGATCGAGAAGCCGTCGAAGTATTCCAGGAACTCTTCGGCGAGGATGGCGTTGGACGGCAGTTCGCACATCATGATCACGCGCAGGCCGTTTTCGCCGCGGGCCAGGCCGTTTTCGGCAAGCAGGTCGACGACCTGGCTGGCTTCACCCAGGGTGCGTACGAACGGCACCATGATCTCGACGTTGGTCAGGCCCATCTCGTTGCGGACGCGCTTGAGCGCACGGCACTCGAGCTCGAAGCAGTCACGGAACGATTCGCTGATGTAGCGCGAAGCGCCACGGAAGCCCAGCATCGGGTTTTCTTCTTCCGGCTCGTACAGCTTGCCGCCGATCAGGTTGGCGTACTCGTTGGACTTGAAGTCCGACAGGCGCACGATGACCTTTTTCGGGTAGAAGGCCGCAGCCAGGGTGCTGATGCCCTCGACCAGCTTCTCGACATAGAAGCCTACCGGGTCGTTGTAGCCGGCGATACGCTTGTCGACGCTGTCCTTCAGGTCGGCCGGCAGGCCGGCGTAGTTCAGCAGTGCCTTGGGGTGCACGCCGATCATGCGGTTGATGATGAACTCCAGGCGCGCCAGGCCGACACCGGCGTTGGGCAGCTGGGCGAAATCGAAGGCACGGTCCGGGTTGCCGACGTTCATCATGATCTTGAACGGCAGGTCAGGCATGGCGTCGACCGAGTTCTGCTTGACGTCGAAGCCCAGCTCGCCCTCGAAGATGAAGCCGGTATCGCCTTCGGCACAGGATACGGTCACACCCTGGCCGTCTTTCAGCACCTGGGTGGCGTTGCCGCAACCGACCACGGCCGGAATGCCCAGCTCACGGGCGATGATCGCCGCGTGGCAGGTACGCCCGCCACGGTTGGTGACGATGGCGCTGGCGCGCTTCATCACCGGTTCCCAGTCCGGGTCGGTCATGTCGGAGACCAGCACGTCGCCCGGCTGGACCTTGTCCATTTCCGATACGTCGTTGATCACGCGGACCTTGCCGGCGCCGATGCGCTGGCCAATGGCGCGGCCTTCGACCAGAACGGTGCCCTTCTCTTTGAGCAGGTAGCGTTCCATGACGTTGGCGCTGGAGCGGCTCTTCACCGTCTCGGGGCGCGCCTGGACGATGTACAGCTTGCCGTCGTCACCGTCCTTGGCCCATTCGATGTCCATCGGGCGCTGGTAGTGCTTCTCGATGATCATGGCCTGCTTGGCCAGCTCGCTGACCTCGGCATCGGTCAGGCAGAAGCGCGCGCGCTCGGCGCGGTCCACTTCGACGGTCTTGACCGAACGGCCGGCCTTGGCTTCTTCGCCGTAGACCATCTTGATGGCCTTGCTGCCCAGGTTGCGGCGCAGGATGGCCGGGCGGCCGGCCTCCAGGGTTTGTTTGTGCACGTAGAATTCGTCAGGGTTGACCGCACCCTGCACCACGGTTTCGCCCAGGCCGTAGGCGCCGGTGATGAATACCACGTCGCGGAAGCCCGACTCGGTGTCGAGGGTGAACATGACGCCGGCGGTGCCGGTTTCGGAGCGGACCATGCGCTGCACGCCGGCGGACAGGGCTACCAGCTTGTGGTCGAAGCCCTGGTGCACGCGGTAGGCGATGGCACGGTCGTTGAACAGCGAGGCGAACACTTCCTTGGCCGCGCGGATCACGTTGTCGACGCCGCGGATGTTGAGGAAGGTTTCCTGCTGACCTGCGAACGAGGCGTCCGGCAGGTCTTCGGCGGTGGCCGAGGAACGCACGGCAACTGCCATGTTGTCGTTGCCGGCAGCCATTTCGGCGAAGGCCGTACGGATTTCCGAATCCAGGCGGGCCGGGAAGTCGGCTTCCATGACCCACTGGCGAATCTGCGCGCCGGTCTTGGTCAGGGCGTTGATGTCATCCACGTCGAGTGCGTCGAGCGCGGCGTGGATACGGTCGTTGAGACCACTCTGTTCGAGAAAATCGCGGTACGCCTGCGCCGTAGTGGCAAAGCCGCCCGGCACCGATACACCAGCACCTGCGAGGTTGCTGATCATCTCGCCCAGGGATGCGTTCTTGCCCCCCACATGCTCCACATCATGGACGCCGAGCTTATCGAGGGAAACTACGTACTCTACCAAGGTGATCTCTCCACTAACTGTATTGGAAAAGCTCAAGGGCGCCCGCCTGCCTTCGTTGACTTGGCCGGACGCTTGTGGCCTGTACCTGGAAAATAAGTGAGAATGCCGACAGCCGCATTCGGCAAACCGAACTTATCATATCCAAGAAACGTCATCAGCTTAAGGCCCAGATCGCAAATGAAACGAACCGCGTTCTTCATCTCCGACGGCACCGGCATCACTGCCGAAACCCTGGGCCAGAGTCTGCTCGCTCAATTCGAGAGCATTCCGTTCAATAAATTCACCCGTCCCTACATCGATTCGCCGGAAAAGGCGCGGACCATGGTCCAGCAGATCAACGCCGCGGCCGAGCGCGATGGTGTACGCCCGATCATCTTCGACACTATCGTCAATCAGGACATCCGTGAGATCCTGGCTACCTCGAATGGCTTCATGATCGACATCTTTTCTTCGTTTTTATCCCCGCTTGAACAAGAATTGACTGCCCATTCGTCGTATTCCGTCGGCAAGTCGCACTCCATTGGCGGCAATTCCAACTACATGGAACGCATCGAGGCGGTGAATTTCGCCCTGGACAACGACGATGGCGCGCGCACCCACTACTACGACAAGGCCGACCTGATCCTGGTAGGCGTATCGCGCTGCGGCAAGACCCCCACCTGCCTGTACATGGCCATGCAGTTCGGCATCCGCGCCGCCAACTACCCGCTGACCGAGGACGACATGGAGCGCCTGCAGCTGCCGGCGGTGCTGAAAAAGCACCACAACAAGCTGTTCGGCCTGACCATCGACCCCGACCGCCTCACCGCCATCCGCCACGAGCGCAAGCCCAACAGCCGCTATTCCAGCTTTGCCCAGTGCGAGTTCGAAGTGCGCGAGGTGGAGAACCTGTTCCGCCGGGAGAACATTCCCAACATCAATTCCACGCATTTTTCCGTGGAAGAGATTTCGGCGAAGATTCTGGTGGAGAAAGGGGTGGAGCGCAGGTTTAAGTAAGCCTGTACCGGCCTCTTCGCGGGCGCGCCCGCTCCCACAGGGACCTCACTACACTCAAGTCTTGTGATATCCCTGTGGGAGCGGGTTCACCCGCGAAAGGGCCAGCACAGGAATAAAAAAGCCCCGGCATCACTGCCGGGGCTTTTCATTTCAGCTCATGGCTCAGGACGGCACCACCGCCGCCTGCCCGCTCATGGCCAGGTCGACCAGCTCGCGGTTGGCTACCGCGTACATCGCATAGTCGGTACCAGTGGCATTGCGCAGGTCATCCAGCATGGCGCGCCAGCGCTCCACCATCACCCGGTGCTGCTCGGCCCACAGCGCCACGCGGGCGTCCATGTCTTCCGGCGCATCGGCCATCTGCAGTACCGAGATGGTGATCGCCCGCTGCTGCAGGTCGATGTCGTCGCGGAACGCCTCGCGGGCCAGCGCCTGCCAGTTGTTCTCCACCGGCAGGTTGCTGATTTCCTGCAGGTACCAGGTCAGGTCCAGCGCGCTGCCCACGGCGAAGAACGCCTTGGCCACCTGCGCCGGGTCATGGCCGGTAACGTCCGAAGCCTCGATGATCGGCAACAGGGTGTACAGGTGGGTAGTGCCAGCCACCATGCGCGCCAGCAACTCCGGCACACCAGCCTCGACGAAGCCCTGGTAGCGCACCATCCAGCGCTCGCGGGTCGGGCCTTCGAGCAACTCGTCGAGCTTGAGCCCCAGTTGCGCAATCTTCGGCCCGAAGTGCGCGGTGTCGCGCCCGGCATCCTGCTCGTTGCGGCGGCTGCGCAGGAACCAGCGGGTGGCTCGGCGGCCCAGGCGCATCAGCTCGTCCATCAGGGTCAGCTGGATTTCCGCCGGCACCTGGTAGTCCAGTGCCTCGATCTGGCGGAACCAGTGCGGCAGGTGGAAGATGTCGCGCACGATCACATAGGCCCCAGCCACGTTGGCCGGGCTCATGCCGGTCGACTCCTTCAGGCGCTGGACGAAGGTGATGCCCATGTTGTTGACCAGGTCGTTGGCGATCTGGGTGCTGACGATTTCGCGCTTCAGGCGGTGGCGGCGCATGGACTCGGCGAATTTGCTGACCAGCGACGGCGGGAAGGCGGTTTCCATGTCGCGGGTCAGGTAGTCGTCGTCCGGCACCAGCGACTTGAGCAGCTGTTCCTTGAGGTCGATCTTGCTGTACGAGATCAGCACCGACAGCTCGGCGCGAGTCAGGCCCTGGCCGGCGGCCAGGCGCTCGGCCAGCTGCTCTTCGGACGGCAGGAACTCGATGGCACGGTCCAGCTTGCCTCGGGCCTCCAGGTCGGCCATCAGGCGCTTGTACTCGGCAATCCGCTCGCGGGCACGGCGGGCCGCCAGCGACAACGCCTGGGTCTGCTTGTAGTTGTTGCCCAGCACCAGGCCGGCCACTTCGTCGGTCATGCTGCCCAGCAGCTGGTTGCGCTGCTTCTCGGTCATGTCGCCACCCTGCACCACTTCGTTGAGCAGGATCTTGATGTTGACCTCGTGGTCGGAGCAGTCCACGCCGCCGGCGTTGTCGATGAAGTCGGTGTTGGTGGCGCCGCCATGCAGGCCGAACTCGACCCGGCCAAGCTGGGTCATGCCCAGGTTGCCGCCCTCGCCCACCACCTTGCAGCGCAGTTCATTGCCATTGACCCGCAGCGCGTCGTTGGCCTTGTCACCGACGTCGGCGTGGCTCTCGGTGCTGGCCTTGACGTAGGTACCGATGCCACCGTTCCACAGCAGGTCTACCGGTGCCTTGAGCAGCGCATTGAGCAGCTCGGTCGGGGTCAGGCGGTCGGCTTCGATGGCGAAGCGCTCTTTCATCTGCGGGCTGATGGCGATGCTCTTGGCACTGCGCGGGAAGATCCCGCCGCCTTCGGACATGATGCTGGTGTCGTAGTCGCTCCAGGCCGAGCGCGGCAGGTCGAACAGGCGCTTGCGTTCGGCAAAGCTTGCGGCCGGCTCCGGGTTCGGGTCGATGAAGATGTGCAGGTGGTTGAACGCCGCCACCAGTTGCAGCTTGTCGGACATCAGCAGGCCGTTGCCGAACACGTCGCCGGCCATGTCGCCGACGCCAATGACGGTGATCGGGTCTTCCTGCACATTGATGCCGCGCTCGCGGAAGTGGCGCTGCACGCCCACCCAGGCGCCGCGCGCGGTAATACCCATCTTCTTGTGGTCGTAACCGGCCGAGCCGCCCGAGGCGAAGGCGTCGCCCAGCCAGAAGCCGTAGTCGATGGCGATGCCGTTGGCGATGTCCGAGAAGGTTGCGGTGCCCTTGTCGGCCGCCACCACCAGGTACGGGTCGTCATCGTCATGGCGCACCACGTTGGCCGGCGGTACCACGCCACCGTCCTTGAGGTTGTCGGTGATGTCGAGCAGGCCGGAAATGAAGATGCGGTAGCACGCCACGCCTTCGGCGGCGATCTCGTCACGGCTGCCGCCCAGCGGCAGGCGGCGCGGCAGGAAGCCGCCCTTGGCACCGACCGGCACGATGACCGAGTTCTTCACCTGCTGGGCTTTCACCAGGCCCAGCACCTCGGTGCGGAAGTCTTCCTCACGGTCGGACCAGCGCAGGCCGCCGCGGGCGACGTTGCCAAAGCGCAGGTGCACGCCTTCGACCCGTGGCGAGTAGACGAAGATCTCGAACTTGGGCACTGGTTTAGGCAGTTCGGGGATCAGCTTGGGGTTGAACTTGAAGCTGAAGTACGACTTGTTGTGGCCGTTGGCGTCCGGCTGGTAGAAGTTGGTGCGCAGGGTGGCCTTGATCAGGTCCAGGTAGCGACGCAGGATGCGGTCTTCGTTGAGCACCTGCACGTCGTCCAGCGCGGTCAGGATGGCTTGTTCCAGGCGCAGTTGCTTGTCATCCAGGTCTTCCTGGGTGAGCTTGCGCGCCAGGTAGAAACGAGTCTTGAACAACCGGGTCAGCTCGCGGGCGATGTCGGTGTGGTTGTTCAGGGTGCTGGCGATGTAGCCCAGGTCGAAGCCCAGGCGAATCTGCTTCAGGTAACGGGCGTAGGCGCGCAGCAGCGCCACGTCGCGCCATGGCAGGCCGGCGGTCAGCACCAGACGGTTGAAGGCGTCGTTCTCGGCATCGCCGCGGACGATGTGGATGAAGGCATCCTGCAGGGTGTCGTTGAGCTGCTGGATGTCCAGGCTCAGGCCTTCGCTGTATGTGAAGGCGAAGTCATGGATCCAGTAGCCGCGGCCACTGGCATGGCGCAGGCGGTACGGGAACTCGCCGAGCACGCGCAGGCCAAGGTTCTCCAGGATCGGCAGCACGTCGGACAGCGCCAGCGGCGTGTCGGCGTGGTACAGCTTGCAGTGCAGGGTGCGCTCGCCGACCTGGGTCAGCGGCTGGTAGAAGCTCATCGCCAGCGGCTTGCTTTCCGACAGGTTCAGCACGTGCTGCAGGTCGACCACTGCCGAGTGCGCGGCGAAGCGCTCGCGGTAGCCGGCCGGGAAACCTTTGGGGAAGTCGGCGAGGATGTTGGTGCCCTGGGCTTCGCCGAAGTTCTCGATCACCAGTGCCGAGTAGTCGTCATGCCACGAACGGCAGGCCTGGATCACTTCGCGTTCCAGCTGCTGCGGGTCGATGTCGATGCGGTTTTTCGGGTCTACCCGCAAAATCAGCTGCACACGGGCCAGCACCGACTCGGAGAAGAAGGTCCAGAACTCGCAGTCGCTGGCCTTCAGGCGCTCCATCAGCACCTGCTGGATCTTCTGCCGCACTTCGGTGGAGTAGATTTCCCGCGGTACATAGGCCAGGCAGTAGCAGAAGCGGCCGTACGGGTCCTTGCGCAGGAACACGCGGATCTTGTTGCGTTCCTGGATCTGCACGATCGACATGACGGTACTGAACAGCTCGTCGACCGGGGTCTGGAACAGGTCGTCGCGCGGCAGCACTTCCAGCACCTGGGCCAGTTCCTTGCCCAGGTGGGCCTTGGGATCGAAGCCCGAGCGGCGCTCGACTTCGGTGACCTTCTGCCGGATATAAGGGATGGCATGCACGCTTTCGCCGTACACCGACGAGGTGTACAGGCCCATGAAGCGGTGTTCCTTGATCACCTTGCCATCGGCGTCCAGCTGGCGGATCGACACGTAGTCCGGGTAGGCCGGGCGGTGTACGCGGCTTGGCAGCGCGGCCTTGGCGAACGACAGCAGCAACGGTTCGTTGAGGTAGGCCACGGCATAGTCTTCGATGCGCAGCTCGTCGCTCGTCAGGCCCACGCGCAGGCGGCGCGGCAGGCCGAGGAACGACTGCTCGTCGTAGACCATCTGGCCGCCATCGGCGTCGCCCTTTACGGTGAATTCTTCATAGCCCAGGAAGGTGAAGTGGTTGTCCAGCAGCCACTCGAGAAAAGCCTTCACCTCGCCCTTTTCGTGCTGCGCCGGGCCAAAGGCGGTCTGCTCCACCTCCGCCACCACTTCACGCAGCTTGGCCTTCATCGGTTCGAAGTCGGCAACCACCACCCGCACCTCGGCCAGCACCTGCTCGATCTCGCGGGCCAGGACCGTCAGCTCGGCGGCGTTGGCGCAACGGTCGATCTCCAGGTACATCAGCGACTCATGGCGTACGCCCTCGCCCTGGGTGCCCTTGGGCAGCAGTTCAAGCAGCTCGCCCTTGGCGCCGCGGCGCACGCTGAGCACGGTGGTCTGCAAGGTGTGGATGCTGTAGCCGCGGCGGTTGAGCTCGGTGCGTACCGAGTCGACCAGGAACGGCAGGTCGTGGTGCAGCACTTCGACCACGCTGTGGGTCGATTGCCAGCCATTGCGTTCGTAATCGGGGTTGTACACCCGTACTTGCGGGTATTCGGGGTCGAAACGCTCGATGATGCGCCAGGCTGACAGGGTGCAGCCGGCCAGGTCGGAAAGCCTGCGTTGGGTGAGTTCGTCCAGAGAGATGATGCCGAAGAACTGCTCGGCGAACAGCGCGACTTGTGGCAGGGACTGTTCGCTGATGTGCTGCGCCAGGGCCGCTTGCAGTTGATGCTGGAAGTCGGCTTTGCTGGCTGCGGTGAAGAACGCCATCTGTGGTACTCCGCTTGGGCTTTGTAATAATTGAAGCGTCGCTGCGTGCGCCGTGTACGGATCAACGATAGCCAACCCGTGGCAAGGCGGACGGTAAAACCAGGCGTTGAACGTGCGCAGGCACGCCCAGGGCTCGCCGAAGCTTAACGACTGATCGGTCATCAAGGCTTGCAGCGCTGCGACAATTTCGGTCAAGGGGGGGTAACTTTACGTTTATGCCTGTCGGCAAGACTGTCAGAATTCCCTTCCGTTTCCTTTGATCCGAGCCTTGTCCATGCAAATCAATACTGCCCTGCTGTTCGCCACCCCTTGCGATGACGAGGAAGACAACATGGCGACCCTGTGCTGCCACAGCGACAAGGGTCAGATGTTCCTGCTGACCCGCTACCCGGACGAAGACACCGTCGACCTGACCCTGGATGACGAGCCGTCGACGCTGGATGGCCTGAAAGTGACCCTGAGCGCCAAGCGCTTGCTGATCGAAGTGGCGGCCGGCGACCGGGATGCGCTGAAGGGGGATGAAGTGCTGGAGATCAACCTGACCAGCGAGTTGAGTGACATGGATGAAGTGAAGGAAACCCTGGAGAACATCCTGGCCGGGACCGGCACCTTCGTCTGCGAACTCTGAGCCATACAGCAATCCAAACGCTTGCGCGATCCCTGTAGGAGCGGCCTTGTGTCGCGATGGGCCGCAAAGCGGCCCCAGAATCTCGGCGTCACGGCATACATTGCTGGGGCCGCGTTGCGGCCCATCGCGACACAAGGCCGCTCCTACAAAGGCCGCGCCAGGCTTCAGATCAGTGCCGCTTGCATCTCTTGGGCCTGTTGCCGCAACGCCTGGCAAAACGGCTCCACCGCCGCCGACGCCGGTCGGTGGTCCGGCCTGATCAGCATCACCTGGTACGGCACCGAAACCCGCAACCGCCGGATCGGCAACCCGCCCTGCGCCGCCTCCAGCCCGCTCAGCGGGTTGATGATCGCCACCCCCAGGCCTTGCCTGACCATGGCACACACCGAGGCAGCACTGGTGGTCTCGATGACCGTGCGGCGATTCACCCCTGCCGCGCGAAAGTGCTGGTCCAGGCGCTGCCGGTAGGTGTCCAGGCTGGCCAGGTTGATGAAGTCGACCTCGTGGAAATCGCTCAGCTCCAGCTCGGCCCTGGCCTGCAACGGGTGCCCGTCGGGCAGCACGCACACCATGTTGGCGCTGAACAGCAATTCGCCGTAGGCGCCACGCGGTATCTGTTCTACCTCGGTCAGGCCCAGGTCATGCTGCTGGGCAACCAGCGACTCCTCCAGCAACGGCGACTCCTGTGCCAGGATACTCACGCTCACGCCCCGGTGCTGCTGGTGAAAGCGCTGGCAAGCCTTGGGCAGCAAGGTCTGGGAAAACAGCGGCAGGCAGGTAATGGCCAGCCGGCCCTGCTCGAAATTGCGGATGGCCTGGGCAAAGCGGTCTATGCGCTCCAGCCCTACGTAGGCCCGCTCAACCTCCTCGATCAACAGCAGCGCCTGAGCCGTCGCCACCAGGCGGCCACCTTCGCGCTCGAACAGGTTCAGCCCGGTTACCTGCTCCAGCCGCGCCAGTTCGCGGCTGACGGTGGGCTGCGAGGTGAACAGCAGGCGCGCCGCACCGGTGACGCTGCCAGCGGCCATGATGGCGCGGAACACTTCGATATGGCGGACGGACAGTTTCACGGGCAACACCTGGCAAGTCGGCAATGGTCATATCAGATATGAATGGCTGACAGAAAAATAGCTATTTTTCTGAATTCCTGCTTTGGCTCATTCTCGTGGTCTTCCTTATATGAGTAGCGCCACCATGACTGCACCCTTCACTCTTCTGGCCGATGCTGTCCGCCAGCACGGCTCGCCGCTGTGGGCCTACGACGCCGGCACCATCGCCGAGCGTGTCGAACAGCTGAAGGTGTTCAACACCGTGCGCTTCGCCCAGAAGGCCAACCCCAACCTGCATGTGCTGCGCCTGATGCGCGCCCACGGCTTGGTGCTGGACGCAGTGTCGCTGGGCGAAATGGAGCGGGCTTTTGCCGCGGGCGCCAGCGTGGATGGCGACCCTGCCGGCGTGGTGCTGACCTGCGACGCGCTGGACCGGCCTACCCTGGAGCGGGTGGTGGCCTCGAAGATCGAAGTCAACGCCGGTTCCATCGACATGCTGCGCCAACTGGGTGAACGCTCGCCCGGCCACCGCGTGTGGATCCGCATCAACCCCGGCTTCGGCCATGGCCACAGCCGCAAGACCAACACCGGCGGCGAGAACAGCAAGCACGGCATCTGGCACGAAGAGCTGGGTGAAGCGCTGGCCTGCGTGAAAACCCATGGCCTGCACCTGGTAGGGGTGCACATGCACATCGGCTCGGGGGTGGACTACCAGCATCTGGAGCAAGTGGCGCGCTCGATGATCGAGCTGATCGGCCGCCTGGGCGTGGACATCGAGGCGTTCTCCATTGGCGGCGGCCTTTCCACCCCGTACCGCAGCAGCGACAAGCCGGTCGACCTGCAACGCTACGCCCGGACCTGGGCCGTGGCCCGCAAGGAGATCGAAGCGATGCTGGGCCACCCCGTGCGCATGGAGATCGAGCCAGGGCGCTTCCTGGTGGCGGAATCGGGCTACCTGGTAGCCGAGGTACGCGCCGTGAAGCAGGTGGGCCGCAATACCTTCGTCATGATCGATGCCGGTTTCAACGACCTGATGCGCCCGGCGATGTACGGGGCCTACCACCGCATGACCCTGCTCGACGCCGACGGCCAGCCGGTTGACCGCCCACGGCAGCCGACCGTGGTGGCCGGGCCGCTGTGCGAGTCGGGTGATGTGTTTACCCAGGATGACCAGGAACTGACCCCGCACGACCTGCCCCAGGCGCAGGTGGGTGACCTGCTGGTGATCCACGACGCCGGGGCCTATGGCGCGTCGATGTCGTCGAACTACAACAGCCGGCCGTTGCTGCCGGAGTTCCTGATCGAGGATGGAGCGCTACGGATGATTCGCCGCAGGCAGACGGTGCAAGACCTGCTGGGCCTGGAGGCAGGCTTCTAACTATCGATGTGGATTGCAGTCGAGCCCATCGATGGCACGGGCTTCGCCCATGTTCGCGGGTAAACCCGCTCCCACAGGTACGGCGCCGGGCTCGAGGGCAGTGCCGTACTTGTGGGAGCGGGTTTACCCGCGAAAGGGCCGGCCCGGGCAACACATCAGCTGATGCCCTGCCCCACCGTCCATTGCCCCGCCCCACACAATCCGGGTACCCTTTTTTCCTCCCGGTCTCCCCAGGCATGACTCCATGATCATTCGCCAAAGCATCGCTGCAGACCACCCGCAACTGCTCGATATCTGGCTGTGCGCCGTGCGCGCCACGCACCACTTTCTGCAAGCGTCCGACATCGACGCGCTGCTGCCGCAATTGCGCGACGTCTACTTCCAGGCCGTCGAGCTCTGGGTCGCGGTTGACACCGAAGACCGCCCGCTGGGCTTCATCGGCTTCAATGGCAACCACGTGGAAATGCTCTTCGTCGCCCCCGAGCGCCATGGCCAGGGCATAGGCCGCGCGCTGCTGGATTTCGGCCGCCAGAAGCACAACGTGATGAGCGTCGATGTCAACGAGCAGAACCCGCAGGCGGTGGGGTTCTACCGGCACTACGGTTTCATCCAGACCGGCCGCTCACCGGTGGATGGCGAAGGCCGGCCGTTCCCCTTGCTGCATATGAGCCTGCCTGCCCAGGTTTGATATGCCTGCTCAGAGCGCTGCCCCGGGAGCCCGCCCCAGCACTCGCGAATACTCCTCACGCGCCGTCTGCTCGGTAAACTCCCCCGCCCACTTGGCCACCACCACTGTCGCCACGCTATTACCAATAGTGTTGCAAGTAGCCATGGCCATGGACATGAAGCGGTACACGCCAAACAGTAACGCGAGCCCTTCCACCGGCAGCACGCCGATGGCGGTCACGGTGGCGGCGAATACCACGAAACTGCCCCCCGATACTGCCGCCGCCCCCTTGGAGGTCACCAGCATGATCGCCAGAATCCCCAACTGCTGTTCCCAACCCAGCGGCACACCGTAGGCATTGGCAATGAACAGCACACACATCGACATGTAGATCGAGGTGCCATCCAGGTTGAAGGCATAACCGGTCGGCAACACCAGGCCCACGCTCTGCTTCGAGCAGCCAAAGCGCTCGAGCTTCTGAAGCAGCCGTGGCAACGCACTTTCGGACGAGGCCGTACCAAGCACGATGAAGATCTCGTCCTTGATGTACTTCAGGAAGCGCCACAGGCTGAAACCAGACAACCGGCACACGGCACCCAGCACCACGAACAGAAAGAAGGCGATCGCCACATAGAACATCAGCACCAGGTTGGCCAGCGATATCAGCACAGCCGAACCATTGCTGCCCACCGCATAGGCTACCGAGCCGAACGCCCCCAGCGGGGCGAACTTCATGATCAGGTTGATGAACTCGAAGAAGCACTCCGATACCCGGTTCAAGCCGTCCTCGATCACCGCCCGGCGCTCATGCTTCAAGGCCAGCAGGGCGAAGCCGAACAGCACGGCGATCACCAGCACCTGCAGCAACTGGCCACCGGCGAAGGCACCGACGAAGTTGTCGGGGAAGATGCCATAGATGAAGTCCATGGTCGAACTCGGCGCATGGCCTTTGGCAACCGCAGCGCTGGCTGCCGCCGAGGCGGCACTGCTGGCGTGTGCACCATGCATGCCCGAGCCGATGCCGATCAGGTTGCCCCAGAGCAGACCCAGAGCCAGGGCAAAGGTAGACAGCAGTTCGAAGTACACCAGCGCGCGCCAGCCTACCTTGCCGACCCGTTTGATATCACCGGCCGAGGCAATGCCGTGGACCACGGTGAAGAACACCAGCGGCGCGACGGCAGTCTTGATCAGCTTGAGAAAGATGTCCCCGAGTATCTTGAACTTGGCAGCGAGTTCGGGGGCAAGGAAACCGAAGGCGATGCCCAGCAGCATCGCGGCGAGCACCTGGAAGGTCAGGTCCTTGTACAGCGGCTTTTTCGACGTGGAAACCATGGTAGCGTTCTCATTGTTCTTGTACGGGGTCTCAGGTCGGAGCCCGGGCAGGCCGGGCCCCAGGCGTATCAGCGGGCGACTGCGCCCTGGCGAGCCAGGGCCTGGTCGACCATCTGAGGTGCCAGGCCCAGGTAGTTGGCCGGGTTGCACAGCTGCTCGAGGGTTGCCAGGTCCAGGCGAGCGGCGGCCTGCCCCTGGGCCTTCAACGCTTCCAGCAGGCTTATGCCTTGGTCATTGGCCATGCGGCAGGCGGCATAGACCACGTCGTGCGCCACCTGGCGGCCCAGCGCCGGTGCCAGGCCCATCATCACCGCTTCGGCCACGATCAGGCCCTGGGTCATGTCGAGGTTCTTGCGCATGCGCTCAGTACGCACGTCCAGGCCAGCCAGCATGAAGCACGCCTGGCCCAGCGAGGCGCCGGTCAGGGCGAAGGCTTCGGGGATGGCGATCCACTCGGCCTGCCACGGGCCAGTGGAGCGCTCGAAGTCCTGGATCATGGCGTCGAGCATCAGCCCGGCCTGCTGACGCACACCCTTGGCGGCGGCGTACATCAACTCGCAGGAAATCGGGTTACGCTTCTGCGGCATGGTGCTGCTGGCGCCCCGCCCTTTGACGAACGGCTCGTAAGCTTCACCCAACTCGCTGGTCATCATCATCATGATATCCAGTGCCACCTTGCCCAAAGAGGCGCTGACCAGGCCGAGGAAGTTCAGGGTTTCGGCCAGGCCATCCCGGGCCACGTGCCAGGTAGCCTGCGGCACGCCCAGGCCCAGTTCGTCCATCAGTGCGGCCTGCACTTCCAGGCCCTTGTCACCCAGCGACGCCAGGGTACCGGCAGCACCGGCAAACTGCCCCACTTCCACTCGCGGGCGCAGCTGCGCCAAGCGCTCGGCGTGACGGTCGAACATGCTCAGCCACACCGCGCACTTGTAGCCGAAAGTGATGGGCAGCGCGTGCTGCAGGTGGGTGCGGCCGGCCATCGGCGTGTCACGGTAGCGCTGCGCCAGTTCGGCCAGCAGGCCGCGCACGGTCTGGATGTCACGCGCGACGATGGCCAGGGCTGCGCGCACCTGCAGGACCACGGCGGTGTCCATGATGTCCTGGGTGGTGGCGCCCCAATGAACGTAGCGGCCGGCCTCGCCACACAGCTTCGACAGCTGCTCGACCAGCGGCAGGATCGGATAGCCGACGATTTCGGTTTCGTGCTGCATCAATGCCAGATCCAGCGCCTCGTAGCGCGACAACTCGGCAATTTGCGCTGCGGCTTCGGCAGGGATGACGCCGCAGCGCGCTTCGGCCTTGGCCAGGGCCACTTCGACTTCGATGTAACGCTCGATCACCGATTTGTCGGAGAACACCGCGCGCATTTCGGCAGTGCCGAACATGTCACGGAACAGGGTGGAATCGAAAACGGTGGTGGACATGGGCAGGGATCCTGAAATGTTGTTTTTGACCGTACAAATTAGTTATGTACGTACATAATTCTTGCCCTGCCGCTGTTACACTGTCAACCGATGAAATTCGCGAGACAGACCAAAGGTATGAACCCGACGCGCTATACCACCGTGGCAAAGGACTTGATGGAAGGCATCGCCAGCGGCCGCTACCCGGTGGGCAGCCTGCTGCCGACCGAGTTCGAGCTGTGCGACCTGTACGATGTGAGCCGACACACGGTGCGTGCGGCGATCAACCAGTTGCTCAACCAAGGGCTGGTATCGCGGCGCAAGCGCGTGGGTACCCGGGTGGAGGCCAGCAGCCCGCGCGGTGGCTACTCGCAGTCACTGGCCAGCGTGGCGGACCTGGCGCACCTGGCGGAAACCCAGCAACGGGAAATCCAGGACGTGCGCCACTTCGTCGCCGACCTGAGCGAGGCGGCGCGGCTGGGGCTGGTTCCGGGCGAGCACTACTTCTGCGTGTCGAGCATCCGTGTCGACCGCGTGCACAACGCGGCGCCGCTGTGCTGGACCGATGTGTACGCGCAGCGCGACTATGCCGAGGTCATCGAGTTGGCCCGCGAGCACCCCGACCAACTGATTGCGGGGCTGATCGAGCAGCACTATGGCCGGGCGATCGCGGTGGTCGACCAGCAGGTGCGGGCAGTGTTGCTGAGTGCGGAAATGGCCCGGGTGCTGAAGGCCGAGGCAGGCGCGCCGGGGCTGAAGATCATTCGCCATTACCGCGAGGAAAACGGCGACCTGATGGCGGTGTCCGAGACGGTGCACCCGGATGATCGCTTTACCCTGGTTACCCAGATGCGCCGCGACCGGTCGCCGTCCTGATCGGGCAATCGGGGCCGCTATGCGGCCCATCGCCGGCAAGCCAGCTCCCACAGAGATAGCGCATGGCTTGAGGACAATGCGATCGAGGTGGGAGCTGGCTTGCCGGCGATGGGCTGCGCAGCAGCCCCGATGGCCCTGTTTCCTCCTCACACGCCCAACACCCGCTCAGCCTCCGCCAACTGCTGCCCCCGCACCGTGGTCACCCGATGATCGCGCGCCAGCAAGGCATAGATCGTCGGCAGCACAAACAGGGTAAACAAGGTCCCCACCAGCATCCCGCACACGATCACCACCCCCAGGCCAAAGCGGCTGTTGGCCCCGGCGCCGGTGGCGAACAGCAGCGGCAGCACGCCGAAGGTCATCGCCGCTGTGGTCATCAGCACCGGCCGCAGGCGTATCTGCGCGGCGCGGACGATGGCGGCGGCACGGTCGAGGTTGTCACGCACCTGGATCTCGTTGGCGAACTCCACCATCAGGATGCCGTGCTTGCTGATCAGGCCGATCAGGGTCACCAGGCCGATCTGCGTGTAGATGTTCAGCGTGGCCCAGCCCAGCGCCAGCGGCAGCAGCGCACCGCAGATCGACAGCGGCACGGTCACCAGGATGATCAGCGGGTCCACCAGGCTTTCGTACTGCGCGGCCAGCACCAGGTAGATCACCACCAGGGCGGCGAGAAACGCCCACATCAGGGCAAAGCCCTCTTGCACGTACTGACGCGACTCCGATTGCCAGTCATGGCTGAAGCCAGGTGGCAGTTCGGCGGCAAGCTGTTCGAGAAATGCCACGGCATTACCCATCGACACACCGGGCGCCGGGATCGCCTGCAGGGTACTGGCGTTCTGCTGGTCGAACTGCAGCAAGCGGTTGGGCGCCACTTCGATGTCCAGGTGCACCACCGTGGCCAGCGGCACCAGGCTGCCGTTTTCGGCGCGCACGTACTGGCGGTTCAGCGCCGCCGGCGTCAGGCGCTGGTCCTGGATGCTTTGCGGGATCACGTCGTAGGAGCGCCCGAACAGGGCGAAGCGGTTGAGGTACTGTTCGCCCACCAGCACGCCCAGCGACTCGCCGATGGCCTGCATGCTGATGCCCAGGCTGGCCGCCTTGGCGCGGTCGATGCGCACCTTGACCACCGGGTTGTTGTAGTCGAGGTCGCTGTCCACCACGCTGAACAGGCCGCTGTCGCGGGCGCGCTGCTTGATCATCTCCATGGTCTGGTACAGCTCGGGGTAGTCCTGTGCGCTGCGCAACACCATCTGCACCGGCAAGCCACCGCTGGAACCCGGCAGCGAGGCCACCTGGAAGGCGAAGATGCTGCTGCCCTCGATGTCCGCCACGGCCTGCTGCAACTGCGCCTGCACCTGCGCGGCGGAACGCTCGCGGGCCTGCCAGGCGCTGAGGTTGATGCCGCCGAAACTGGCGGCCGGGCCGTCGGCGCCGTTGATGATCCAGGTGTCGGTGGTTTCGGCGAGGGACTTCATCACCTGGTCCAGCTTCAGGGCAAAGCGCTCCACATAATCCAGGCTGGCATGCTGCGGCGACTTGATGGCCGTCAGCACCGCCGCCTGGTCCTCGGGCGGGGCCAGTTCGCGCTGCGGCAGCAGGTACAGCCAAGGCAGGCTCAGGCACACCAGAAGCGCCACACCACCACTGATCCAGCGATGCGACAGGGTGTAGGCGAGTACTCGCCCATAGGCCCCGGTCAGCATGCCGAACAGGCGGTCGGCCATGTTGGCCATGGCGCCATGCTGCTGGCCGGGTTGCAACAACAGCGAACTCATCACCGGCGACAGGGTGAGCGCGACGATGCCGGACACGATCACCGCCCCCGCCAGTGTCAGGGCAAACTCACGGAACAGCGTGCCGGTCAGCCCGCCCATCAAGCCGATCGGCGCGTATACGGCGGCCAGGGTCAGGGTCATGGCGATCACCGGCCCGGCGATTTCCCGCGCCCCGGCCAGTGCCGCGGCAACCGGCGACTTGCCCTCTTCGATATGGCGGTGCACGTTCTCCACCACCACGATGGCATCGTCCACCACCAGGCCGATGGCCAGCACCATCGCCAGCAAGGTCAGCAGGTTCAGGCTGAAGCCGAACAGCAGCATCAGGCCCGCCGCACCGAGCATCGATAGCGGGATGGCCACCACCGCGATCACCACGCTGCGCAGCGAACCCAGGCACAGCCAGATGACCAGCACCACGATCAGCATGGCCTCCACCAGGGTGCGCAGCACCTCGTCGATCGAGGCGTCGATGAAACGCGCGGTCTCGTAGGCCAGCGCCACCTCCACCCCGGGTGGCAGGGTCTGGCGGATCTGCGGCAGCAGCTGGCGAATACCCTCGACGATCACCAGCGGGTTGCCGGTTGGGGTGGGGAACAGCCCCAGGTGCACGGCGGGCTTGCCGTCCATGGTGGCGCTGGTCTGTGTGGCGGCCGCGCTCAGCTCGACGGTGCCGACATCGCGCAGGCGCACCAGGTCGGTGCCATCGTTGCGGATGATCAGCTCGCGGAAGTCCTCGACCCGGGTCAGGTCGGTGTCCACCTGGATATCGGCCAGCACGTACTGCCCACGCACCTGCCCCGGCGTCGCCTGGTAGTTGTTGGCACGCACCGCCTGCGCCACGTCGGCGGCCGTCACCCCGCGCCCGGCCATCTGTTCGCTGTCCAGCCACAGGCGCATGGCCAGGCGCTGCCCGCCGAACGACTGCACCTTGGCCACACCGTCGATGCCGGAGAACTGCGGTTCCACCACCCGCGACAGGTAATCGCTCAGTTCGGGTATCGACAAGGTTTCGCTGGCAAAGCCCACGTAGGCCACCGCCGTGGAGTCACCTGCCGACAGCTCCACCACCGGGTCGTATGCCTTTTCCGGCAGGCGATAGCGCACCTGGTTGACCTTGGCCATGGTCTCGGCAAGCGCCTGGGTCGAATCGCGGTTGAGCACCATGCGCAAGGTGATCAGGCTGCGCCCCTGCTGCGACGACGAGGACAGGTAGTCGATGCCCTCGACCGACGACACCGCCTGGGTGATCGGCTGGGTCACGAAGCCTTGCATCAGCTCGGCAGAGGCGCCCGGGTACTCGGTGCTGATGGTGATGGTGGAGGTTTCCAGCAGCGGGTACTGGCGGATCGGCAGCTTGCCCATGGCAAACAGCCCCAGCAGGATGATCAGGCTGCTGACCACCAGCGCCAGCACCGGGCGGCGGACAAAGAGGTCGGTGAACTTCACGATTGCCGCCCTCCCTGGCTGGCCTGCAGGCTGTCCTGCGCCACAGGCTCGACCGGCATGCCGTCGCTCAGTTTCAACTGGCCGGAAACCACCACCTGGTCACCGGGCGCCAGGCCTGAGGTGATCTCCACCCGCCCCTGCCAGCGCTCACCGGTAGTCACCCGCACCCGGCTGACCCGGGTGCCCTGTTCCGGGTCCCGGGTAGCGACGAACACCGTCTGCCCGTAGGCGGTGTAGGTGATCGCGGTTTCCGGCACGGCCAGCACGCTTGACGGCTGCGCGGCATCCAGGCGCACGCCGGCGTACATGCCCGGCTGTAACTGCCCGCCCGGGTTCGGCAAGGCCGCCTGCACCTGCACCAGGCGCGCCTTGCTCACCACCGGGTCCACCGCGACCACCCGGGCCTGGAAGTCCTCCCCGCGCACCGCATCCACCGTCAGCGCCAGCAGTTGCCCCACGTGCACTTCGGGGGCGGCTTGTTCGCCCAGGGAAAAATTGACGTGCAGCTGGCTGATGTCGGCCAGGCTGGCGATGGTCTCACCGGCGCTCAGGTACTGACCCTGATGCACCCGGCGAATGCCGAGCTTACCGGCAAACGGCGCGCGTATCGCCTTCTGCGCGATCAGCGCCTCGACATGCTGCAGCTCACCGCTGGCCACGTCCACGGCGGTGGCCGCATTGTCGAGCAGCTCCTGTGACACGGCGTTCACCGCGCGCAGCTTGCGGCTGCGCTGCAGCACCACTTCGGCATTGCGCAGCCTGGCGCGCAACTGCACGCGCAGGGCCTGCTCCGGGGCATCGTTCAGCTGTACCAGCAATTGCCCTGCACTCACCCATTGCCCCGACTCGAAGGCGATGCGGGTGATGCGCCCCGCCGTCTCGGCCGCCACCTGTACCTGGTTGACCGCCTCCAGCTCCCCCGAGGCAAAGTTCTGCCGTGCCAGCTGCACTTGCTCGGCCGTGGCCAGCGCCACCTTGGTCGCCGGCCATGCCGCCGCAGCCGGCGGCGCCGAGCCACTGCCGACCAATGCATAGGCAGCGGCCAGCACACCTGCAACAGCGCCAGCCCAGGCCAGTAACGTCCTTTTGTTCATGCAGTGCTCCGATCATCAGGGAAAGCGGTTGCGGGGAAGATCGGGCAGGACTATAAGAGCTCGAGTTAACTTGAGGTCAACAGGCATGGCAGCGGACAACACACGGATGCTAACGGTAGGGGAAGTGGCCAAACGCAGCGGCGTGGCGGTTTCTGCGCTGCACTTCTACGAGACCAAGGGGCTGATCGCCAGCGTCCGTACGGCGGGTAACCAGCGCCGCTATCCTTCACTGGTTCTGCGCACGCTGGCCATCATCAAGGTGGCGCAGCGCACGGGTATTCCGCTTGAGGAGATCAAGCAGGCTTTCAGCCGCTATGCGCCCAACAGCAAGCTCACGGCAGCGCAATGGGGCGAGATGTCGACCGCCTGGCGCGAAGACCTGAACGCCCGCATTCGCACCCTGGAAGCGTTGCGCGACAGCCTGGACAACTGCATTGGTTGCGGCTGCCTGTCGCTGGAAGATTGCCCGCTGCGCAACCCCGAGGATGTGCTGGGCAAGGAAGGTACCGGGGCGCGGATTCTGGAGAAGAAGACCCGATGAGGCTGCGCTGGCGGGTAGAGGACTGAATTCGCAAGCGGTCCGCGTACCCTGTGGGAGCGGGTTTACCCGCGAAGAATCCAACGCGGTGCATGGCACCGGCTGCGCCGGTGTTCGCGGCTAAAGCCGCTCCCACAGGGTCCCTGCTAACTCAATGAGCCTTGTGCAGTTCCATGAGATCGCGCCCCCATGGTTCAGTCGCCTTTGCCCAACACATACCGGTCAAAATGCTCGATGTGCTCGTCCAGGTTGTCCTCGAGCATCATCCGGTACTGCTCGCAGAAATACTTCAACAGCTCCTCCCGCGCGGCAGCCAGTTCGGCACTGGTCTTGAAACTGCGGGCACTCATCCAGGCATTGAAGCGCGAGGCGCCGAAGGTCAGTGAGGCACTGACCTTGCCCAGGTCTTCGATTTTCTCGATCTGCTGGTTCGCCAGTTCGATATGCGCATCCGCGCGGTCGTAAAAAGCCTGATCGGTAGCTTGTGTCATTGCGGTTTACCTTGTTGCTGCATTCAAATTAGGCACAGCGCCGTTTTACAGCGAAAGCTCACGATGTGAAACCGGCAATTCGCCTTCATGAGAGCCCGGCGTCCTGTTTCCCGGCCATGCGCGCCAACATCAATTTGATGCACACCAGCAGCGGCGCTGCCACGGCAAACAGCAACGCCACAGCGATGAACGCCGTTTCGAAGGCGATCACCGCCCCTTGCCCCGTCACTGCCTGCGACAACAGGCTCATGGCCACTCGTCCAGCAGCCGGCGGGTCAATACCCTCAAGCCGCAACATCGACGTCACCGAATCAAGCCGTTCATTCACCGCCGTCGCGCCTGTGCTCACATGCGCACCAAGCGTCTGGGCATTGAGCACGCCATGCTGGTCGAGCAGCGTCTGCAACCCTGCCACCCCCAAAAGCCCACCCACCTGCCGCCCGGTATTGAAAAGGCCGATACCACTGGCCAGGCTGTGCCGGCCCAGCTTGCCAAAGGCAATCAGAGTCAGGGACAGAAACAGCAACCCCAGCCCGGCACCGCGCAGCATGACCGCGGCCATCATGTCGTGCATACCACTCTCGCGGGTCGAGCCCGAAAGCATCCACATCGCCGCCATGATTGCCAGGATGCCAAACGGCACAGTGGCAAAAGGCGCAATACCACGCACCTGGATCAGGTACGCCACACCCAGCAGCACGGCGATGAACACCACGCCACTGGGTAGAAGCAAAAGGCCGGCGTCGGTGGCAGTGAAACCCAGCACGGACAAGGCAAAAGCCGGTATCACAAAGGCGCTGCCGAACAATGCCGCGCCAGCAACGAAACTGACAATGAAGGCGAAGGTGAAATCACTCGACCGGAACAGACTGAAGTCCAGCAACCCCTGCCCATTACCCGTCAGTTGCTGGCCAAGCAACAGCAACAACGCCGCGCCACCGACCACGCCGGCCCAGCACATGTGTGCAGACTCGAACCAATCCCAGCGGCTGCCCTGGGTCAGGAGGTAGGTCAGGCACAGCAACGCGGTGGCCGCCAGTACCCAGCCCAGCCAATCGAAGCAGCGCCGGCCTGGCAGGCCATGGGCAGGCAGCTCGACCAGCAGCAACAGGCCGGTCGCCGCCAAGGTCAGCGGCGCAACGCTGAGAAATATCCAGGTCCAATCCTGGTTATCGATCAACCACCCCTGCATCGACGGCGTAAGTGCCGCTGGCGCGACCACCGCGCCAATGGCGAACAAGCCTTGCAAGACCGGCTGCTGCCGCCGCGGGCAGGCAAGAAAGATCAGTGTCTGCCCCGCCACCAGCAATACACCGCCTGCCAGGCCTTGGCAGGCGCGCAAGGCCACCAGCAGCTCGATGCTCACCAATTGCGCCGCACCGACACAGGCCAACCCCATGGCCAGGGTCGCACCGATGATCACCGTGCGCGGTGGCTGCCTGCCCAGCAGCCAGGGCGCGAACAGGAACCCTGCCAATTTGCAGGCGGTGTAAGCAACGTCCAGCCAGGCGAATTCATCCGGCGTGGCATGGGTATCACCCATGATGTCGTTGCGCCCTATTGCCAGCACGCTGCTGGCGATGGCGTCGGTGAGCGCAGCCAGTACGATGCCAGCCACCAGCAGCCACCCTTCGAGCCACCTGACGCCCACCTTCCGGGTGCTCACGAGCCACCTCCGACCTCGATCCGCACTCGCGCCGACAACCCCGGCACGATGCGCCCGGGCAATGGGTTGTGGGCCAGGCGAATCTTCACCGGCACCCGCTGCACTACACGCACGAAATTGCCCGTTGCGTTGTCCGGCGGCAACAGGCTGAACGCCGCGCCGCTGCCAGGTGCGAAGCTGTCTACCACGCCTTCGAGGCTGTCCTGCGGGTAGCCATCCAGGGTGACCCGTGCCCGCTGCCCAGGCTGGATTTGCTCCAGTTGGGTTTCCTTGAAGTTGGCCACAATCCACACCCCGTCGACCGGGACCAGGTCGAGCAAGGCACCACCCGGCGTAACGAATCGTCCGACCCGTACCTGGCGATTACCAATCACGCCAGCAATCGGCGCCCGCACCACGGTATGCTCAAGCTCGATCAGCGCCAGGTCGCGCGCGGCCCTGGCCTGGGCGATAGCCGCCACGGCCGCCTCACGCTGGGCATCCAGCACGGCGATACGTTGACGCTGAGCATCGAGTGTCGCCGCCGCAGCCATCAGCGCGGCCTCGGCGCTGCTGCGGGCGGCGTCGGTCTGATCGACCAAGGCCTGGCTGATTGCACTGTACTGAATCAGCTTGCGGCTGCGCTCGTGGGTTTTGCTGGCCAGCTGCCGCTCGGCCTGGGCCGACTGGCGTTGCGCCTCGGCCTGGCGGACCTGCGCCTGCTGCAGGCGTGTCTGGGCGTCGACATCGCCAAGACGCGCCTCGGCAGCCTTCAGGTTGGCCTCCGCCTGGGCCAGGTGCGCGCGGTAGTCGCGGTCATCGATACGGAACAACACGTCACCGGCCCTGACCTGCTGATTGTCCCCGACCTCCACCGCCGTCACGTAACCCGACACCTTGGCCGCCAGCGACGTGACATCACCACGCACATAGGCGTTGTCGGTAAAGGCGGCGTCAGCAGAGCGCCACGTCAGCCAGCCCACAACCAGCACCAGTATGGCTGCCATGCACAGTACGACGCCCACTATCTTCATCCGCGCCGGCTTTAGCATCACCGCCGCGCGGGCCTGCTCAGGTTCATGTGTGTTCATGATGCGTTGTCCTGTATTCGGCCCTGGTGGCATGGCACTGCCAACAGGGCCGAAGGCCTACTTCTCGCTCGGCGTGACCAGTACCGTCTCATTGCTGTCGAGCACGAATACCGCCATCAGCTTGGCAGGCTTGCTGTCGCTGGCGTTGGCACTGACGCCATGGAAAGCGCCCGGTGCCTCGTACCAGTTTTCGCCAGGCTTGTAGACCTTGGCTGGCTCGCCATTGACGCTGCTGCGCACTTCGCCTTCCAGCACCGTGGCGTAGATGAATGCGGATTTCGGGTGCCGATGCGCGGGCGACGCGGCGCCCGGGGCGTAGTCGACGATCACTCCGCGCATGCTTTTGCCTGGCACGTTGGGCAGTGGTCTGTCGAAGACCACGGTGACTTTGCTGACCGGGCGCTCGGCGGCGAAAACCGGGGTCATGGCCAGCACGGTGAACGCGGCGGCCAGGAGGGGGCGGCTGAACATGGTGATGCTCCTTCGGTTCGGGATAGGGGTTGAATCGCTCATTGGCGAGCCAGCCAGTCTTCGAAACGGGTATTGCCAAGCCGCGCGCCACTTGCGGGAGTCAGCGACTTGTCATCGAGTTCGGCACCGAAGTATCGGGCATGCACATCCGCCACCACCTTGCGTGTATCACCACGCAGGCGCAGGAAGCGGCGCACCAGCTCATCCAGTGGCGCGGCCTCTGGCCCGGCAACCTCCAGCATGCCGAGCGCTGGTGGCGCCAACGCCACATCGATCAGAGCCGCCACCACGTCATCCGAGGCCAAAGGCTGGAACAGCGCCGGCGACAGGCGAATCTCCTCTCCCACCGTCCCTGCCTGGGCAATACCTTCGACGAACTCGAAGAACTGCGTGGCGCGCAGAATGGTGTACGGCAGCGCGGACTGCCTGATCAGCGCCTCCTGGGCGACCTTGGCCCGGAAGTAGCCATTTTCCGGCAACCGCTCGCTACCCACGATAGACAACGCGACATGATGCTTGACCCCTGCAGCCTTCTCGGCTGCCAGCAGGTTGCGGGTGGACGTCTCGAAAAAATCGAGCACCGCCTGGTCCTCCCAGGACGGGGCATTCGCCACATCCACTACCACATCCGCACCGTTCATCGCCTCTGCCAGGCCCTCGCGGGTGATGCTGTTCACCCCCGTGCTCGGCGCTGCCGCGACGGCATCGTGGCCGCGCTCGCGCAGGCCGCCGACAAGCTTCGAACCAATGAGGCCAGTGCCTCCGATCACCACGATTTTCATTGGGGCTGTCTCCACGTTCACGACTGCAACCATTGCCGTCGTGGTGGTTCAAGCATGCGCCGCTGGCCTGTGCAGAGTCCTTGCGTACCGGCTGGATTTGCCTCCAGGCTTGCTTGAATTTCCGTCCAAACTGTTCAATCCACGCCCTGGCATGTGCAGCCAGCTTTGCGCTGCCGTATCATCGGCCCATACCAGTGAACAGTCGCCTCGGACACGAAGCCTAGGGCGTGCGAGGGGATGCCACGTGCCATTCGAGTTTGACGACTATGTGCTCGACGAACAGCGCAGGGAGCTGACCCTGTGCGGGAAGGCCGTGGCCATCGGCCCGCAGGTGTTCGACCTGCTGTTGCAACTGGTCAGTCACCACGACCGTGTGCTGGGGCGTGACGAGTTGTTGGCACGCGTGTGGAACGGCAAGATCGTCTCCGAGTCGACCATTACCAGCCATATCAATGCCGTGCGCAAAGCCATCGGCGATTCCGGTGAGGAGCAGCGGCTGGTACGCACGGTAGCGCGCAAGGGCTACCGCTTCGTAGGCCTGGTCCGCGAGCCCTCCAGCAGCGCAACGCAGGCCCCATCCGAATTTGCTCCCGTCGCCTGCGGGCCTGCCCTGCCAGATAAACCATCGATCACCGTGCTGCCCTTCCAGAACCTCAGCGGTGACCCTGAGCAGGACTATTTCGCCGACGGGATGGTCGAGGACATCATCGCCGCCCTGTCCCGCATTCGCTGGCTGTTCGTCATCGCCCGCAACTCGAGCTTCACCTTCAAAGGCCAGCGCATCGATGTGCAGCAGGTTGGCCAGGCACTGGGCGTGCGCTATGTGCTCGAAGGCAGCGTGCGCAAGGCTGGCAAGCGGCTACGCATTACCGGCCAGCTGATCGACGCCACCAGCGGCGAGCATCTGTGGGCCGAGCGTTTCGAGGGGCGGCTCGACGATCTGTTCGAGTTGCAGGACCAGGTGACCGAAAGCGTGGTGGGCGCCATCGCCCCGCAGCTGGAACGGGCGGAGATCGAACGGGCCAAGCGCAAGCCCACCGACAACCTGTGCGCCTACGATTACTACCTGCGCGGCACGGCCAAGCTGCATAACGGCACGCGCGACGCCATCGCCCAGGCTCTACCGCTGTACTACCACGCCATCGAACTGGACCCTGAGTTCGCTTCGGCCTATGGCATGGCGGCGTGGTGCTACTTCTGGCGCAAGCTCAATGGCTGGATGGATGATCGCGCCCAGGAAATTACCGAGGGTGCCCGGCTTGCGCGCCTGGCAGTGGAGCTGGGGCGTGACGATGCCGTGGCGCTAACCCGCGGCGGCCATGCCCTGGGGCACCTGACGGGTGACCTGGACGGCGCGATAGCGCTGCTTGACCGGGCGCGCCTGCTCAATTCCAACCTGGCGCCGGCCTGGTATCTGGGCGGAATACTCAGGGCGTTACGCGGCGAGACACAGACCGCCATCGACAATCTCAAGCACGCCACACGGCTGAGCCCACTGGACCCGGAGATGTTTCGCATGCAGGTGGGCATGGCGTTGGCGCATTTCTTTGCCGGCCGGCTGGATGAGGCTGTGGAGTGGGCGGAAAAGTCGCTGGGGAATCTGCCCAGCCTGCTGGCGGCGGTGGCCCTGCTGGCGGCCAGCCACGCACTGAGCGGGCGGATGGACAGCGCGCACCGGGCGATGGAGCGCTTGCGAGCACAAGACCCAGGGCTGCGGGTGTCGACCTTGCGCCAGTGGCTGCCGATTTACCGCGATGAGGATCTGGCCCGATTTGCCGAAGGGTTGAGGTTGGCGGGTTTACCGGCTTGATCGGGGGTGCATGAAACCCTGGCCTGGATTGCCTTCGTTGGAGTACCGAAACTCCAACTACAAATTTGTACCCCCCTAGTGAACCTGGATTGAGGCGCACAGTCTTAGCCGAGCCCTTAATTCGGCCTTGCCGCCGTCATTCACCAGAGCCATTCACCCCATGCGCCAAGCAGTCCGTCGCTCCCCCTTTGTCTCGCTCTGCTTCATTCCTTTTCTTCCCCTGTTTGCCAACCCCGCCCATGCCAGCGGGGAAAGGCAACTGGTGGCAGCAATCAACGACTATCGCACCCAGCCACAACGCTGCGAGCGGCGCATGATCCGGGGCTCGACACCGCTGGTGCTGAAACCGAAACTGGCGTTGCCGGTCGGCTACGGCGGGGGTTTGCGGGAAGGATTGAAGGCCGCGGGTTATCAGGCGGTGAAGGTGCGGGCCATCCGCCTGGTCGGCGCGCGAGATGCCGAGGAGGCCTTTGACATGCTCCGCAGCGACTACTGCACGGCCCTGCTCGATAGCCAATATGCCGATATCGGTGTGAGTCGCTCACGCAATGAATGGCGGGTGCTGCTGGCTCGGCCCCTGCTCGATGCCCAGCTTGGTGATGGGCGATCGGCAAGCAACGCGTTGCTGGCACAGGTAAACGCTGCACGGGCGAAGTCGCGCCTGTGTGGTCGCAAGCGCTTTGCCGCTGCACGCCCGTTGACCTGGAACACCGCCCTGGGAACGGCGGCGCAGCGCCACAGCCGGGCGATGGCCAACGACAATTTCTTCGCGCACCGCGACCTCGACGGTGATCTACCCGCGGATCGGGCATGGGATGCCGGCTACCGTGGGCGACAGATCGGCGAGAACATTGCCGCAGGCCAAGGCTCGCCGAGCAAGGCGATGGCAGGCTGGCTGGCCAGCCCCGGGCATTGCGCCAACCTGATGAACCCGATGTTTACCCAGGTGGGTGCGGCCTATGCCGAGAACTCGCGTAGCGATAACGGCGTTTACTGGACGATGCTGTTCGGCGCGCCTTGAAGGGCACGTGCCAGCCCTGTGACCAGGGCTGGCCTGCCGATCGTTGCCTGCACCACCTCTGACAACCCCGCCATACCTCCCCCCGCGCAGTCTCAGATGACTGGCGCTGGCGATGACACATCGCTTGCATATGACACTTTGTGTCATTAATATCGCGATTGTGTCCTGACGGCGTCCTCGCCGATCAGCAATCCATCGCCCTTCCCCATGCAGGTACCGCCCATGACGACCACCATGCAGACCCCCAAGGACCAACTCGTCAAACTCGCCCAGCAGCAGATGCTGACGGCGCTGGCCGACAACACCTACACCTCTCGACAAAAACTCGCCCTCACCTGCCGCATCCTGTTCGACGGCGGCCACGATTCCGGCCTGGCCGGGCAGATCACCGCCCGCGCCGAGCAGCCTGGCACCTACTACACGCAACAACTCGGCCTGGGCTTCGACGAGATCGCCGCTTCCAACCTGCTGGTGGTCGACGAAGACCTCACCGTGCTGCAAGGCGGCGGCATGGCCAACCCGGCCAACCGCTTCCATAGCTGGCTGTACCGCGCACGCCCCGACGTCAACTGCATCATCCACACCCACCCACTGCACAGCGCCGCCCTGTCGATGCTTGAAGTGCCACTGGCCATCTCGCACATGGACCTGTGCCCGCTGTTCGACGACTGCGCGTTCCTCAAGGAATGGCCTGGCGTACCGGTGGGCAACGAAGAAGGTGAAATCATCTCCAGGGCGATCGGCGACAAGCGCGCGATCCTGCTTTCCCACCACGGTTTGCTGATCGCCGGCCGCTCGATCGAGGAAGCCTGCGTCCTTGCCATGCTGTTCGAGCGCGCGGCAAAGATGCAGCTGCTGGCCATGGGCGCCGGTGAAATTCGCCCCATCCCGGATGCCCTGGGCAAGGAAGCCCACGACTGGATCTCCACCCCCAAACGTCATGGTGCCGCGTTCAGCTACTACGCGCGCCGTGCCTTGCGTGCCCATGGCGACTGCCTGGGCTGACTGAAGCTGTACTCTTTCCCCAACAACGGCAGAGGTGCCTGGTTATGTCTACACCTGTAATTCGCGGCGTTATCGGCTACACCATCACTCCCTTCACGGCAGACGGCGCGCTCGACCTGGATGCCCTGGGCCTGTCCATCGACCGCCTGATAGAAGACGGCGTGCACGCCATCGCACCGCTGGGCAGCACTGGCGAAGGCGCCTACCTGTCCGACAGCGAATGGGAAATGGTGGTGCGCTTCAGCCTGGCACGCATTGCCGGCCGCGTGCCCAGCGTGGTCAGCGTCTCCGACCTGACTACCGCACGCACCGTGCAGCGCGCCCGCCTGGCACAGGCCTGCGGCGCCACGGCGGTGATGGTGCTGCCCATCTCCTACTGGAAGCTCACCGAAGCCGAAGTGGTCGCCCACTACAAGGCGGTGGGCGCGGCCATCGACATTCCGATCATGCTCTACAACAACCCGGGCACCAGCGGCACCGACCTGTCGGTGGAGCTGATCCTGCGCATCCTCGGCGAAGTGCCCAATGTGACCATGGTCAAGGAAAGCACCGGCGACATCCAGCGCATGCACCGCCTGTTCAAGGCCACCGATGGCCAGGTGGCCTTCTACAACGGTTGCAACCCGCTCACCCTGGAAGCCCTGGTGGCCGGCGCCACCGGCTGGTGCACCGCCGCGCCCAACCTGATCCCGGCGCTGAACCTGGCGCTGTGGGACGCGGTGCAGCAAGGCGACCTGGCTGAAGCTCGCGCGCTGTTCTACCGCCAGTACGAACTGCTGGAATACATCACCCGCCGTGGCCTGCCCACCACCATCAAGGCCGGCTTGAAGATGCTCGGCCAGGATGTCGGCGCTCCACGCCTGCCCCTGCAACCGCTGGATGCGCAAGGCAGCGCCTACCTGAAGAGCCTGCTGGACGCCCTGGGCGCGGCTGACTGACCCATCGCAGCCGCAAGACCGCTCCCACAGGTATCGCGCCGCTCTCAGGGTTGACGCAGGACCTGTGGGAGCGGGTTCACCCGCGAACACCGGCGCAGCCGGTGCCATGCAAACCCACGCCCACAGACGACTCAAGCGACCGGGTTGGCATGCATCACCCGCCCTGCTGCCCCCGGCCGATCGACGAACAGCACATCCAGCACACTGTTACGCAACCCCTTCAACGCATTCCAGTTCGCGGACGCATGCACATACCTGTCGCGCAACAAACGCAGCTCATCCTCGGTCAAGCCAGGCTGCTCACTCTCACCCAAGGCAAACCCGTGCAACTTGCGGCTGATGCCCAGCAACTCCTCCGGCAACCGATGCTCAGCCTGCCCGCCCAACGGCGCAAACGGCACACCCGCCCGCACCGCCAACTCACGCATGATGCTCAGGTACACCCGGGAAAGCTGCCCCGCCACTTCCCGCTCGCGGTACACCGCCGCATAAACCTGCTTTTGCGCCTCGCTAGGCAGGCCACCGGCAATCGGCTCCTCCCAGGCCAGCACACGCGGCCTGGGCGCGCCCATTTCACCAAACGACGACGCCAGCAACGCACTGACTGTTGCATGCACACGCGTGTGCTCGACGCGCATTCTCAGCGGCACCCGCTGAGAATGCGGTTTGCACAGCAGCACCTGCTCCTGCGTGGTAGCCGGGTAACCACCGCCAATGTTCGAGTGCACGCCCGGCAACACGATGTCATGGCCGCTGCGCACCAGCGGGAAGTTGTGCCGCTGCTCGTCCCCCGCCACCAGCTGCACCATTTGCCGGGCAATGCCCGTACCCAGGCCCAGGCGCAAGCCACCATGGCGGTCGTCGGCGGGGTCGAAGTCGCCCTGAAGCGGCGCGATAATCGCAGCAACCGTGTCGAACAGGCCGATGAAGTTGATCACGATGCCACAGGGCGCAGCCAACAGGCTGCCGCCGCCATCATGCAACAGGTTGGCCAGATGACGCACAGCCGCAGCGCCGCGGCTGAAACCGAACAAGTCGAACTCGACCCGCTCGAGCCTTGCCTTTGGGTGCGCCTGGCACCAGTCCCGCAATTGCCCGGCAATCCCCGCCAAGGCCTCGGTGACACGCGCCTCGGCCCCTCTACGCCCACACCCGGTGGCCGAGGCATAGGCATGATCCGCCTCCCCCGCCAGGGTGCCCACGCCCTCGACATAGCGCTTCAGAAACGCCATGGTCCCATCAGCATTGGCCCCCTGCGTCGGGTACAGTGCATGCAACAGGGCCACATTGCTCAAGGCATTGGCATAACTGCCCCCCTTGTTCCCCGGTGCATCCACCGGCATCACATTGCTCAGGTTGTTACCGGTGCCATCGAAGAACACGCCAAAACGCAGAGTGACCGGCGTGATGCGTGCAGTGCTACAGCTGTTCAGGTCCATTGTCCTGCCTCCTGCTTGTACAAAAAGCACAAGCAGGCGTCAGCACACCGCCGCGGAACATCAGCCAATGGCCAGCCATATGCAGGACATTTCCGGACCTGCATGGCCCCCGGCAAGGATAAATTTCCCTGCCGCCATTGGTCGCCACCCCCCCGGATGGATTAAAGTATCACCCCTTGCCAGGGCTGCTGCTTCCAGCCGCCTGCGGCCCCATACCAGGAACCGTCACCGATGGAACACCGTGAAGCGCTGATCGCGCTGCGCACCTTTCTTTCTTCCCAGATCCTAGGCCAGGAGAAACTGGTCGAGCGGCTGTTGATCGTGCTCCTGGCAGACGGCCACATGCTGGTCGAAGGCGCGCCGGGCCTGGCCAAGACCAAGGCCATCAAAGAGCTCGCCGAAGGCATCGAGGCGCAGTTCCATCGCATCCAGTTCACCCCCGACCTGCTCCCGGCCGACATCACCGGCACCGAAATCTACCGCCCGGAAACCGGCAGCTTCGTGTTCCAGCAGGGGCCGATCTTCCACAACCTGGTGCTGGCCGACGAAATCAACCGCGCCCCGGCCAAGGTGCAGTCCGCACTGCTCGAGGCCATGGCCGAACGCCAGGTCAGCGTGGGCCGCAGCACCTACGACCTGTCGCCGCTGTTCCTGGTGATGGCAACGCAGAACCCGATCGAGCAGGAAGGCACCTACCCGCTGCCCGAAGCCCAGCTCGACCGCTTCCTGATGCACGTGAAAATCGGCTTCCCCGACGCTGCGGTAGAGCGGCGCATCCTGTTACAGGCCCGTGGTGAAGCCCTGGGCGGCGAGACCAAGCCCGAGCGCCGGGTCAGCCAGCAGGCGATCTTCGCCGCCCGCAAGGAAATCCTCGGCCTGTACATGGCCGACGCGGTGGAGGAATACCTGGTGCAACTGGTGATGGCCACCCGCACCCCGGCCAAGTTCGATGCCGAACTGGCCGACTGGATCGCCTACGGCGCCAGCCCGCGTGGTTCCATTTCGCTGGACCGCTGCGCGCGCGCCCACGCCTGGCTGGCCGGGCGCGATTTCGTCAGCCCCGAAGACATCCAGGCGGTGCTGTTCGACGTACTGCGCCACCGCATCATCCTCTCGTTCGAGGCCGAGGCGGCGGGGATCGACCAGGACCGCGTGGTCCAGCGCATCCTCGATGTCGTCGCCGTTGCCTGAGCCCATGCCCACCGCGTCGCTGGCCGAACCCGGCATCCGCATCGGCCTTGCCGAGCTGATCGACATGCGCCACCGCGTGCGCGAAATCCAGCTGTTTTCCCGGCCCGGCCAACGCAGCCCGCTGGTGGGCCTGCACCACTCCAAGCTGCGTGGGCGCGGCGTCGACTTCGACCAGGTGCGCGTTTACCAGGCCGGCGACGATGTGCGCAACATCGACTGGCGGGTCACCGCGCGTACCCAGGAACCGCACACCAAGCTGTTCCACGAAGAGCGCGAACGGCCAATCTTCATCCTCGTCGAGCAGAGCCAACGGCTGTTCTTCGGCTCGGGGCTGATGTTCAAGTCGGTGCTGGCCGCCCAGGCCGCAGCGTTGTTCGGCTGGGCCGCGCTGGGCCACAACGACCGCATCGGCGGGTTGGTGTTCGGCGACAACGAGCACCACGAAATCAAGCCCCGGCGCAGCAAGCAGAGTCTGCTGCAACTGCTCAACCGCCTGGCCAAGGTCAACCAGGCGCTGCACACCGAAGCCAGCCCCGGGGCCGACAGCCTCGGCCTGGCCCTGCGCCGCGCCCGCGAAGTGCTGCGCCCCGGCAGCCTGGCCATCGTGATCTGCGATGAGCGCTCGCTCACTGCCCAGGTGGAGCAGCACCTGGCCATGCTCTCGCGCCATTGCGACCTGCTGCTGATGCCGGTGTCCGACCCGCTCGACCACGCCCTGCCTGCCGCCGGCCTGCTGCGCTTTGCCCAGCGCAGCGCGCAGCTGGAGCTCGACACCCTGGACGCCAACCTGCGCCAGGCCTACCGCCAGCAGGCCGAAGCGCGCATCGAGCGCTGGGAGCTGATGGCGCAAAAGCTGCGCGTGCTGCTGATGCCACTGAGCACCCAAAGCGAGATGATCGAGCAACTGCGCGAGTACCTGAACGCCCAGCGGCCACGGAGCGCGTCATGAAGAGCAGCGGCCAATGAACCCGCTTGACCAACTGCAGCCGCTGATCGCCCCCGCGCCGATCGGCCTGTGGCCACCGGCACCCGGCTGGTGGCTGCTGCTGGCCGTGATGCCGCTGCTGGCCTGGGGCCTGTGGCGGGTGCGCCACTGGCGCCCGGGCAAACGCCGCATTGTGCGTGCCGAACAACCCTTGGACCCGGTGCGCGTGGAAGCGCTGGCCGAACTGGCGCGCCTGCCGCGCCCCTACGACGGCGCCCCGGCCGGGGCCTGGCTGCAACAGATCAACGCCCTGCTCAAGCGCTTGTGCCGCAGCCACTACCCAGGCGCCAACAGCCATACCCTCAACGGCCGCCAGTGGCTAGCGTTTCTCGACAACCGCTGCCCGGCCGCCGGCCTGACCCGCTGGATGGTACTGGTAGAGGGCGCCTACAAACCCGAGTGCAAGCTCGACGACAAGGCCATCGCCGGGCTCAGCCAAGCCGTCGAAACCTGGATTCGCAAGCATGTTTGAACTGGCCTGGCCGTGGGTCTTCGCCCTGTTGCCACTGCCGTGGCTGGCGCGCCTGGTGCTGCCGGCCGCCGACAGCGGCGAACCGGTGCTCAAGGTGGGCTTCCTCGACGAACTGGAAGGCCTGGCCGGGCGCCGCGCGCGGCTCAACCTGCCGACCTGGCGCCAGCAGGCGCCCTTTGTCGTCATCTGGCTGTTGCTGCTGTGCGCCGCCGCCCGCCCGCAATGGCTGGGCGAGCCAGTGCCAGTGGCCGCCAGCGGCCGCGACCTGCTGGTGGCGGTGGATGTGTCCGGGTCGATGGACTTCCCCGACATGCAGTGGCAGAACGAAGAGATCAGCCGCCTCGACCTGGTCAAGGCGCTGCTCGGCGACTTCCTGCAGGACCGCGAGGGCGACCGCGTGGGCCTGATCCTGTTCGGCAGCCAGGCTTACCTGCAGGCGCCGCTCACTTTCGACCGGCGCACCGTGCGCACCTTCCTCGACGAGGCGCAGATCGGCATCGCCGGCAAGAACACCGCCATTGGCGATGCCATTGGCCTGGCGGTCAAGCGCCTGCGTCAACGCCCGGCACAAAGCCGGGTGCTGGTGCTGATCACCGACGGCGCCAACAACGGCGGGCAGATCCACCCGCTGACCGCCGCCCGCCTGGCCGCCCAGGAAGGCGTGCGCATCTACACCATCGGCATCGGCGCCAACCCCGAAGCCAGTGGCACCCCCGGCCTGCTCGGCCTGAACCCGAGCCTGGACCTGGACGAAGCCTCGCTCAAGGAAATTGCCGACATCACCCACGGCACCTACTTCCGCGCCCATGACGGCGCCGAACTGGACGCCATCGGCGACACCCTCGACCAGCTCGAACCGGTGGCCCAGCAACCGACCCAGGCGCGCACGGCCAAGGCCCTGTATGCCTGGCCCCTGGCCCTGGCCTTGCTGCTGAGCGTGCTGCTGGTGCTGGCTGTGCAATGGCCCGACAACCTGCTGCACCGCCTGCTGCGCAAGCCGCGCTTCCTGCAACCGCACCCGGAATGGCGCCAGCGCCTGAAGCGCCTGCGCCTGAGGAGGCGGCGATGATCGAACTGTGGCCCGAATGGTTGCGCCCGCTCTGGCTGCTGGCCGTGCCCCTGCTCGCCTGGCTGCTGTACAAACTGTGGCACCGGCGCAAGCGCGCCGGGCGCTGGCAGATGATTCTGCCGCCGGCGTTCCATGGCGTACTGCTCGGCGGTGGCAGCGGCAGCACCAGCAAGCTGCCGTGGGTGGCGCTGGGCCTGGCCTGGGTGCTGGTGATCCTGGCACTGCTCGGGCCCAGTTGGCAGCGCGTGGAAGAAAGCCGCCAGCGCCCGGCCGACCCGCTGGTGATCCTGCTCGAACTGACCCCGCAGATGCTCGCCGAGGACAGCCCGCCCAACCGCCTGGAGCAGGCGCGGCGCAAGATCCTCGACCTGCTGGAGCACCGCCGCGACAGCCAGACCGCGCTGGTGGTCTACGCTGGCTCCGCGCACACCCTGGTGCCACTGTCCGATGACCTGGCCACCAGCCGCAACCTGCTCGAGGCGATCGACCCGTCGATCATGCCCAAACCCGGCCAGCGCGCCGACCTGGCCGTGCAAAAAGGCCTGGCCCTGCTGGCCCAGAGCGGCCTGGGCCAGGGCCGCCTGCTGCTGGTAGGCTCGTCGCTCAGCGCCCCGGAGCGCCAAGGCATTGCCCAGGCGCTCGGCCGCCAGGGCCCGAGCCTGCTGATGCTGGGCATCGGCAGCCGCGAAGGCGCACCGGTGCGCCAGGCCAATGGCGAATACCTCAAGGACGACCAGGGCGGCATCCTGTTGCCACGCCTGGACAGCGCCAGCCTCAAGGGCTTCATCAACGGCACCGGCGGGCGCTACCGGCATGCCCGCATCGACGACCTCGACCTGCGTGGCCTGGGCCTGTTCGACAACCCGCGCGCCGGGCGCAATGACGGCCAGACCCTGCAACTGGACAGCTGGGCCGACCAGGGTTACTGGCTGCTGCTGCCGCTGTTGCTGCTGGCCGCCTGCGCCGGCCGACGCGGCTGGCTATTCTGCCTGCCGCTGCTGCTGGCCCTGCCCCAGCCCAGCCAGGCCTTCGAGTTCAACGACCTGTGGCTGCGCCCCGACCAGCAAGGCCAGCGCCTGCTGGAGCAGAACCGCCCGGCCAGTGCCGCGCGCCAGTTCCAGGACCCGCAATGGCGCGGCATGGCCCTGTACCAGGCGGGCGACTATGCTGGCGCCGCCGAAGCCTTTTCCCAAGGCGACACCGCCGCCGCCCACTACAATCGAGGCAATGCCCTGGCCCATAGCGGTGAACTGGAAGCCGCCCTGGACGCCTACGAACAAGCCCTGGAACGCCAGCCCGACCTGCAAGCGGCGCTGGACAACCAGGCACTGGTGCAGCAACTGCTGCAACAGCGCGAAGCCAAGGCCGAGGAACAACCAGCCAGCAGCGATGCCCAAGGCACGCCCGGCAGCGAAACCGAAGGCAACAGCAGCTCGGCCAGCAGCCCGGCCCAGGGTACGCCCGGCAACGACGAACAAGCCAGCGCCGAACAGCCCGGCGAAGGCAGCAGCAACAGCCAGGTAGCGCCCGGCAACCAGGCGGGCGCGGATGACAGCGTCATCCAGCCGCCGCAGCGCCCGGTATCGACCAGCCTCGATGCCGAACAGCGCCAGGCCCTGGAACAATGGCTGCGGGAGATCCCCGACAACCCGGCGGAGCTGCTGCGGCGCAAATTCTGGTATGAACAGCAATTGCATCAGGAAACCCCACGATGAGTCGCTTCGGCGTCTTTCTCCTCAGTCTGCTGTGGGCCGTGCTGGCCCAGGCCGAACCGCTGCTGCGAGCCAGCGTCGACCGTACCCGCCTGGAAGCCGGCGAAAGCCTGGAGCTCACCCTGGAAAGCCAGGACGTCACCCAGTTCGGCAAGCCCGACCTGCGCGCGCTGGAGGGTGACTTCGAAGTGCGCGGCACGCGCCAACTGAACAGCCTGCACAGCCTCGACGGCGAAACCCGCGCCAGCACCCGCTGGATCATCACCCTGCTGCCGCGGCGCAGCGGCAGCCTGCGCATCCCCGAACTGCAACTGGGCCAGTCGCACAGCCAGGCCATCGAACTGCAAGTGCTGCAGGCCGATGCCAGCCGCCAGGACAGTGCCTCGCAGGTGTTCATCGAAGCCACGCTCGACAGCAGCGAGGTCTACGTCCAGGCCCAGGCCGTGCTCACCCTGCGCATCTACCATTCGGTGGCACTGTACGACGACAGCAGCCTCAGCCCGCTGCAACTGGAGAACGCCAAAGTCGAACCGCTGGGTGAATCGCGCACCTATGAAAAGGAAATCAACGGCGTCCGCCACGGCGTGATCGAAACCCGCTATGCCGTGTATGCCCAGCAAAGCGGCACCCTCGACATCCCGCCACTGACCTTCACCGCCACCGCCGCCGCCAGCCCGGACCAAGCCCCACAAGCCAACGGTACGGCCCGGGCCGGCCACCAGGTGCAGGTCAGCTCGCTGCCATTGCGCCTGGCCGTGCGGCCGATTCCGGCGGCCTGGCCTGCTGGCGTGCCATGGCTACCGGCCCGCAGCCTGACCCTGGAAGAGCACTGGAACCCCGACCCTGGCAACCAGCAGGTGCAGATTGGCGACTCGCTGACCCGCAACATCACCTTGCGTGCCGAAGGCTTGTCCAGCACCCAGCTGCCGCCGCTGCCAGCCACCGAAATCACCGGCCTGCGCCGTTACCCCGACCAGCCGTTGCTGCGCAACGAAATCAGCGAGCGCGGCATGACCGCCAACCGCGAAGAGCGCGAAGCCCTGGTGCCGACCCACAGCGGTACGCTGGCCCTGCCGGCGCTGGAAGTGGCCTGGTGGAACACCCGCGAAGACCACCTGGAGCACAGCAGCCTGCCGGCGCGCACGCTGAACGTGCAGGACAACCCGGCGCTGAGCGCCGACACCCCGGTTGGTGACAACAGCAGTGCCAGCAGCTTGCTGTGGCCCTGGCAGCTGGCCACCCTGGTGTTCGCCCTCACCACCTTGCTGGGCTTTGCCCTGTGGTGGCGCGCCCGCTCGCAGCCAGCGGTGCTGCGCGCCGCGCAGGCCGGGCCGAGCCCGCGTACCTTGCTGGATGATCTCAAGCGCGCGTGCCAGGCCAACGACCCGCAGGCCACCCGCCAGGCGTTGGACGCCTGGGCCCGCCAGCAGCCAGAGACCCTGGCCGAGATGGCGGCGCGGTTCGTGCCGTTGTCGGATGCACTGGATGGGTTGAACGGGGCGCTGTATAGCGAGAGCGGGCAGTATTGGCAGGGTGAGGATTTGTGGCGGGCGATCGGTACGATTCCGCCGGCTGAGCAGGTATTGCTGCCGACCGGCGAGAACGGCAGCCTGCCGCCGCTCTATCCCAAGTGAAGTGCTGCCTGTGCAGGCCTCTTCGCGGGTAAACCCGCTCCCACAGTGACCGCGTACGCCAAGAACCTTGCGCAGTACCTGTGGGAGCGGGCGTGCCCGCGAACACCGGCGCAGCCGGTACCACCGTAAGATATTTCTGAACCTGCACCCCAATGCTTCAGAATCAACCCGCTTAGGACACAGCCCCAAGACAAGCGCGGCCCCTGTAGGAGCGGCCTTGTGTCGCGAAAGGGGCGCAAAGCGCCCCCAGGATCTTCATCACCGCAAAATCGCCGGGGCCGCCATGCGGCCCTTTCGCGACACAAGGCCGCTCCTACAGAAAGCGTGATCGCATCAAGGCTGCCAGGTGTTCGCCGACACACTTTCAGGCGAGCACCTGTTAGCCCCATGCTTGGGTTACCATACCGCCCTTTCCCCGCTTGCTCGACTCGACACCAACAGGTCATCCATGCGTCTGTTTCATACCTCCGACTGGCACCTGGGCCAAAGCCTGCACGGCCAGGAACGCGACTTCGAACACGCCTGCTTCCTCGACTGGCTGCTCGGCCAGCTGCGCCTGCGCCAGCCGGATGCGCTGCTGATCGCCGGCGATATCTTCGACACGGTCAACCCGCCGGTCAAAGCCCAGGAACGTCTCTACGACTTCATCGTCCAGGCCCACGAACAACAGCCGAAGCTGGACATCGTGATGATCGCCGGCAACCACGACTCCGGCTCGCGCATCGAGCTGCCCGCGGCACTGATGCGCCGCCTGCGCACCCATGCCCTGGGCCGTGTACACTGGCTGGACGAGGGCCAGCTGGACGCCGAGCGCCTGCTGATTCCGCTGACCAACGGCCGTGGCAAGGTCGCCGCCTGGTGCCTGGCCTTGCCCTTCCTGCGCCCGGCCGAGGTGACCGGCCCGCAATTGGGCGACGACTACCTGCAAGGCATCACCCAGGTGCACCAGCAGCTGATCGCCGCCGCGCAAAAGAAGCGCAAGAAGGACCAGGCGCTGATCGCCATCAGCCACGCGCACATGGCCGGTGGCGCGGTGTCGGAGGACTCCGAGCGCAGCCTGATCATCGGCAACGCCGAGGCGCTGCCGGCCAAGCTGTTCGACAAGGCCATCAGCTACGTCGCCCTGGGCCACCTGCACAAGCCGCAGAAGGTCAACCGCGAAGAACGCATCCGCTACAGCGGCTCGCCGATCCCGCTGTCGTTCGCCGAAATCAACTACCCGCACCAGGTGCTGGAAGTGGAGCTGGACGGCACTGGCCTGATCAGCGTCGAACCGCGCCCGGTACCGCGCGCCGTGGCCCTGCAACGGGTCGGCCCGGCACCACTGGGCGAACTGCTGGAGCAGTTGGCCGAGCTGCCAGTGATCGACCTGCTCGAAGACCCCAACCGCCAGCCCTGGCTGGAGGTGCGGGTGATACTGGATGAGCCGCAACCCGACCTGCGCCAGCAGATCGAAACCGCACTGGAAGGCAAGGCCGTGCGCTTGATCCGCATCAGCGCCGAATACGCCGGCCGCAACAATGCCGAAGACGATGACCTGGCCTTTGTCGAACTGGCCCAGATGACCCCGCAGGACCTGTTCAGCCGCGCCTGGGAGCAGGCCTATGGCAACCCCGCCGACGAACAGGCGCTGGCCGACTTCGCCCTGCTGTTGCAGGACGTGCAGCAGGAAGAGGAACAGCCATGAAGATTCTTGCCATCCGCCTGAAGAACCTGGCATCCCTGGCCGGCCCGGTCGATATCGACTTCACCGCCGAACCGCTGGCCAGCGCCGGCCTGTTCGCCATCACCGGGCCTACCGGGGCGGGCAAAAGTACCCTGCTCGACGCCCTGTGCCTGGCGTTGTTCGGCACCGTGCCACGGCTGAACGACATTGGCCGCGAGGCCAAGGTGCCGGATGCAGACGGCGAGATCCCTACCTCCGACCCGCGCAACCTGCTGCGCCGCGGCACCGGCAGCGGCTTTGCCGAAGTCGATTTCGTCGGCATCGATGGCCGCCGCTACCGCGCCCGCTGGGAAGCCAACCGCGCCCGCGACAAGGCCAACGGCAAGCTGCAGCACAGCCGCCAGAGCTTCTATGACCTGGACAGCGAGCAGGTACTGGGCAGCGGCAAGAACGAATACAAGCAACTGGTCGAAGCCCGCCTGGGCCTGAACTTCGAACAGTTCACCCGCGCGGTGATGCTGGCCCAGAGCGAATTCGGCGCCTTCCTCAAGGCCGACGACAAAGAACGCAGCGAGCTGCTGGAAAAGCTCACCAACACCGCCATCTACACCCGCCTGGGCCAGCGGGCCTTCAGCAAGGCACGCGAAGCCGGCGAGGCCCACAATGCCCTGAAGGACCGTGCCAGCCACCTGCTGCCGATGGCCGCCGAAGCCCGCGCCGAGCTCGACCAGCGCCTGGAACAGGCGCAACAGCAGTTCAAGGCCGACCAGGCCGGCGAGCGCCAGCTGGAGCAGCAACGCAACTGGCTGAACGAGCAGCGCCAGCTGCAGGCCCAGCACGCCGAAGCCGGCACCGCGCTGCAGGCCGCCGAGCAGGGCTGGCAACAACTGGCTGACCAGCGCCTGGACCTTGTGCGCCTGGAGCGCCTGGCCCCGCAGCGTCACCAGTTCCACCGCCAGCAGGCACTGACCGCGCAACTGGCACCGCTGGCAGCGAAGATCGCCGAACAACAGCAGCAGCAAGCCGAGCTGCAAGTGCGCACCAGCGAGCTCGAACAGGCGCTGGACGCCGCGCGTCAGGCGCTTGCCGATAGCCAGGCCCAACACAGCGAGAACGCCCCTCGCCTGCGCCAGGCCTTCGCCGCCCAGGACAACCTGGCCCGTCTGGAGCAGGAGCTGGCAGCACAGCGCAGCGCCGGCCAGCAGGCCGAGCAGCAGGTCGCCGAAGGCCAGCAGCACCTGCAGCAGCTGGAAGACAACCAGCAGCGCAGCCTGCAGCAACTGGCGCAGATCGACACCGCGCTCGCCGACAGCCAGCACCTGGCGGGCCTGGCCAACGCCTGGCACGCCTACCTGCCGCAACTGAAGCAAGTGATGCTGATCGGGGGCCGCCTGGCCAAGGGCCGTGAAGAGCTGCCCGGCCTGCAGGCCCAGGCCAGCCAGGCCAATGCGCACTTGCAGGCCGAGCGCGATGCCTTCGAGCTGCTGTTCCGCGAAGCCAAGGCCGAACCCCAGGCCCTGGCAGAACAGATCGACCTGCTGGGTGGCATGCTGCAGGACAACCGCAAGCAGCAGCGCGCCGTGGAAGAGCTGTCACGCCTGCATGGCCGTGAACTGGAACTGCGCCAGCAGCTGGAGGCCGTGCGCGTGCGTCAGCAGCAGGCCATGCAGCAGCGCCAGCAACTGATTACCGAAGGCACCGCCGCCAAGGCCGAGCTGGAAGCCGCCGAGCAAGCGCTCAACCTCACCCGTCAGTTGCTGGAACGCCAGCGCCTGGCACGCAACACCAGCGTCGAAGAGTTGCGCGGCCAGTTGCGCGACGGCGAACCCTGCCCGGTGTGCGGCAGCGCCGAGCACCCGTTCCACCAGCCTGAAGCGCTGCTGCAAAGCCTGGGTCGCCATGACCAGGCCGAGGAAGAGGCCGCGCAGAAGCAGGTCGAAACCCTCAACAGCAAGCTGGTGGAGCTGCGCACCCAGCTGGGCGTGGTCAACGCCCAGCTCAAGGATTATCAGCAGCAACAGCAGCACCTGGGCGAACAGCTGCAACCGCTGGTGGCCCAGGTGCAGGCGCACAGCCTGTGGCCGGCCCTGGCCCCGCAGGACGACAAGGCCCGCAGTGCCTGGCTCGACAGCCAGCTGCGACGCCTGGACGAAGAAATCGCCCAGGACGAGAAACGCCAGAGCGCCCTGCTCGCCCTGCAAAAAGATGCAGCCCGTCTCAACCAGCAACTGCAGGCCGCCCAGCAGGCGCAACAGCAAGCCCAGCGCCACCTGGAGCAACAGCACCAGGCCCTGGCCAGCGACGAGCAGCAGTTGCAGCAAGGCCTCGCGGACCTTGCCGGCGTATTGCCCGAAGAGGCCCTCAAGGCCTTGAACGACGACCCGGCCAATGCCTTCCTCGCCCTGGATCAGCAGATCGCCCAACGCCTGCAGCAACTGGAGCAGCGCAAGGACGAACAGGAAGAACAGCAAGCCCGCCAGGCCCAGCTGGACAAGCTGCGCGACCAACAGCAGGCACGCGTGCAGACCCATCAGCAGCTGCAGCAGAAACTTGCCGCCCTCGACGAGCAGCGCCAACAGGCCCAGGCTTCGCTTGGCGAACTGCTTGGCGGGCACGCAAGCGCCGAAGCCTGGCAACAGCACATGGACGCCGCGCTGGAGCAGGCCCGCGCCCTCGACGCCGACACTGCCCAGCGCCTGCAGGAGCTGCGTACCCAAGGCGTGCAACTGGCCAGCGAACTCAAGGCCAACACCCAGCAGCAGCAGGCGCTGGACGCCGAGTGCCAGCAGTTGCAGGGCCAGATCGCCCAGTGGCGCGCAGAACACCCGGAACTGGACGACGCCGGCCTGGACCGCCTGCTGACCATGGAGGACGCGCAGGTCAATGAGCTGCGCCAGCGCCTGCAAGGCGCCGAAAAGGCCATCGAACAGGGCCGCGTGCTGCTGCAGGAACGTGAACAACGCCTGCAGCAACATGCCGCGCAAATGACTGTGGACACCTCGGCCGACGCCTTGGAACAGGCCCTGACCGAACTGCGCGAACGCCTGGCCGGCCATGAGCAGCAATGCGCCGAACTGCGTGCACAGCAGGCCGATGACCAGCGTCGGCAACAGGCGCACCAGGCGCTGGCGGCGGAAATCGAACAGGCCCACCAGCAGTGGCAACGCTGGGCTCGCCTGAACGCCCTGATCGGTTCGGCCTCGGGCGATGTGTTCCGCAAGATCGCCCAGGGCTACAACCTCGACCTGTTGCTGCACCACGCCAACGCCCAACTGCGCCAGCTGGCCCGCCGCTACCGCCTCAAGCGCGGCGGCAGCGCCCTCGGCCTGCTGGTGCTGGACACCGAGATGGGTGACGAACTGCGTTCGGTGCACTCGCTGTCTGGCGGGGAAACCTTCCTGGTGTCGCTGGCCCTGGCCCTGGGCCTGGCCTCGATGGCCTCCAGCACGCTGCGCATCGAATCGCTGTTCATCGATGAAGGCTTCGGCAGCCTCGACCCCGAGTCGCTGCAACTGGCCATGGACGCCCTCGACGGCTTGCAGGCCCAGGGCCGCAAGGTGGCGGTGATTTCCCACGTGCAGGAAATGCACGAACGCATCCCGGTGCAGATCCAGGTACGCCGCCAAGGCAATGGCCTGAGTGACGTGGAGGTGTGCGGGTGATCCTCTACTCGTTCCGCCGCTGCCCCTGGGCCATGCGCGCGCGCCTGGCCCTGCGCTATGCGGGGTGCGAGGTGGAGATTCGCGAGGTAGCGATGAAGAACAAGCCGGCAGAACTGCTGGCCTTGTCACCCAAGGGCACGGTGCCGGTACTGGATACCGGTGCCGGGGTGCTCGAAGAAAGCCTGGACATCATGCGCTGGGCGCTGGAGCAAAACGACCCACAGGACTGGCGGCTGCAGGCCGACCCTGTGGCGGCGCAGCAGGCTGAAACACTGATTGCGCGCAACGACAGCACGTTCAAGGCGCAGGTGAACCTGTACAAGTATGCCGAGCGCTACCCCGAGCATACCCGCGAGCATTACCGCCAGCAGGCCGAGGCCTGGCTGGCGGAGCTCGAAGGCCTGCTGGCAGGCAGGCCCTACTTGCTGGCCACGCACCCGAGCATTGCCGATGCCGCGTTGCTGCCCCTGATGCGCCAGTTTGCCGGGGTCGAACCGCAGTGGTTCGCCGAGGCGGCTTATCCGCGGGTGCGGAGCTGGCTGGAGGGGTGGTTGGCTTCGGAGCTGTTCAAGGCCGTAATGGCCAAATGAACCCTGTTTCCTGTACTGGCCCTATCGCCGGCAAGCCGGCTCCCACAGGGACGGCGCTGGACCTGAGGCCTGCTCAACCCCTGTGGGAGCTGGCTTGCCGGCGATAGGGCCAGTACAACATTCAGTGGGTGTGCTTGCCACTCAATGCCGCATGGAAGTTGGCACTCTGGCGCAGGTACTGTTCGGTGTAGCTATGGGTAGTAGACGCCTTGCCGCTGCTGTCGGCATGGGCATGCGTCGGCAATACGACCGAAGCGGAAATGGCGGATGCGGCAATGACCGGGAAGAGATTGAAGTTCATCTGGGCTGACCTCGACGGCGGTGGTTTGACGTTGGCCCGTTTGGGCCTTGGGTCAAACTTACGCCGCCGAAGCCGCAGGCAAAAATTCATTGCGCCAGTATCGATTATCACGCCGATCGATATCACTCGATGAATTTCAGGTCCGACGGCGCATCCTGCTTCAGCGTCTGCACCGTCTCCAACAGCTTGCCGCTGCGCGGATCGCGGCGTATCACCACGATCTGGTTGCTCTTCTGGTTGGCCACCAGCAGGAAGTTGTCACTCGGATCGAGGGCGAACTCGCGGGGATGATCCCCCTCCACCGAACGGCGCTGCAGGAATGTCAGCTGGCCATCCTGCTTGCCCACGCTGAACACCACGATCTCGTTGGCCGTGCCTCGGTTGCTCACATACAGGAAGCGCCCGTCTGCCGACAGGTGCAAGCCACCTGCCGCTTTCGCCGCAGCTTCCTTGCTCTCGGTCAGGGGCAGGCGCTGGCGTTCGACCAGGTTGCCCTCCTGCACATCGAACATCACCACGTCGGCACTCATTTCCAGGGTCAGGTAGGCGTGCCGGCCCTTGGCGTCGAACAACAGGTGGCGCGGCCCGCTGCCCGGCGGCAGGTCCACCGACGCGGGGATCGCCGGCGTCAGCGGGTGGTCTGCGCTGGCACCGTCGTAGCGGTAGATGAACACCTTGTCGGCACCCAGGTCGCTGGCATACAGGTGGCGGCCGTCGGGTGACAGCACCAGCGAATGCACATGGGCGCCGGCCTGGCGCTCGGGGTTGACCCCGCTCGCCTTGTGCCGGGCCTGTTGCACCACCGGCTTGAGCTTGCCGTCCTTGGCCACCGGGATTACCACCAGGCTGCCGCCAGGGTCGGGCTTGACTGCGTAATTGGCCACGAACAGATAACGCTGGTCCTGGCTGAGGCTGGCGTGAGTCGGCTCGTCACCTTGGCTGGCCACCTGGTTGATGGGCTTGATCTCGCCTTTTGCACTGACGCTGAAGCTGCTGGCATGGCCGTTCGGGGTTTCATTGACCGCGAACAGCTGGCGTTGATCGGCCGACAATACCAGCCACGAAGGGCTGACACTCTTCACCACCTGCTGCGGCGCAGGGTCGATATGGCCGGTCTTTTCGTCAAACTGATAGCGGTAGATGCCCTGGCTGGCGCCATCGGTGTAACTGCCCACCAGCAAGGTAGCGGCGTGGGCGTGGAGGGTCACGCTCATCAGGCTAGCGGTCAGCAGGCTCGTCCAGATCCGATTCATCTTCGTCATCATCCGGGGCACGAAAGGCACTCATACAGACTAGTCGATGCTCGCCGTTGGCATCGTCGAGTTGCCACTCGTCACCCACGGCGATGGCAGCAGTGATCTGCTCGGGGGTGAAGGACCAGCGGCGGAGCTGGCGGCCGTCCATGCATTCGATGGTGAGGCCGGATTCATCGGAGGTGAAGTCGAAGGCGTGCAGGCCGTCGATCAGGAGCATGTCGCAGGACTGCAGGGCGGTGGCGAGGGGGGACATGGGGGTACCAATCTGAAATGAGTTGGCATTATAGCCCTGGGGCTGCTTTGCAGCCCATCGCGACACAAGGCCGCTCCTACAGGGATCGCATCAGCCTGCCGATACGCGTTCCCCTGTAGGAGCGGCCACTGCGGTCAATGAGCGAAAATGGAGCCCCCCTCCTTGCCCACCATCTTCTCAGGCTTGATCAGGAACCTTGCCAGCGCCGGCAACAGCCACAGCGCACCGAACATGTTCCACAGCAGCATGAAGGTCAGCATCAGCCCCATGTCCGCCTGGAACTTGATCGCCGAGAAAATCCAGGTGCACACGCCGATGGCCAGGCACAACCCGGTGAACAGCACCGCCTTGCCAGTCGAGCGCAGGGTCTCGTAATAAGCCTCCTGCAACGGCAACCCGGCGCGCAGGAAGCTTTCCAGCCGGCTGTAGATGTAGATGCCATAGTCCACGCCAATGCCCACACCCAGCGCCACCACCGGCAAGGTCGCCACCTTGACCCCGATGCCCATGTAGGCCATCAGCGCGTTCCCCAGCACCGAGGTCAGCACCAGCGGCAGGACGATGCACAGGGTGGCGGCGAACGAGCGGAAGGTAATCAGGCACATCACCGCCACACAGATGTACACCAGGATCAGGATGGTCAGCTCGGCCGACTTGATCACCTCGTTGGTCGCCGCTTCGATCCCGGCATTGCCCGCCGCCAGCAGGAACTGCAGGCCTTCCTTGTTGTGGCTGTCGGCAAACGCCTTGGCCACGGCAGTGACCCGCTCCAGGGTTTCGGCCTTGTGGTCGTTGAGGAACACCAGCACCGGCGCCAGCGAGCAGTCGCCGTTGTACAGGCCATCGGCGCGGGCGATGGAGTTGTTGAGGATGTCCGGGTTGCGCGACAGGGTTTCCCATTTTAGGCTGCCCTCGTTCATGCCCTTGATCACCTGCTTGGACACGGTCACGAGGGAAATTGCCGACTGCACGCCCGGGGTGTTCTGCATGGTCCACATCAGCTCGTCGATCGGCGCCATGGTCGAGTGGATCGAGCAGCTTTCCGGCGGGGTCTTGACCATGATCACCAGCACGTCGGAACTGGTCGAGTAGTTGCTGATGATGAAGTTGTTGTCCTGGTTGTAGCGCGAATCGGGGCGCAGCTCCGGCGCGCCCTGGTCGAGGTCGCCGATCTTCAGGTTCTGGCTGTACCACAGGCCACCGGCGAAGGCGACCAGCGCCAGGGCCACCGACACCGGCGCCACCTTGGCACTGGCGAAGTTCGACAGCAGGCGCCAGAACGGGTGCTCGCGGGTGGCGTCCTGCTTGCTGCGCTCGATGGCCTTCTTGCTGATGCCGACATAGGAGATGGCTACCGGCAGCAGGATGAGGTTGGTGAACACGATCACCGCCACACCGATGGAAGCACCGATGGCCAGTTCACGAATCACCCCGATGTCGATGATCAGCAGGGTGATGAAGCCCACGGCGTCGGCGAGGATGGCGATCATCCCCGGCAGGAACAGCTGGCGGAACGTGCGCCGGGCGGCGGTCAGGGCGTTGTCGGCGTCACTCGACTGCAGGGCGATACCGTTGATCTTCTGCACCCCATGGGAAATGCCGATGGCGAAGATCAGGAACGGCACCAGCATCGAGTACGGGTCCAGGCCAAAGCCCACCGCATGCATCAGGCCCAGCTGCCAGACCACCGCCACCAGGGTGGTGATGAGCACGGCGATGGTGCTGCGGATGCACCAGGTGAACCAGTACAGCAGCACCCAGGTGATGGCCAGGGCGACGCCAAAGAACATCGCCACCATCACCAGGCCGTCGATCAGGTCGCCGACCTTCTTGGCGAAGCCGACGATGTGCACCTTGACGTTGGGGTTCTGTGCCTGGAACTTGTCACGAATCTTTTCTTCCAGCTGGTGCGAGAACTGCTGGTAGTCCAGCTTCACCTGCTTGCCCGGGTCCTGCGGGTCTGGGTAGCTCTCCAGCAGCGGCACGTCAACGATGCTGGATTTGAAGTTGTTGCCCACCAGGCGCCCCACCTGGCCCGACTTGAGCACGTTGTCGCGCAGGGTGTCGAGGCTGTCCTGCGAGCCGTTATAGGTGTTGGGAATCACCTCGCCACCGGAAAAGCCTTCCTCGGTGACCTCGCTCCAGCGCACGCTGGGGCTCCACAGCGACTTCAGCCCGGCACGGTCGACGCCAGGGATGTAGAACACTTCGTCATGGATCTGCCGCAGGGTCTCCATGTAGTCCTTGTCGAAGATGTCGCCATTCACGGCCTCCACCGAAATGCGCACGGTGTTGCCGAGGTTGGCCAGGTCGTTGCGGTGCTCCATCATCTGCTCGATGAACGGGTGCTGCAGCGGGATCATCTTCTCGAAGCTGGTGGACGGGCGAATCTGCGTGGCCTGCCAGAACAGGAAGATGCTGACCAGTACGCACAGGGCGATGACCACGGGGCGATTGTTGAAGATCAGGCGTTCGAGCAGCGTGGCCTTGTCCTGGTGATGCGGGTGCATGGTGATGCTCTCCCTGCTGGTCATGGACGCACCTCCTGGTCAGCACCCTGCGGGTCAGCCAGGTGCACGCCACCCTGCCCTACCAGCAGCAGGCCGCCATCGGCCAGGCCACTGACGCCGGCCAGGGCAATGCGGTCGGCGCGGTTGTAGACACTGAAGGTCTGGCCATCATCGGTGCTGCGCAGCACGCTGCCGCCATTGCCGACCAGCACCAGGCTACCGTCCTCGACAAGCGTAGCGCCTGCCAGGCCGAATTCGAGGGTGCCACGTGCGGCCTTGAGCTCGATCGGCTGCCAGCTGTCACCAAAATCGGTGGAACGGAACAGGTTGCCGCGCAGGCCGTAGGCCAGCAGGGTGTGCGGCTGGGCAGTGCCGATCACGCCGAACAGCGAGCCCTCGTAAGGGCCCTCGACCTTGGCCCAGGTCTGGCCGTTGTCGGCGGAGCGGAACATGCCACCCTGCTCGCCGACGATGAACAGGCCCGCGTCACGCACCTGGGCGATACCGTTCAGGTGCAGCTGGTCGGGGTTGTCCAGGCGCTCGGCCACGTCCTGCCAGTGCTGGCCGCCGTCGGTGGTTTCCAGCAAGGCGCCATAGGCACCTACGGCAAAACCGTGCTGGGCGTCGAGGAAGGCGACATCGAGCAAGGGTGCTTCGCGGGACAGGTCTTCGAACTGCTTGCTCCAGGTGGCACCACCATCGCTGCTGGCGAGCACCAGCGCATCATGGCCGACGGCCCAGCCGCGCTTGTCGTCGAGGAAGAACACCGCGGTCAGCAGTTGCCGGGTGGGCACCCGCGCCTGGGTCCAGGTGCTGCCCTGGTCGTCGGAGAACAGGATATGACCGCGATCGCCCACCACCACCAGGCGCTTGCCGGCATGGGTGGCGTCGATCAGCAGGCTTTGGCTGGCCTTGGCTGATTCGGTGGAATACTCGTCGGCGGCAGCGGCTTGCACGCTGTCAGCCCACACGCCAAGCCCCAGCGCCAGTACCGCGCCGGCTGCCAATGGCCAGGCAAAGCGCCTGTTCTGTTCCCTCATGACTGTCCCCCTGTTGTGTTCTTGTGTGGTGGGTCAATGCACTGCAGGTACTGCGAAAAGCCTGATCTAGAGGCCTGCAATAGCTTGAGGGGATCGTAGCGGGGATATCTGCGGGAACACAACGGGCGGGGTGTTATGTTTTGTTGTCGGCCTTGTAAAGCCGGGGCCGCTGTGCGGCCCTTCGCGGGCACGCCCGCTCCCACAGGGATATCACAGGCCTTGAAAGCAGTGATATCCCTGTGGGAGCGGGCGTGCCCGCGAAGGGCTGCAAAGCAGCCCCCTTGGCCCTTAAGCCAGGCTCTTGCTCACAACCTCATACACATCGCTGGACAGCTCACCAGAAGCCAGAATCCGCTCCAGCTCGCCCTTCATCAGGGCCTGACGCGCATCGTCATACTTGCGCCAGCGGGTCAGCGGTGCCAGTTGCCGCGAGGCGATCTGCGGGTTCAGCGCATTCAGCTCGATCACCAGGTCCGCCAGGAAGCGGTAGCCGGAGCCATCCGCCGCATGGAAGTTGACCAGGTTCTGCCCGGCAAAGGCGCCGACCAGCGCACGTACCTTGTTCGGGTTCTTCAGGGTGAATGCCGGGTGCTGCATCAGCGCCTTGACCCGCGCCAGCCCGCCCGGCAGCGTACTGGCCGCCTGCACGCTGAACCACTGGTCCATGACCAGCGGGTTGTCCTTGAAGTGCTCGGCAAACGCCTCCAGGGCCTTGGCCCGCTCGGCCTCGAACGGCGAGTTGACCAGCACGGCCAGGGCGGTCAGGCGCTCGGTCATGTTGTCGCAGTGCTCGAACTGCTCCAGGGTCGCCTGCAGCACCTGCGGCTTGCCGCTCTGCATCAGGTACGACAGCGCGATGTTCTGCAGGCTGCGGCGGGCGAAGTGCTCGGCCGAGGCCACGTAGGCGGTGCTGCGCGACACTTCGCGGTTGGCCTGATAGCGCGCCCACAGGGCGTCGAACAGTTGCTCGGCGACCTGCTGGCGGGCGAACTCGCGGGCGGCGTGGATGGCGTCCACGTCGGCCACCTGGCTGATTTCGGTGAGGTAGGCCTCACCCGGCAGCGAGAGCATTTCGGCAACCATGGCCGGGTCCAGCGACTCGTTGCCGAGCACGGTGCCCAGGGCGCTGATCAGGCGCTGGTCGAGCTTGAGTGCTTCGCCGCGCTGATGCTGGCCGATCAGTTCCTGCAGCACCTGCACCGACAACTGCTGCCCCGCCTCCCAGCGGTTGAAGCCGTCGCTGTCGTGCTGCATCAGGAACATCAGCTGGTCGCGGTCGTAGGGGAAGCTCAGCTTGACCGGTGCACTGAAGCCACGCAGCAGCGAAGGCAGCGGCTTGGCCTGGATGCCCTGGAAGGTGAAGGTCTGCTCGGCCTCGGTCACCGATAGCACGCGGCTGGTGCCCTGCGCCGTCGCTTCGCCGGCCAGTTGCAGCGGCAGGTCGTTGCCTGCGGCATCCAGCAGGCCAAGCTCCACCGGGATCACGAACGGCAGTTTTTCGGCCTTGTCCGGGGTCTGCGGGCAGCTCTGGCGGAAGGTCAGGCTGTAGGTCTGCGCGGCCGCGTCATAGGCCTCGCTGACTTCCAGGCGTGGGGTGCCGGCCTGGTTGTACCAGCGCTTGAACTGGGTGAAGTCGACGCCGTTGGCGTCTTCCATGGCCTTGATGAAATCGTCGGTGGTCACCGCCTGGCCATCGTGGCGTTCGAAGTACAGGTCGCTGCCCTTGCGGAAGCCGTCTGCGCCCAGCAGGGTACGAACCATGCGCACCACTTCGGCGCCCTTCTCGTACACGGTCAGGGTGTAGAAGTTGGAAATCTCGATGAAGCTGTCCGGGCGCACCGGGTGAGCCATGGGGCCAGCGTCTTCGGCGAACTGGTGAGTACGCAGGTAGGCCACGTCTTCGATGCGTTTGACCGTGCGCGAGTTCATGTCGGCGCTGAACTCGGCATCGCGGAACACCGTGAAGCCTTCCTTCAGCGACAGCTGGAACCAGTCACGGCAGGTGACGCGGTTGCCCGACCAGTTGTGGAAATACTCGTGGGCGACCACGCCTTCGACGCGCTGGTGTGCGGCATCGGTGGCCGTTTCGGCACGGGCCAGCACACAGCTGGAGTTGAAGATGTTCAGGCCCTTGTTTTCCATGGCGCCCATGTTGAAGTCGTTGACCGCGACAATCATGAAGATGTCCAGGTCGTACTCACGGCCATAGACTTCTTCGTCCCAGCGCATGGACTTCTTCAGGCTGACCATGGCGTGGTCGCACTTGTCGATGTTCTCGGGCTCGACGTAGATGCGCAGGGTCACGTCACGGCCGGACTGGCGGGTGAAGCTGTCCTCGACGCACCACAGGTCACCGGCCACCAGGGCGAACAGGTAGGCCGGCTTCATGAACGGGTCTTCCCAGGTCGCCCAGTGGCGGCCGTCTTCTCCCTGGCCTTTCTCGAAGGTCCCGCTGCCGATCGGGTTGCCGTTCGACAGCAATACCGGGTAGCGATGCTGCTCGGCGATGACCGTGGTGGTGAAGGTGCTCATCACGTCCGGGCGGTCGAGGTAGTAGGTGATCTTGCGGAAGCCTTCGGCCTCGCACTGGGTGCAGAACATCTTGCCCGACTTGTACAGGCCTTCCAGTGCGGTGTTGCTCTCGGGGTGGATCTTCACGCTGGTGTCGAGGGTGAAGCGCTCGGCCTTGGGCTGCACGGTCAGGCTGTCGGCATCGAGCTGGTAGTCGCCCGGCTGCAGCTCCTGGTCATCCAGCGAGGCGCGCAGCAGTTCCAGCTGCTGGCCATCGAGCTCCAGTGGCGGCAGGCCGGCACCGCGTGCCGGGTTGCGGCGCATGACCAGTTGCGCGTGAACCAGGGTGTGGTCCTCGAACAGCTCGAAGGTCAGGTGCGTCTCGTCGATCAGGTACTCGGGCGCCTGGTAATCCTCGAGGTAGATCACTTGCGGTTGTTCGGTACGCATGTGCAGGTCCTTTTTACTGGAGCACGGCCAACTGGTAGGCCGTGTACTTGCGAATATTGATCACACCGGTGTCGAAGATCAGGTACTGGCCCTTGATGCCCAGCAGCGTGCCTTCCACTACCGGGTCCTTGTCGAGGTTGAAGCTGACGATCTTCGATGGGTAGGCCTCGACCGGGTACTTCATCTGCACCACTTCGGCGTCGGCCAGCGGCTGGATCGCCTGCAGGCCGAAGCGCCCCTGCAGCTCGCGCAGGCCATCGGCACAGGCGTCGAAGACCTGTTCACGAATGGCCACCAGGTCGAGCTCCTCGGCATCGCCCTTGAGCAGGGCGCGCCAGTTGGTGCGGTCCGGCACCTGGCTGCGCAGCAAGTCTTCGACCAGGCCGGACTGCTGGCGGGTGGCCACGCGCACGATCGGCAGGGCCTGGCTGGCACCCTGGTCGAGCCAGCGGGTGGGCAGCTGGGTGGCGCGGGTGATACCGACCTTGATCCCCGACGAGTTGGCCAGGTAGACCACATGGTCGGTCATGCAGAACTGTTCGCCCCACGACGGTTCGCGGCAGGTGCCAGCGTCGTAGTGGCACTTTTCCGGGGCCATGATGCACACATCGCACTGGGCCAGTTTGGTCATGCACGGGTAGCAGTAACCCTGGCTGAAGCTGGTCTTGGTGCGCTTGCCACAATGGCTGCAGTGAATGGCACCGAGGTATTCAAGGCGCAGGCGCTGGCCGATCAGCGGGTTGACCGGCACCTGCGTATCATCCAGGCGGAAGCTGTACTGCACCACTGGCGCCTGCAGGCTTACCGCCATCTTGCTCAACGAGCCACGAGCGAGTTCGATCAATGTACCGAGTCCGACTTGAACAGAATGTTGGCGATCGGCGCGGACTTCGAGGCGCATTCCTGCGGGCCCATGTAGCCAGTACGCTGGTCTTCGGGCAGGTTTTTCATCTCCCAGGCGATTACCGCCTGCAGCGACAGCTCTTTCTGCTCGGCAGTGAGCTTGCGGCCATCCGACCATTTGCCGATTTCCACGGCCAGTTTCAGGCTCTCGTAGATTTCCGGGGTGATGTTTTCAATCATTTGCGCGAAAGTGGACATAGTGTCTCCTGATTCAAGCCGACAGTTTACGCCGGGCCAGCGCCCCACCCAAGAGCCCGGTCAGGCATCCGATGAGCAGCCCGCCGACGTGGGCGGCGTTGGCGATCTGGCCAAGGCCCAGGGTGTCGATCACGCCGCTCAGGCACACCACCAGCCAGATGAGCATCATCACCAGCACGCCCTTGGGCAGGTTGAAGTAACGGTCGGGTGCCAGCCACTGGTACAGCCAGATGTGCCCGAGCAGGCCGTACAGCACGCCGGAAAGGCCGCCGAACAGGCTCGGCCCGCTGCTGTAGTGCTGGGCCAGGTTGGACACCAGGCTGAACAGCAGGGTCAGGCCCAGCAGCGGCCACGGGCCCTGGCGCAATTCGATGCGTTTGCCCAGTTCCCAGTACCACAGGCTGTTCATGGCCAGGTGCAGCACGCCGAAATGCAGCAGCATGGGCGATACCAGGCGCCACCACTGGCCTTCGTCCAGGCTTTGCGCCAGCGGGCTGAAGTACAGGTAGTCGCCCTGGACGCGGAAATCGAGGAAGGTGAACCAGCTGATGGTGGTGAAGTTGTCGCCCAGGCCGGTGAGGCCGGCAACGATGAAGCACAGCAGCAGGGTCAGGGTGGTGATCTTGCAGGCGCGGGCCTGTTCCGCCAGGGAGGGCCCTTTCGCGGGCTCGCCCGCTCCCACAGGATCGGTGGTGGCTGGCAGGTCGGCGTTGCCGTCGGGGTAGCGCTGGTAGAGTTCGCGGACGTCTGCGGCCAGGGTGTCGGGGGCCCAGAGCACCTGGGCATCGCCCTCCTCGCTGACCCGGTGCGGCACCTGCAGGCGCTGCAGCAGGTGAACGAAGCCGCTGAGGTCGACCGACAGCGGCAGGCGCATCACTTCGATAATGTTCATTGGTTGGCCTGTGGGCGGTCGACATCGACCCAGACGAACTTGTGCGGGTCGATGCGGGTTTCATCATCCAGCCGGTAGGCTGCCAGCTTGCCATAGAGCACGGCGCTGTAGTCCAGGCAGGCCAGGTTGGCGCGGATCGGCGCCGGGCGACCGCTGCGCCAGTAATGGCCGACGAACAGCATGGGCTCGTCTTCGGCATAGCGCAGCAAGGCGTTCTTCTGGCTGTGACTGAGCGGGGTGCTGGCCACTTCCGCGGGCAGGGCGTCTGGCTGGAACACGATGTCGCCGTAGGTTTGCGGGTCTTCTTCCCAGAACTTGGTACGGAAGAAGGCACGGGTCAGGCCGTCGCCACCGGTGAGGGTCAGGCCGTCCGGCAGGCGCATGTCGGTACCGCGCAGCAGGCGGTTGCACACGGTGGCGGCAAAGCTGCCGCTCACCGCCGAGGCCTGGATGAAGTGCTCGTCGATACGCCCGTCGGGGTACTGCTGACGCAGCGGCTCGATCAGCCGCGGGTCCCAGCAGGCATGCACCAGGCGGAAGCGCCCGGCGTCGACGAACAGCGGCAATTCGTAGAACCAGTTGACGAAGTCGTGCCAGTCAGCGGGGTGGTGGGCAAACTGGGTCAGGGTTTCGTCGATCAACCGGGCGTGGCGCGGCGTATGCTCGCGCACGAAGGCCTTGCCGCTGCCAGGCAGTGCCGGGGTAACCCAGCCCAGCGCGTTGTATTCGTGGTTGCCCATGATGCAGAACGCCTGGCCGGCCTCGACCATGTCGTGGACGATGTGCAGCGCCTCGCGAATGCGTGGCCCGCGGTCGACGATGTCGCCAAGGAACAGCGCCTGGCGCCGCGGGTGGCGCCACACGCCTGCCACACGCTTGTAACCGAGGGCGTCGAGCAGGCGTTCAAGGGTCAGCGCACAACCGTGCACATCACCGATGATGTCGAAACTACGCGCCGGATCGAGCATCAGTCGTCCCTGCTTCCCAGGCGGCTGCCCCAGCCGAGCTTGGTGCGGCAGACCTCGTAGTAATTGTGGTCCAGCGGGTGGATCAGGCGCAGCTTCTGCGGTTTCTTGCTCACCGTGATGGTGTCGCCGGGGGCACAGGTGAAGTGGTTCTGGCCGTCACAGGATACTTGCGGGTAGATCTGCAGGTCCTTGGACACCACGATCTTCAGCTCGCTGTTGCCGTCGACCACGATCGGCCGGCCCGACAGAGTGTGCGGGTACATCGGCACGATGACGATGGCGTCGAGCTTGGGGTGCATGATCGGGCCGCCAGCCGACAGCGCGTAGGCGGTGGAGCCGGTGGGGGTGGCGACGATCAGGCCGTCGGCCTTCTGGCTGCAGACGAACTGGCCATCGATGTAGATCTCGAACTCGATCATGCGCGTGGACTTGCCCGGGTGCAGCACCACGTCGTTCAGCGCATCACCTTGGCCGATGGCTTCGTTGTGGCGGCGTACCTCGGCCTGCAGCAGGAAGCGGTTTTCCACCAGGTAGTGGCCGTCGAGCACTTCGGCGACCTTCTCTTCCAGCTCGTCGGGGCGGATGTCGGTAAGGAAGCCCAGGTTGCCACGGTTGATGCCCAGCACCGGAATGTTGTGCCGGGCCAGGGCGCGGGCGGCACCCAGCAGGCTGCCGTCGCCGCCGACCACGATGACCAGGTCACAGACCTCGCCCAGCAGCTTGCGGGTAGAGGTTTGCAGGCCATGGCCGGGCAGCACTTCGGCGATGGTGTCCTCGAGGATCACGTGCAGGTGGCGCTCGAGGAGGAATTTTTTCAGTCGGCGAATGGTGTCGAGCACCTGCGAGCTGCCAAGGCGGCCGATGATACCGATATTGCGAAATTGCTCCATGGGGCTCCTGCGAGGCTCTGCGGCGGGTGACTATGCCGCGATTATGGGCGAAACCACCGGGTAGCGGCAAACCGGCTATGCTCGCAGGATGATGCCATTCGCCCTGCTCCACGACCTGCCCCGGCAGCTACGCCGCCCCAACGTGCGCGACCTGGCCTGGGCCCTGCTGTCGCCCCCGTTGCTCAGCGCCCCGCCCTGCCCCCAGCGCCACCCGCTGGCGGGTAGCCTGTGGGCGGACCAGCCACAGCGCCTGGCAGACTGGCTGCGGGCGCTGGATGACGATGACCGCCCGCTGCGCGACTGGCTGGCGCAACTGGGCAGCCGGCGCCTGGGGCACTACTACGAACGGCTGTGGCAATTCGCCCTGAGCCAGGCCCCGGGCATCGAACTGCTGGCGGCCAATCTGGCGATTCGCGAAGGCGGGCGCACCCTGGGTGAGCTGGATGTGGTGCTGCGCGACCGCGACGGTGTGCACCACCTGGAACTGGCCATCAAGCTGTACCTGGGCCCGGAGCACGCCGGGCACGACCCCGCCGCCTGGCTGGGACCGGGCTGCCATGACCGACTGGGAAGCAAACTGGCGCACCTGGCACGGCACCAGTTGCCCATGTCGGCGGGGGCGCACAGCCGCGAGGTGCTGGCCCGGCTGGGGGTGGAGCAGGTGCAGGCGCATGTGTGGCTGGGTGGCTATCTGTTCTACCCGTGGCCTGGGCATGCGCAGCCACCACAGGGCGCCAACCCGCAGCACTTGCGCGGGCGCTGGCTGCGGCGGCGGGACTGGGTCATGGGCGAAGGTGAGCGATGGCAGCCGCTGCAAAGGCATGCCTGGCTGGCGCCGGCGCGGGTCGAGGCGCATGAGTGCTGGGCGGTGGAGCAGTTTGCGGCGTGGCTGCACGTGCTGGAGCGGCAGGCTCCGGCGCAGTTGCTGGTGAGGTTGGAACAAGAGGCTGACGGGGCCTGGCAGGAGGCCGAGCGGGTGTTTCTGGTGGCTGACAGTTGGCCATTTACACCCGAGGCATGATGCCAGCTGTACCGGCCCTTTCGCGGGCTTGCCCGCTCCCACAGGGACTGCACAGCATTCAGAACCTGTGCAGTACCTGTGGGAGCGGGCAAGCCCGCGAAGAGGCCGGTGCAGACAACACAATTTTCACAGACCTGGCGCAAAGATTTGTTCCCCCGTAGCCATTACAGTACTTCCTGAGCGCCGGCAAGAGCGCCATTCCGACCTGATGACGAGGACCGATCATGGTTTCATCCACCCCCGCGACCCATTACGCGCGCCTGTCCATCGCCCTGCACTGGCTGATGCTGGTGCTGCTGGCCGCTGTCTATGCCCTTATCGAACTGCGTGGCCTGTTCCCCAAGGACAGCGTCGAACGCAACCTGATGAAGGACCTGCACTTCATGCTCGGGCTCAGCGTGTTCGTACTGGTCTGGTTGCGCCTGGCCATCCGCCTGAGCCGCCCGACTCCACCCATCGTGCCCAAACCTGCGGCCTGGCAGACCGGCCTCGCGCACCTGATGCACCTGGCGTTGTACCTGCTGATGATCATCCTGCCGCTGGCCGGCTGGCTGATCCTCAGCGCCGCCGACAAACCAGTGCCGTTCTTCGGCCTGGAGCTGCCGCACCTGATCGGCCCGAACCCGGACCAGGCCAAGTTCATCAAAGGCTGGCATGAGCGCATCGGCAGCTGGGGCTACTGGCTGATCGGCCTGCACGCTCTGGCCGGGCTGTATCACCACTATGTGCAGCGCGACAACACGCTGCTGCGCATGCTGCCCTACAAGTAACCGCGCCGGCCCTGCAGGCCGCCGGTGTGCACGACGATCAGGCGGGTGCCGGGCGCGAACAGCCCGGCCTCGACCTGCTCACGCAGGGCCAGCAGGGCCTTGCCGGTGTAGAGAGCTTCGAGCGGCACGCCGGTGTGCCGCTCGCAATCGGCGATGAACGCCAGCAGCTCCGCGTCGAATTTGCCGAAACCGCCACGGCAGGCGTCGTGCAGCTGGTAGCCATGCGCGCCGGCCAGTGTCGCTACCGCCTCCGGCACACCATGGTCCCTGGGTACCGCCAATGCACCATGCACCACATGTGCGCCCGCCTCGGCCATTACCAGGCCGGCCAGGGTAGTCCCCGTTCCGGCAGCCAGCCACCAGGCGTCGTAGCCCGACCAGCCCAGTGCCGCGATTTGCGCGCGCGCCTGCTGCATGATCAGCACGCAGCCCTGTGCACCGGCCAGCCCGCCGCCCCCTTCGGGGATGCAGTGCCAACCCGGGTAGCGTGACTGCCAGGGTTCCCAGAAACCCGCTTGGTTTCGTGCGCGATAGCCGCCATAGCCCAGCCAGTGCAGTTCCATGCCCAGCGCCTGCAGGTCTCGCACAGTTGGCGTGTCCTGGGCGTGGCCACGCAGCAGGCCGGCGGTGGCGAAGCCGAAGCGCTTGCCGGCAGCGGCCAGGGCGTGCAGGTGGTTGGAATGGTTGCCGCCGAGGCTGATCAGGCCCGGGGCGTTGCTGGCGCTGGCCTGTTGCAGGTGATGGCGTAGCTTGAACCATTTGTTGCCACTGATCAGCGGGTCGATCAGGTCCAGGCGCAGGATGGCGGCTTCTACCTGGGCTTGTTGGAGCCAGGGCAGGATCAGGGGCTGGAGGGGGGCTTGGGGGAGGTCAAATTGCATCGCGCGAGTTTACCAGTGATATCCCGGGGCTGCCTTGCAGCCCTTCGCGGGCTTGCCCGCTCCCACAGTCAGGAGTGCGTTATCCCTGTAAGAGCGGGCAAGCCCGCGAAGGGCCGCAAAGCGGCCCCGGCGATCTCAGAGCTCAGCCGCCAATCTCGAACCCTGGTTGATCGCCCGCTTGGCATCCAGCTCGGCCGCCACATCGGCCCCACCTATCAGGTGCACCGACTGCCCCGCCGCCACCAGCCCGTCCTGCAGCTCGCGCAGCGGCTCCTGCCCGGCACAGATCACCACGTTGTCCACCGCCAGCACCTGTGGCTCGCTTTCGGCCACGCGAATATGCAGGCCGGCATCGTCGATACCCAGGTACTCGACGCTGTTGAGCATCTGCACCCGCTTGTTCTTCAACCCGGTACGGTGAATCCAGCCGGTGGTCTTGCCCAGGCCGTCACCCACCTTGGATTTCTTGCGCTGCAACAGGTACACCTGCCGCGCCGGGGCATGCGGCTCGGCCTTGATCCCGGCCACGCCACCGCGTGCCTGCAGATGGGTATCGATGCCCCACTCCCTCCAGAACGCCTCACGGTCCTGGCTGGTAGCCACGCCCTGGTGCACCAGGTACTCGGAAACGTCGAAACCGATGCCGCCCGCACCAATCACCGCGACAGTCTTGCCCACCGGCTTGCGCTCGAGCAGCACGTCCAGGTAGCTGAGCACCTTGGCATGCTCGACACCGGGGATGGCCGGCGTGCGCGGGGCGATGCCGGTGGCCAGGATGATCTCGTCGTAGCCACCGTCCACCAGAGCCTGCACATCGACCCGGGTGTTCAGGCGCAGGTCCACGCCCGTGCTTTTGACCTTGTTGCGGAAGTAACGCAGGGTTTCATGGAACTCTTCCTTTCCCGGCACCCGCTTGGCCACATTGAACTGCCCGCCGATCTCGCTGGCGCCATCGAACAGGGTTACCGCGTGGCCGCGCTCGGCCGCCACCGTGGCTGCCGCCAGGCCGGCCGGGCCAGCGCCGACCACGGCAATGCGCTTCACGGTGCGCACGGGCAGGTAGTTGAGCTCGGTCTCGTGGCAGGCACGCGGGTTGACCAGGCAACTGGTCAGCTTGCCGCCGAAGGTATGGTCCAGGCAGGCCTGGTTGCAGCCGATGCAGGTATTGATCTCGTCGCCGCGGCCGGCAGCGGCCTTGTTGACGAAGTCCGGGTCGGCCAGGAACGGCCGTGCCATCGAGACCATGTCGGCATCGCCCTCGGCCAGCACCGCCTCGGCCACCTCCGGAGTATTGATGCGGTTGGTGGTGATCAGCGGAATGTTCACCACGCCACGAAGCTTGGCGGTGACCTTGCTGAATGCCGCACGCGGCACCTTGGTGGCAATGGTCGGGATACGCGCTTCGTGCCAACCGATGCCAGTATTGATCAAGGTCGCGCCAGCCTGCTCGATGGCCTTGGCCAGCAGCTCGATTTCGTCCCAGGTGCTGCCGCCCTCGATGAGGTCGAGCATCGACAGGCGGAAGATGATGATGAAGTTCGGCCCGACCGCGCCGCGCACCCGGCTGACGATCTCCACCGCCAGGCGCATGCGGTTTTCATAGCTGCCACCCCAGCGATCGGTGCGGTGGTTGGTGTGGGCGGCGAGGAACTGGTTGATGAAGTAGCCTTCCGAACCCATGATCTCGACGCCGTCGTAACCGGCGCGCTGGGCCAGCACCGCGCAATTGACGAAGTCGGCGATCTGCTTCTCGATACCTGCCTCGTCCAGTTCCTTGGGCTTGAACGGGTTGATCGGCGCCTGGATCGCGCTGGGCGCCACCTGGCGCGGGCTGTAGGCGTAGCGCCCGGCATGCAGGATCTGCAGGCAGATCTTGCCGCCGGCAGCGTGTACCGCCTCGGTGACGATGCGGTGCTTGTCGGCCTCTTCCTCGGTGCTGAGCTTGGCCGCCCCGGAATACACCCCACCCTCATCGTTGGGCGCGATGCCGCCGGTGACCATCAGGCCGACGCCACCGCGGGCGCGCTCGGCAAAGTACGCCGCCATGCGCTCGAAGCCGCCCGGGCGCTCTTCGAGGCCGGTGTGCATCGAGCCCATCAGGGTGCGGTTGCGCAAGGTGGTGAAGCCCAGGTCCAGCGGGGCGAGCAGGTGCGGGTAGCGGTCGGCGGCCATGGAAAGGTCCCCAGGTGGCGTGATCACGGAATGCGGGTGCCGCGCTGTCTGGCGGGCCCCGTCGTTTGTCTGCCTGCGACATTAAACAGCCGTTTGAACGGGCTCAATGATCGAAACTGACAAGTTATTGATCCTCGCGCACAGCACGACTACCCTAGGAAACTCTCGTTTCCAAGGCGCTGTCCTGCTTCATGCGAAAACTCCTGGCAAGCGCCCTGGCGCTGGTGATGATCGCCGCCCTCTGCGGCTACGGTTTCTGGACCCAGCAGCGCCCGGAAGGCCACTACCTGTCCGACCTGCGCATCGAACTGGCACTGAACCACGGTGTGCCGGGCGAGCACGGCAACCTGCTCGGCGTCGAACCGCTGCTCTACCCGGGCGACTACCAGAACCTGCAACGCCTGCACCGCAAGCTCGCGGCCTACCTGGAGCAGGCACGTAGCCAAGGGCTTGTCGGCCCGCGTACGGTGGTGGTGCTACCAGAGCACATCGGTACCTGGCTGTGGGCACGCGGCGAAAAGAACGAGCTGTACCAGGTCACGCAAAGCCGCGAAGCCCTGCAATGGCTGGAACTGAGCAACCCGCTGCGCTATGGCCTGGCCATGCTCCGTGCCGACGGGGACGACTGGCGCGCCGACGCGCACCTGCGCATGAAAGCCGAGCAGATGGCTGCGGACTACCAGCAACTGTTCGGCGGCCTGGCCAAGGAATTCAACGTCACCCTGGTGGCCGGCTCCATCGTGCTGCCCGCCCCCTACGTGAAACAGGGTGTGCTGCATGCCGGCAGCGGCCCGCTGTTCAACAGCAGCGTGGTGTTCGCCGGTGACGGCTCGCTGCTGGGCCAACCGCAACGCCAGCAGTTCCCCGACAGCGAAATGCGCCGCTATGTGCACGATGGCCGCCAGCACCCGCTGCAGGTATTGCAAACCCCTGCCGGGCGCCTGGGCGTGCTGGTGGGCAGTGACAGCTGGTACCCGGAAAACCACCAGCAACTGGCACGACAGGCGGTACAACTGATCGCCAACCCGGTATTCCTCAGCGGCAAGGGCAGCTGGCAAGCGCCCTGGCGCGGTAATCGCCACCAGGATGCCAGCGCCGGGCTGGCCTTGCAGCGCGGCGAAGTCAGCGAACAGGCGGCCTGGCAGCGCCTGACCGAAGCAGCCGGGGCCGGCGTCAGCAGCATGAGCGTGTTCATGCGTGGGCAGTTCTGGGAACAGGGCAGCGACGGCCAGGGCTTTGCCCACCAGGCGGGTGAATTGCTGGCGGGCACCCCCAGCCCTGGCGCCCGCTTGCTGAACCTGTGGTTGTAAGCCCATGGCCCGCCCCCGCGTGCGCCTGGGCGACCTGTCGGTTGGTTTTGTCCAGCCGCTGACCGAGGCCCTGCGCGAACTGGGCCACGACCCCGAGCCGCTGCTGCGCCGCTATGGCCTGGATGCGGCGCGCCTGAGCGAAGCCGGTGCGCGCTTGTCGATCCCGCGCTACATGCACCTGGGGCACGCCGCCATCGAACTGTGCGGCGAGGCCGCGCTGGGCCTGCACATGGGGCGCCTGAGCCGCCTGGCGCATGCCGGCCTGGCCGGGGTCACCGCGGCCCAGGCACCGAACCTGGGCGAGGCGGCACGCACCCTGTTGCGCTTCGAGCCGCTGTACGCCGCCAACTACCGCGGCCACTCCAGTTTTCAGGAAGATGCCCAGGGCGCCTGGCTACGTTTCTACTCCATCAGCCCCTACAACGCCTACAACCGTTTCGTGGTCGATTCGCTACTCGCCGGCTGGCTCGCCCAGCTTGCCGACCTGGCCGGTACGGCGGTGCAGGCCGAACATATGGACATCGAGTTTGCCGCACCCGCCTATGCAGCGCGCTACCAGCCGCTGTGCAGCGCGCCCGTGCAGTTCGCGGCCGACGGCAACCAGCTGCGCCTGAGCCGCGCCACGCTGCAGCTGGCCAACCCCAGGCACTGCCCGAGCACCTGGCAGCACCTGCTGCAGCTGTGCGAGGCGGAAATGCTGCAGCGTACGCGGGTGCGCAGCCTGGGTGAGCGCATCACCCACCTGCTGGGCCCGTTGCTCAATGGTGGCCGTGAACCGGACCTGGAAGAAGTGGCGCTGCACCTGCAACTGCCGACCTGGACCTTGCGCCGCAAACTGGCCGAGGAAGGCACGCGCTTTCGCGACCTGCTCAGTGAAACACGGCGCGACCTGGCCGAAACCTACATCCGCGATACGGAGCTGGCCTTTGGCGAGATTGCCTATCTGCTGGGGTTTGCGTCGGCCGAGGCCTTCCAGCGCGCCTTCAAGCGCTGGACGGGCCTTACACCGGGGGAGTTTCGCCGCAGCCAGCGGCGGGCGGGCTAGAGCTCGGTAGCGTCGTCGGCCGGTTCCGGGGTGTCCAGTTCATAAGCCTGGAATTCGAGAAGTTCTTCCTGGTATTCGTCCATAGCCCTGCGTCCTCTCATCTCATGATCTTTATCGGTGTCGCCTTCAACCTAAGCAGGTGGCGTGAAGGAATGATGACAAGCTTATGAGTGGTAAACGTAGCAGGTGTTCAGGAAGTTATCGCGGTGCGTCTGTAACAGGGGATGGACTGCCTGCACCGGCCTCTTCGCGGGTAAACCCGCTCCCACAGGTACTGCGCAGATGTTGAGAACTGCGAAGTACCTGTGGGAGCGGGTTTACCCGCGAAGAGGCCGGTACAGGCAAGCTATCAAAGGGCGGGGGAAGCGGTCTCGGCGGCCTCGGCAGGCTGGGCTTCCTGCTGCACCTCGATCGGTGCCGCCTCCGCCGGCGGGGCCACCGGTTGCGAGCCTTGGCTGTCATCCACCACCGGCGCGGCTACCGCCTCGCTGGCCGGGGCAACAGCGGCCGGGGCTGGCGCCGCTTCAACCAAAGGCACCGCCACCGGGGCCGGTGCCACCGGCGCTGCCGCGGCCTGCTCCGGCAGCCCCAGGGCAGCCGCGGGCGCTTCGACCTTCGGCGCGGGCTCCTCGACCTTGGCCTTGCTCTCCTGCTTAGGCTTGGGCTTTGGCAGGTAGCTCTCCACCAGGGCGAAATAGCGGTCATAGAACTGCGCCGCCGTCACCGTCTCGCTGGCCACCTTGACCATCGAGTCGTCGCTGGAGCCGATCGGCATCGACACCGACCCCAGTACACCAACGCCCAGGCTGGCGGAGGTGTTGGACTTTTTCAGGGCGTAGCGGTCCTGCAGGGCGTTGGCGAACATGGTCGAACGCTGCTCGTCGCTCACATCCGGCGCACAGGTGACGTTGAAACTGATCTGCAGGTGGTTCTCGCTGTTCTGCTGGAAGCTCTTGTTGCCCACCACCTGGTTGGCGCCGCTGCTGGTGATGATGTAACCCTGGCTGAGCAAGGCGCGCCGGGCGGCCTCGCAGGAGCCGGCATCACTCACCGGGAAGCTGCGCGAGAAGGTGCCCGAGTCATCGAAGTTCTCGTGCTCGTAGACGGCGGCTTTTTTCGAGGAACAACCGGTCACGCCCGCCAGCACCAGGGCCAGCCCGAGCGCACCAAAGACGGAAGATCTGGTCATTGCGAATTCCGGGTAAGTCGAGAAGGTGCCTATTGTGCAACACAGCAGGCAGGCACAGGAACCGCTGATCGGTGAAGAGTCTGTCAGGTTCGTGTAAATCTGGGTCAAAGGCGGCGATTGCCAGGCGTAAAAACGAAAAAAGCGACCCGAAGGTCGCTTTATCGTGGCTTCGAGGCGTTCAAGGGGCCTCGAGGCGAAGATGGCGCAGCGGACGGGACTCGAACCCGCGACCCCCGGCGTGACAGGCCGGTATTCTAACCGACTGAACTACCGCTGCGTATCATTCAGGCTTGCGCCCGATTGAAACCTGGGTCTACCCTTCCGGCGCGATGGCCTCAGGGCAGGCACAAAAAAAGCGATAACGTGATCGCTTCTCTTGTGTTTGCTTCAAGGTGTTCAAGGGACCTTGAAACGAAGATGGCGCAGCGGACGGGACTCGAACCCGCGACCCCCGGCGTGACAGGCCGGTATTCTAACCGACTGAACTACCGCTGCGTATCGTTCAGGCTTTCGCCCGATTGAAACTGGGATCAGCCCAAGGCGTTTGCCTTGTGGCTTCAGACCGGTGCCAGGCACCCATCTGTTACTGAAAAATGGCGCAGCGGACGGGACTCGAACCCGCGACCCCCGGCGTGACAGGCCGGTATTCTAACCGACTGAACTACCGCTGCGCAGTGCGTTCCTCTCTGGCTATCGGCTTCTTGCGAAACCCGAAGCACCAGGAACATCTCAGGAAGTGGTGGGTGATGACGGGATCGAACCGCCGACCCTCTGCTTGTAAGGCAGATGCTCTCCCGGCTGAGCTAATCACCCTCGCGATGTTGCTTGTTGCGTTTGCTTCGCTGAGGCCGCGAAATTTACGCAGGTGGCGAAGCTAAGTCAATAGCCCCATTGAATTTTTTTCAGAAAAGAGCAAAAAGCGGTTTACCTGTCTGCGGCTGTCGATAGCCTGTACTGGCCTCTTCGCGGGCACGCCCGCTCCCACAGGATCTCCACAGATGCTGACATGTGAGAAATACCTGTGGGAGCGGGCGTGCCCGCGAAGAGGCCGGTACAGGATATGCAAAAGGCTCAGGTGTAGATCATCTTGCGGGTCATGCCGCCATCGACCACGAACTCCTGGCCGGTGACGAACGCCGCTTGCCGAGACAACAGCCAGGCAACCATGGCCGCCACGTCTTCCACTGTCCCTACCCTGCCCGTCGGGTGCTGGGCATGGTCCGCCTCGGTCAACGGTTCGGCACGGCGCTGCGACGGGTCACGGGCATCGATCCAGCCCGGGCTCACCGCATTGACGCGGATCTCCGGGCCCAGGCTCATGGCCAGGGCATGGGTCAAGGCCACCAGGCCGCCCTTGCTCGCCGCGTAGGCCTCGGTATCGGGCTCGGACTGCCGCGCCCGGGTGGAGGTGAGATTGACGATCGCGCCGTTGTGCGCACGCAGGTACGGCGCACAATGCTTGGCCAGCAACATCGGGCCGTTGAGGTTGACCGCAAGCACCCGGTTCCACTGCGCCAGGCTCAGGCTTTCGAGGGTCTGGTTGTGCGGATTGGCGATGGCCGCATTGCACACCAGCGCGTCCAGGCGGCCAAACTGCCCCAGCACCTCGGACACCCCGGCGCTGACCTGGGCCTCGTCGGCAACATCCATGGTGATGAACCAGGCATTGTCACCCAGGGCCTTGGCCGCCTTGGCGCCACGCTGGCGGTCGAGATCGCTGAGCACCACCTGCCAGCCTTCGCAGATCAACCAGGCGGCAATGCCCAGGCCGATGCCGCGCGCGGCACCGGTCACCAGGGCTACCCGGCCGTTATGGCCGGGCGTACCGCCACGGATTTCGATCACAGTGCCGCCAACCCACGCGCCAGGTCGGCCTGCAGGTCGGCCACATCTTCCAGGCCCACGGCAACGCGGATCAGGCTGTCGCGGATGCCGGCGGCTTCACGTTCCTGCGGCGTCAGACGACCGTGGGAGGTGGTGGCCGGGTGGGCGATGGTGGTCTTGCTGTCACCCAGGTTGGTGGTGATGGAAATCACCCGGGTAGCGTCGATGAAGCGCCAGGCGCCCTCTTTGCCACCCTTGACCTCGAAGCTGACCACCGCACCGAAGCCACTCATCTGGCGCTTGGCCAGTTCGTGCTGCGGGTGGCTCGGCAGGCCGGCGTAATGCACCTTCTCCACGCCCTCCTGCTGCTCCAGCCATTCGGCCAGTACCTGGGCGCTTTCGCAGTGCGCACGCATGCGCAGGCGCAGGGTTTCCAGGCCCTTGGTGAAGATCCAGGCGTTGAACGGGCTGAGGGTGGGGCCTGCGGTACGCAGGAAGCCCACCACTTCTTTCATCTGCTCGGCACGGCCGGCAACCACGCCACCCATGCAGCGGCCCTGGCCGTCGATGAACTTGGTGGCCGAGTGGAACACGATGTCGGCACCCAGCTTCAGCGGCTGCTGCAGCGCCGGAGTGCTGAAGCAGTTGTCCACCACCAGCATGGCACCGTGGGCATGGGCGATTTCGCTGAGGGCGGTGATATCGACCAGCTCGGCCAGCGGATTGGACGGCGATTCGACGATCAGCAGCTTGGTATTGGCCTTGATGGCATTTTCCCAGCCGGCGAGGTCGACCAGTGGCACGTAGTCCACCTGCACGCCAAAGCGCTTGAAGTACTTCTCGAACAGGCTGATGGTCGAGCCGAACACGCTCTGCGACACCAGCACATGGTCACCGGCACTGCACAGCGACATCACCACGGCGAGGATCGCCGCCATGCCGGTGGAGGTGCCCACGGCCTGCTCGGCGCCCTCCATGGCCGCCAGGCGCTCCTCGAAGGCACGCACAGACGGGTTGGTGTAGCGCGAATAGACGTTGCCCGGCGTTTCGCCGGCAAAGCGCGCGGCGGCATCGGCAGCCGTGCGGAACACATAGCTGGAAGTCAGGAACAGCGCTTCGCTGTGCTCGGCCTCCGGTGTACGGTTTTGACCGGCGCGCACCGCCAGGGTGTCGAAACCGACACCCTCGAGGTCACTGTCCAGTCGTCCGGCATCCCATTGATCCGTCATGCCGTCGCTCCCGAAATCAGTTGTTGTAGAGGTCGATGATCGCGCTGACCGCCTGGTTCTTGACCTTGGCCAGGTCGTTACGAGCCTGCTCGATACGGTCGAGGTAGGCTTCGTCGATATCGCCGGTGACGTACTCACCGTTGAATACCGCGCAATCGAAGTGGTCGATCTTGATCTTGCCGCCACCGACCGAGTCGATCAGGTCCGGCAGGTCCTGGTAGACCAGCCAGTCGGCGCCAATCAACTCGGCCACTTGTTCGGTGGTACGGTTGTGGGCGATCAGTTCGTGAACACTCGGCATGTCGATGCCGTAGACGTTGGGGTAGCGCACCGCAGGGGCTGCGGAGCAGAAGTAGACGTTCTTGGCGCCGGCTTCGCGGGCCATCTGGATGATCTGCTTGCAGGTGGTGCCGCGCACGATCGAGTCGTCCACCAGCATCACGTTCTTGCCGCGGAACTCCAGCTCGATGGCATTGAGCTTCTGGCGTACCGATTTCTTGCGCGCGGCCTGGCCGGGCATGATGAAGGTACGGCCGATATAGCGGTTCTTGACGAAGCCTTCGCGGAACTTGACGCCCAGGCGGTTGGCCAGTTCCAGGGCCGCGGTGCGGCTGGTGTCCGGGATCGGGATGACCACGTCGATGTCGTGCTCGGGGCGCTCGCGCATGATCTTGTCGGCCAGTTTTTCACCCATGCGCAGACGGGCCTTGTACACCGACACGCCATCCATGATCGAGTCCGGGCGGGCCAGGTAGACATGCTCGAAGATGCACGGTTGCAGCTTCGGTGCTTCGGCGCACTGCTTGGTGTACAGCTGGCCTTCTTCGGTGATGTATACCGCTTCGCCCGGCGCCAGGTCGCGGATCAGGGTGAAGCCGAGCACGTCCAGGGCCACGCTTTCCGAGGCGATCATGTATTCCACGCCTTCGTCGGTGTGACGCTGGCCGAACACCACCGGGCGGATGCCGTTGGGGTCACGGAAGCCGACGATGCCGTAGCCGGTGATCATCGCCACCACGGCGTAACCGCCGACGCAGCGGCTGTGCACGTGGGAAACCGCGGCGAACACGTCTTCTTCGGTCGGCTGCAGCTTGCCACGCACCGCCAGCTCATGGGCGAACACGTTCAGCAGTACTTCCGAGTCGGAGTTGGTGTTGACGTGGCGCAGGTCGGACTCGTAGATCTCCTTGGCCAGCTGCTCGACGTTGGTCAGGTTGCCGTTGTGTGCCAGGGTGATGCCGTATGGCGAGTTGACGTAGAACGGCTGGGCCTCGGCCGAGGTCGAGCTGCCCGCAGTCGGGTAGCGCACGTGGCCGATGCCGATGTTGCCGACCAGGCGCTGCATGTGGCGCTGCTGGAACACGTCGCGCACCAGGCCATTATCCTTGCGCAGGAACAACCGGCCGTCATGGCTGGTCACGATACCGGCAGCGTCCTGGCCGCGGTGCTGGAGGACCGTAAGCGCGTCATACAGCGCCTGATTGACGTTCGACTTACCGACGATACCGACGATGCCACACATGCGACGCAACCCCTACTTTGACGAAACTTGAGTGAATAGCGCTCAGGGCTTTGCCGGCCCGAGCAACTGTTCCTTGAACGGAAGATCAGCTGGAGTGCCGATCAGCCCACTGGGTGTCCACTGGCCGGTAAAACCCAGGATCAGGTTTTTCGACCAGTCGGCGACCAAGAGAAATTGTGGTATCAGGCGTGATTCCTGCCACCAGGTGTCCTGTTGAACCGGCCCCAGGCTGATCAGCCCGATGGCCACCACCACCAGCAAGGCCCCGCGCGCGGCGCCGAAGGCCATGCCCAGGAAACGATCGGTACCGGACAGCCCGGTCACGCGGATCAGCTCGCCGATGAGGAAGTTGATCATGGCCCCCACCAGCAAGGTGGCGACGAAAAGAATGGCGCAGCCGGCGATGACGCGCATCGACGGCGTCTGGATGTAGCTTTCAAGATACACCGAGAGCGAACCGCCGAACATCCAGGCAACCGCACCGGCAATGATCCAGATGAGCAAGGACAAGGCTTCCTTGACGAAGCCGCGCTTGAGACTGATCAGTGTGGAGACGGCGATGATCGCGATGATCGCCCAATCAACCAAGGTAAATGCCACGGTGCTGCCTGCAGACGTTTGAGGCGGCGCATTTTAACAGAGCGGCGGGGGCTTGGGTAAGCGGAATGTCAGGTGATTAGCGCCACCCGGGCTTACGCGATCTTTGTGGGAGCGGCCTTGTGTCGCGAAAGGGCCGCAAAGCGGCCCCGGCGATTCTGGCTGTGTCGTTGAGATCCTGGGGCCGCTTCGCGGCCCTTTCGCGACACAAGGCCGCTCCCACATGGACCGCGCCGCTGCAAGACCTATACAGAACCCGCGAATGAGCGGCAAAGCCGACCCCGGGTTTATCAGCTGCGCTCAGGCTGGAAGCGCACCACGAAGCCCTTGAGGCTGTTCTGGCGGTTGATGGCGTCGCGCACGCGCTCGGCCTCGGCCCGCTCGATCAGCGGCCCCACGTACACCCGGTTCATGCCACCCGCCGAGCGGATATAGGCGTTGTAACCCTGGCTACGCAAGGTTTGCTGCAGCTTTTCGGCCCCGGCACGGTTGGACAGGCTGGCCAACTGGATCGACCAGCTGACCGGCAGGCCATTGACGTCGATCTTCGATGGCGCCGCCGGCGCGGCCGGCTTGGCTGCCGGCTGAGGCTCGACCTTGGCCACGGGCGCCTGCGGCTTGGCGGGCTGAGGCTGAGGCTGCACCTGCGCCTGAGGCTGGGTCTGCGGTGACGGGGTAATCGGCTGGCTGGGCGCGCTCGCCGGCGCGGTGGACTCGTCCACCACCACCGGTGGCTGTTGCGGCTCTTGCGCAATGGCCTGCGGCTCCGGCACGGCGACCGGTTCCACCTTCACTTCCGGCAGGCTTGGCATGGCCGGCGCCTGCGGGGCCTCGACGCGCACCTGACGCATCTCGTCCTCGCGAGTGAACAGCATCGGCAGGAAAATCACCGCCAGCGCCACCAGCACCAACGCACCCACCATGCGCTGTTTCATCCCTTTATCCAGCACTGCCATCTACTCCACCCTCCTGGGCGTGCCGCTCCAGCCATTCCAGTGCCTGGGCAACACAGAAAAACGAACCGAACAGCAAGATCTGGTCATCCGCCGTTGCCTGCGCGCATTGCCCTTCAAGGGCAGCATCGACGCTGGCATAAGACTTCACCGCGGCGCCGACGTTCGTCAAGGCCGTGGCCAGCTCCGCAGCCGGGCGGCTGCGCGGGGTATCCAGTGGCGCCACTGCCCAGTCGTCGACCAGCCCCTGCAGCGGCGCGACAACACCGTCCAGGTCCTTGTCGGCGAGCAGGCCGAACACCGCCAGGCGGCGCCCCTTCAGCGGCCGGGCCGCCAGGCGCCGGGCCAGGTACTCCGCGGCGTGCGGGTTGTGCCCGACATCCAGCAACAGTTCCACCGGCTTGCCCTGCCAGCTCAGCAGGCGACGGTCGAGGCGACCCGTGATGCGGGTATCCAGCAGCGCCTGGCGAATCTGCCCGGCGTCCCAGGGCAGGCCCATCAGCAGGTAGGCCTGCAGGGCCAGCGTGGCGTTTTCCATGGGCAGGTCGAGCAAAGGCAGGCCACGCAGCTCTACCGGCGCACCATCAGCCGCAGTACCCCGCCAGTTCCAACTGCCATCGGCACTGGCCAGGTCGAAGTCACGACCACGCAGGAACAGCGGCGCAGCCAGTTCGGCGGCCTTGTCCAGCAGCGGCCGAGGCGGATCCAGGTCACCGCACAGTGCCGGCTTGCCCTGACGGAAGATGCCGGCCTTCTCGAAGGCCACCAGCTCGCGGGTATCACCCAGGTAATCGACATGGTCGACGCCGATGCTGGTCACCAGGGCCAGGTCGGCATCCACCACGTTCACGGTATCCAGGCGGCCACCAAGGCCCACTTCCAGTACCACGGCATCCAGCTGCGACTGGTAGAACAACCAGAACGCGGCCAGGGTGCCCATCTCGAAGTAGGTCAGGGAAATATCGCCCCGCGCCGCCTCGACGGCGGCGAAGGCTTCGCACAGGCGCTCATCGCTGGCCTCTTGGCCATCGATCAGCACCCGCTCGTTGTAACGCAACAGGTGAGGCGAGCTGTACACGCCGACCTTGAGCCCCTGGGCACGCAGCAGCGAGGCCACGAAGGCGCAGGTCGAGCCCTTGCCGTTGGTGCCGGTCACCGTCACCACGCGTGGCGCCAGCTTGCCCAGCGCCAGCCGGGCAAGCACCTTCTGCGAACGCTCCAGGCCCATGTCGATGGCCGAGGGGTGCAACTGCTCGAGGTAGGCGAGCCATTCGCCCAGGGATCGTTGTTTCATCACGCGACGGCAGCCGCCTCACGCGCTTGCTCCGGGGTTTCCTGGCCGGTCATCTGCGCCAGCAGGCGGGCCAGACGCGGGCGCAGTTCGCCACGGGAGATGATCAGGTCGATGGCGCCGTGCTCCAGCAGGAACTCGCTGCGCTGGAAGCCTTCCGGCAGCTTCTCGCGCACGGTCTGCTCGATCACGCGCGGGCCGGCGAAGCCGATCAGTGCCTTCGGCTCACCGACGATCACGTCACCGAGCATGGCCAGGCTGGCGGAAACACCACCGTATACAGGGTCGGTCAGTACCGAGATGAACGGGATGCCTTCTTCACGCAGGCGCGCCAGCACGGCCGAGGTCTTGGCCATCTGCATCAGCGAGATCAGCGCTTCCTGCATGCGTGCACCGCCCGAAGCGGAGAAGCAGACCATCGGGCAGCGGTGCTCCAGGGCATAGTTGGCCGCGCGCACGAAGCGCTCGCCGACGATGGCACCCATGGAGCCGCCCATGAACGAGAACTCGAAGGCGCTGACCACGATCGGCATGCCCATCAGGGTGCCGCTCATGGAGATCAGGGCGTCCTTCTCGCCAGTCTGCTTCTGCGCCCCGGTCAGGCGGTCCTTGTACTTCTTGCCATCACGGAACTTCAGGCGGTCGACCGGCTCCAGGTCGGCGCCCAGTTCGGCACGGCCATCGGCGTCGAGGAAGATGTCGATGCGCGCACGTGCGCCGATGCGCATGTGGTGGTTGCACTTGGGGCAGACATCCAGGGTCTTTTCCAGCTCCGGACGATACAGCACGGCCTCGCAGGCCGGGCACTTGTGCCACAGGCCTTCAGGCACCGAGCTCTTCTTCACCTCGGAACGCATGATCGAAGGGATCAGTTTGTCGACTAACCAGTTGCTCATGCTTTCTTTCTCCAGTATTGGCAGGCGTGGGCCGGTGTCGCCGGCCCTGCCCTGCCCTTGAGCTCAAAATCTTTTATGAAACGATGATGGACCGGCCGCCGGGACTTCCAGCGCGCCACCCCACCGCTAATGTGTTGTCTTGCCGCCACAGGCGCAGGCGGCTGCCCCGCAGGGCTGCGAAAGCTATGGACGATGGCGCGCAGCCAGCCGTCACATCTGCCATCACGCCTGTTTCACCGCACGCATGAATGCCTCGATCTTCGCCGCGTCCTTGATGCCCTTGGCTTGCTCCACGCCGCCACTGACATCCACCGCGTACGGCCGCACCTGGGCGATGGCCTGGCCGACATTGTCGGCAGACAACCCGCCCGCCAGTATGATCGGCTTGCTCAGGCGCGCCGGCACCAGCGACCAGTCGAACGCTTCACCGGTGCCTCCGGGTACGCCTGGCACATAGGTGTCCAGCAGAATGCCGCGGGCACCGGCGTAAAGCTGGCAGGCCGCCTCCAGGTCGTCGCCCGGGCGCACGCGCAGGGCCTTGATCCAGGGGCGGTGGTAGCCTTCGCAGTCCTGCGGGGTTTCATCGCCGTGGAACTGTAGCAGGTCCAGCGGAACCACTTCGAGGATCTCGTTCAGCTCGCAGCGCGAAGCGTTGACGAACAGCCCGACCGTGGTCACGAACGGCGGCAGCTCGGCGATGATCGCCCGCGCCTGGCGCACGTCCACGGCGCGCGGGCTCTTGGCATAGAAGACGAGGCCGATGGCATCGGCGCCCGCTTCGGCAGCGGCCAGTGCGTCTTCGATGCGGGTAATCCCGCAGATCTTGCTGCGAACATTGCTCATGGACAGCGAACCCTGCTTGTTACGGTGAAAGGCCGGATGTTAGCAAATGACTTTTCGCCCGTCAGTCTGCCAATGCCTCGTAGCCGGTCAAAAAGTGTGGGCCGATGTAACGCTTGGGCAGCGCGTATTCCTCGGGGTACTCCACCTGCACCAGGTAGAGCCCGTACGGGTGCGCCGTGACCCCGCCTTCGCGGCGGTTGCGCCCCTCCAGCACCTCACGCGCCCAGGTGACCGGGCGCTCTCCCGCGCCGATGGCCATCAGTACACCGGCAATGTTACGCACCATGTGGTGCAGGAAGGCCGTGGCGCGCACATCCAGCACGATCATCTGGCCATGGCGGGTGACGCGCAGGTGGTAGATGTGCTTGATCGGCGACTTGGCCTGGCACTGGCTGGCGCGGAAGGCACTGAAGTCATGGGTGCCGAGCAGGTACTGCGCGGCTTCGGCCATGCGTTCGACATCCAGCGGGCGGTGGTTCCATGTGACTTCCTCGGCCAGGTGCGCCGGGCGGATCGGGTCGTTGTAGATGACGTAGCGGTAACGCCGGGCGCAGGCCTTGAAGCGGGCATGGAAGTCGGCCGGCATCGGCCGCGACCAGACCACGCTGATGTCATGGGGCAGATTGAAGTTGGTGCCCATGGTCCAGGCGCGTTCGTCGCGCACGGCGCGGGTGTCGAAGTGCACGATCTGCCCGCAGCCATGCACGCCGGCGTCGGTGCGCCCGGCGCAGATCACCGAGATCGGCTCGTTGGCCACCTTGGACAGGGCCTGCTCCAGGGCCTGCTGGACACTGGGCACGCCACTGGCCTGGCGCTGCCAGCCACGATAGCGCGCGCCTTTGTATTCCACGCCCAGGGCGATGCGGGAGTAGCCTTCGGCCGCGGACTCGGCGGCGGTGTCGATGATGTCCAAGAGCATGAAACCTGTGGGGTGTACGGAATGGCGGGGATTATAACGACAACGGCAACCGTGTAGGGCTGCCGTTGAATATGCACCGCATTTGAGGGCCTCTTCGCGGGCTCGCCCGCTCCTACAGGTTACTCACAAGGTCGAAAATGTGTGGAGATCCTGTGGGAGCGGGCAAGCCCGCGAAGAGGCCGGCCCTGCTTACATCAGACCAGCCGGGAGAGCATGTCCTCGGCTTCCTGACGCTGGCTGTCGTCGCCATCCTTGACCACTTCATCGAGGATGTCGCGCGCGCCCTGGTTGTCGCCCATGTCGATATAGGCGCGGGCCAGGTCAAGCTTGGTGGCCACTTCGTCGCTACCGGAGAAGAAGTCGAAGTCCAGGTCGTCCAGTGGCTCGGGCTCTGGCTGGGCAACTGCGTCTTCACTGGTGAAGTGCGGCTCCAGCGACGGCGATTCGAGGCTCTGCGACAGCTTGTCCAGCTCGGCGTTGACGTCGTTCAGCTCCGAGGCAAAGCTCTTGGCTGCCGGCGAATCGTCTTCCAGCGACAGCGAAAGATCGAAGTCGGACGGCAGGTCGAACTCGGAAAGCGGGTCGAACGCTGGCTCGCTGTCGAAGGCAGCCAACTCGGCGGCGACATCCACCGGGGCTTCGTCCACCGCTGCCGGGGCGACCGGGGCAACCGGCTCGCTGATGTCGAGGTCGAAATCGGACAGGTCCACAGCGGGCTGTGGCTCAGCCTGGGCCAGCATGGCCTCGAACTCGGCGTCGGCGTCGGCCTGCAGTTCGGCATCCACGGCAAACGGCTCGTCTTCCGGCTGAGCCGTTTCCAGCACCGGCTCATCCAGTACCGGCTCGTCGACGACAGGTTGCTGGGCCACCGATTCGTCCAGCAGCGGCGCCGCCAGCGGGTCTTGCTCGGGCAGGTCGTCACCCAGGCTCAGGTCGAAGGCACTGTCCAGGTCCTGCTCGTCCAGGCCCGGCGCATCGAGGGTCGGCACTTCATCGAAGGCATCCAGCTCAGCATCCAGATCAACTTCGGGCTCGAGCACTGCCTCAGGTTCCACCTGGGCAACGGCCTCTGGTTCAACCGCCACCTCTGGCTCGAACGCCGGCTCTTCCTCGGGTGCCACGTCGGCAACCACTGGCGTTTCAGGCTGATCCTGCAGCAGTTCCTGCACGTACTGCTCATCCATCTCGGCAGCCAGGGCCGCCGCGCCCAGGCCGGCAGCGGCCAGGCCGAGCATGGCCGGGTAGCGCTCCTTCAGCCCGGCAACAGCTGCACTGTTCTGCTCGCTGGCCGGCAGCTTGCGTTCCTGCTCGACGAACGCGCTCTGGTCACCCTGGCGGGCGTACACATCCATCAGTTTCAGGCGCAGGTCGTCACGCTGCGGCGCGGCGGCCACGGCAGGCTCCAGCAGGTCGGTAGCGCGGTTCAGGCGGCCTTCGGCCACGCATTGCTCGACCTCCGCCAGCAGCGCGGCGTGGGGGTCGGCTTGCGGTTCAGGTTGCGCCTCGACGGCGGGTGCCGATGTTTTTTCCGCGGCGGTGGCGGCGGCAGCCGAAGCAGCGACCACGGCCGGCGACAGGGTCACGCTCGGGGCCGAGACCTCGACGCCATCGAAGCTTGCGCTATCGCTGTCGAAGCCTGCGCCCTGCTCTTCTTCCAGCGCCCGCGCCATGCGCAGGTGCTTTTCAGCCTCCTGCTGGGCCTTGCGCTTGCGCGCCAGCAACAACAGCAGAAGCAGCAGTACGAGGAAGGCACTACCGGCAATCAGCCCAAGCAGCAGCGGGTTGCCCATGATTTCGTCGACCATGCTGCCAGGCTGGCCGGCAGGTGCGGCCTCGGCGGCGGGCACCGGCTTGGGTGCGGTATCGACGGCGACAGGCGCAGGCTTGGCGACCGGTTGGGCCGGTGCCGCCGCACCCTGGGCTTCAAGGCGGGCCAGCTGGTTGTTCTTCAGCTCGATCAGACGCTGCAGCTTGTCCAGCTGGCTCTGCAGGTCGGCCATGCGGCTCTTGAGCTCTTCGTTGTCGCGACGGCTGGTGTCCAGGCTTTCCTGGGCCACCGCCAGCTTGTCGTTGAGGGCCTTGGCCTGGTCGGCACCGGCCTGGTTGCCCGGGCTGACCAGGCGCAGGTTGTCGCCCTGGGCGATACGCGCCGGCGCTGCCTCGGCGGCACCGCGACGGGTGGCGTCCAGCTGGCGAGCACGCGGGCCCAGGCGGCGGCCTTCACGCCAGGCGGCATACTGCTCGGCCACCTCAGCGGTCGCCTCGCCCTGCGCGATATTCTGGATCTGCTGCTGGTCGGGCAGGCGCAACACCTGGCCAACCTTCAGCTGGTTGATGTTGTTGCCGATGAAGGCGTCCGGGTTCAGCGCCTGGATCGCGATCATGGTCTGCTGGATCGACCCCCCCTGGGTGTTGCGCGCGGCAATCTGCCACAAGGTGTCGCGGCGTTGGGTGGTGTAGCTGCCGGCAGCGGTCACCGCTGGCGCGACATTGCCTGCCGCCGGCTTGTCGCCCTGGGCCTTGGCCTGGTCGAGCAGCACGCTGTAGTCACGCAGCAGGCGGCCCTGCGGCCACATCACCTGGACCAGGAACTTTACCACCGGTTCAGGCAGCGGCTGGCTGGAGGTAACCCGCAGCACGCTCTTGCCGTTGGGGTTGATCACCGGCGTGAAGGTGAGGTCTTCGAGGTACGTCGGCAGCGCCACCCCGGCCTTGCTGAACTCTTCCGGCGGCGCCAGGCTCGGCGCCACTTCGGCGGCGGTGAGGTCGCGCACGTCGAGCAGCTCGATCTCGGCGTCCAGGGGCTGGTTCTGTGCCGACTTGAGGGTCAGCTCCCCCAGGCCCAGGGCATTCGCCATGCCCGACGACAGCGCCGATGCTGCAGCCATGGCCAGAACCAGTTTGCGAATTCGAAGCATGACCTCTTCCCTTGTATAAAGCGTCCTGAAACCTGCATGCGGAGCAGGACAATAGTGCTCGCCAGTATCTTTTACGGCATGTGTTTAATCAACAATTGCGCCACTTGCACGGCATTGAGCGCGGCGCCTTTGCGCACGTTGTCGGTGGTCAGCCAGAGGTTGAGTTGCTGGTCTTCATCAACACCGTGCCGTACACGACCAACATAGACCACGTCCTGGCCCACTGCGTCGCCTACCGGGGTCGGATAATCATCGCGCTCCACCAGTTCGACGCTGTCGGCCGCCTCGAGGGCCTGGTTGACAGCGTCCAGGTCTACCGGGCGACGGCTCTGCACCGCCACACTGAAGCTATCGCCGAAAAACACCGGGACTTGAACGCAGCTCACGGAAATCTTCAGTTCCGGCAGGCCCAGCAGCACGCGCAGCTCGCTGACCAGGCGGTGCTCCAGGGCCGTGTGGCCTTGCTCATCGGCGGCTCCGACCTGGGCCAGCATGTTGAACGCCACCTGGCGATCGAAGAAGCGTGGCTCCAGGGGGCGGGCATTGAGCAGCTCGGCGGTTTGCCGGGCGAGTTCGTTGACCGCTTCACGGCCTTGTGCGGACACCGCCAGCGCGGCCATTACCTGCACCCGCTCGATATCCAGCAGGCCTTTGAGCGGTGCCAGTGCAACGGCCAGGGCAACCGCGGCCGAGCACGGGCTGACGATGCGGGCGGGCAATGCCAGGCTGGCCAGGCGTTCGGCGTTGGCTTCTGGCACCAGGGCGAGGGCGTCGTCCAGGCCAGCGGACAGGTCGATGACCGTGCAGCCTGCCTGCAGCGCCTTGCTGGCAAAGCTGCGGCTGACGGCGGCGCCTGCGGCGAAGAAGGCCAACTTGACCTGGGCGAAGTCGAAGCTGTCCACTTCACGCACCTTCAGCTTCTTGCCGGCGAACATCACGCTGCTGCCCGCCGATTCCATGCTGGCCAGCAGGTGCAGGGTGGCGACCGGGAAATCCAGCTCTTCGAGGATCTGCACCAGGGCTTCACCGACGCTGCCGGTGGCGCCGACGACGGCGATGTCCAAAGGGTGTGTCATGGAAGGGATCCTTTTGCTGAAAACGGCGGGGGCGGCACTTTACTCGGATTGTAGAGTTTTGTCTGTGCTGGCCCAAACCTAGAGCTGCGCTGCGCCGCGCCGATCTTGATCTTGATCTTGATCTTGATCTTGATCTTGATCTTCGCGACTTCAGGAGGCCGAGCAGAGGTCTTGCGGAGGGAGGTGACGGGCATGGATGCCCGTCAAGCGCTGAGGCCCCATGGATGGGGCCTGCAGCGCGTACTCCCGGGAGCAAGACCGGCGCGAGGGAACCCCGGAGCGTAGCGGAGGGGCCGGATGATGGGAGCGCAGCGTTTTTTGGTTACTTTTTGCCGCGTTTGGCAAAAAGTGACTCGCCGTAAGGGCGAAAAGGTGAGTAAGCGTCGCCATCGTAAATGGACTATGCGCGAGATCAAGACCAGTACTTTTCCGCTCTTCGCTCTTCGCTCTTCGCT
>NZ_NEJX01000022.1:0-111150 GCF_002113245.1 Pseudomonas sp. B13(2017)
AAGGGGTGGGGCGAGTTCTCCCACGGTCTGTACTGCTGTGAACAGTCAGATTCGGCTTTTTCGTCCCACCACCCCTTCGAGTATCACCATACAAGCGGCTTTAGCCGCGAAGAACCCAACGCGGTGCATGGCACCGGCTGCGCCGGTGTTCGCGGCTAAAGCCGCTCCCACAGGGTCCCTGCTTTCAATGAGTTATGTACAGCCTTATGAGAACGGGCACGCCCGCTCCCACAGGGTGCGCAGTGCGAAACCTGAGAAAGCGCAGCCATCACTTCACAAATTCCTGAACTGATTATTTGCCCGCAGCGATTTTTCCCCTCGCCAACCGCTACCAGAATCGCTTCACCACAATCACAAGAACCGTGAGGCCACTCCCGTGGACCAGACACTCCAGGTACGGCAAGCCGCCGCCGACCTCGTTGCGGCGTTCGCCAGCAACGACACTGCTCGCTATTTCGCCTGCTTCAGCGAAGACGCCACCTTCCTTTTCCACACCCTGCCGCAACCGCTGCTGTCGCGCCATGCCTACGAGCAACTCTGGGCCCAGTGGCAGGCCGACGGGTTTGCGGTGCTCGCCTGCGAATCGGGCAATGCCCAGGTGAGCCTGCAAGGTGACGTGGCGATCTTCATGCATGATGTGGCCACGCACATCCGCATCTCCGGCGAAGAACACCAGTTGAGCGAGCGCGAAACCATTGTCTTCCGCCGCCACGGCGAAAGGTGGCTGGCCTGCCACGAGCACCTGTCGGTCGTATCGCCGGCCTGATCATCCATTTACGCGGCCCTGCCGCCCTGCCATCGCACCCACAATAAGGCCCGCGTACTGCGCCGGCCCACAACAACCGCGCTGGAGCATCACCATGAGCCACTCGACCGGTATCGAGACCAACGGCGTCGAACAGATCCCCGACGATCAACGCGACGCCTCCCCGCTGGACCTGTTCCGCTTGATCTTCGGCGGCGCCAATACCTTCGCCACGGCCGTGCTGGGCAGCTTCCCGGTGCTGTTCGGGCTGTCGTTCCAGGCCGGCGTGTGGGCGATCCTGCTCGGCGTCGGCGTGGGCGCGCTGATCCTCGCGCCCATGGGCCTGTTCGGCGCGCTCAACGGCACCAACAACGCGGTGTCGTCGGGGGCGCACTTTGGCGTGCACGGGCGCATCGTCGGTTCGTTCCTGTCGCTGCTCACCGCGGTGGCGTTCTTTTCGCTGTCGGTGTGGAGCTCGGGCGACGCCCTGGTCGGCGGCGCCAAGCGCCTGGCCGGCCTGCCGGAAACCGACCTGACCCTGGGCTTGGCCTATGGCCTGTTCGCGGTGCTGGTGCTGGTGGTGTGCATCTTCGGCTTCCGCTTCATGCTGTGGGTCAACAAGATCGCCGTGTGGGCCTCGAGCCTGCTGTTCCTGCTGGGCATCGTTGCCTTTGCCGGGCCGTTCGATGCCGGTTACGCGGGCAGCGTAAACCTCGGCCAGGCGGGCTTCTGGGCGGCATTCGTCGGTGCGGCGATCCTGGCCATGAGCAACCCGGTGTCGTTCGGTGCGTTCCTCGGCGACTGGTCGCGCTACATCCCGCGTGAAACGCCCAAGGCGCGCATCATGCTGGCGGTGATCGCGGCCCAGGGCGCGACACTTATCCCGTTCCTGTTCGGCCTGTGCACCGCCACCCTGGTGGCCACCCAGGCACCGGACTACATCGCCGCCAACAACTACGTCGGTGGCCTGCTGGCGGTGGCGCCAAGCTGGTTCTTCCTGCCGGTGTGCCTGATTGCGGTAATCGGCGGCATGTCCACCGGCACCACGGCGCTGTACGGCACCGGCCTGGACATGTCCAGCGTGTTCCCACGCCTGCTCAGCCGTGCCGGCGCCACACTGCTGATCGGCGTGCTGGCGATCGGCTTCATCTTCATCGGCCGCTTCACCTTCAACCTGGTGCAGAGCGTGTCGACCTTCGCCGTGCTGATCATCACCTGCACCAGCCCGTGGATGGTGATCATGATCCTCGGCCTGATCACCCGTCGCGGCTTCTACCATGCCGACGACCTGCAGGTGTTCACCCGCGGCCAGCGTGGCGGCCACTACTGGTTCCTGCATGGCTGGAACTGGCGCGGCATGGGGGCGTGGATCCCCAGCGCGGCGGTGGGCCTGTGCTTCGTCAACCTGCCAGGGCAGTTCGTCGGCCCGCTGGGCGACCTGGCCGGCGGCATCGACCTGAGCCTGCCGGTCACCCTGGGGCTGGCCGGCGTGCTGTACCTGCTGCTGCTCAACCTGTTCCCCGAACCTGCCGGCGTGTATGGCCCCCAGGGCCCGCGTTGGGTGCGTTGCAAAAGCACCGCGCACACGCCGGTAACCACCGCCGAAATGGCCTGACTGGAAAACGACCATGACCACTTCCCACTACATTGCCGGCCGCTGGGTCGAAGGCCAGGGCAGCGACTGCATCAGCGTCAATGACCCGGCCCTTGGGCAACCGTTTGCCGAACTGATGGCTGCCAGCGTCGCCCAGGTAGACCAGGCCGTGACCGCTGCCCGTGGCGCCCTGCCCGCCTGGAAAAACACCAGCGCCAGCGAACGCGCCGCCTACCTGCGCGGCTTTGCCGAACAGCTCGGGCAGCGCCGTGAAGCGTTGATCGCCTTGCAGATGCGCAACAACGGCAAGCCACGTCACGAGGCGGAAATCGACCTGGACGACGCCATCGCCACCTTCGGCTACTACGCCGAACTGACCGAGCAACTGCCATCGAAGAACCGTGATGTGCCGTTGGCTGCGCCGGGTTTCAGCGCTCGCACCCGCCTGGAACCGGTGGGCGTGGTCGGCCTGATCGTGCCGTGGAACTTCCCGCTGGTGACCAGCGCCTGGAAGCTCGCCCCGGCCCTGGCCGCCGGTTGCACCGTGGTGCTCAAGCCATCGGAAGTCACCCCGCTGATCGAACAGGCCTACGGCCAGATCGCCGATGCCCTGGGGCTACCGGCCGGGGTGTTGAACATCGTCAACGGCAAGGCCGAGACCGGCGCTGCACTGAGCAACCACAATGGCCTGGACAAGCTGTCGTTCACCGGCAGCAATAGTGTCGGCAGCCAGGTAATGCGCAGCGCTTCGGCGCAGTGCCGGCCGGTGACGCTGGAGCTGGGCGGCAAGTCGGCGATCGTGGTGTTCGATGATTGCGACGTGGGCCAGGCAGTGGAATGGATCGTCGCCGGCATTACCTGGAACGCCGGGCAGATGTGCTCGGCCACTTCGCGGCTGCTGGTGCAGGACGGCATTGCCGATGCATTGCTGCCGCGTTTGCAGGCCGCACTGGAACAGCTACGGGTCGGTAATCCGTTGACCGAAGAAGTCGACATGGGGCCGCTGACCAGCCAGGCGCAGTGGCTGAAGGTGGCCGGCTACTTTGCCACGGCGCGGGAGGAAGGCCTGCAGTGCCTGGCCGGTGGCAAGGCGCTGGACCGGGAGGGCTGGTTCGTCAGCCCGACGCTGTATGCCGATGTGCCGAAAGACAGCCGCCTGTGGACCGAGGAAATCTTTGGCCCGGTGCTGTGCGCGCGTCGCTTTGCGACCGAGGAACAGGCGATTGCCGAGACCAACGATAGCCGCTTCGGGCTGGTGGCTACGGTGTGCTCCGCCGACCTGGAACGCGCCGAGCGGGTGGCCGATGCGCTGGAGGTTGGCCATGTTTGGATCAACTCGGTGCAGGCGGTGTTCGTCGAGACCTCGTGGGGTGGCACCAAGGGTAGCGGGATCGGGCGTGAGCTGGGGCCTTGGGGGTTGTCGGCCTACCAGTCGGTCAAGCATGTGACACGCTGTCTGGGTTGAGATTTCCGGGGCCGCTTTGCGGCCCTTTCGCCGGCAAGCCCTGTGCCATCCCTGTGGGAGCTGGCTTGCCGGCGATCGAGGGCGAAGCCCTCGCCTTGGCCCCTCAGATGTAAGACTTTTCCCAACCTGAAACCAAATGCTTCAGCTGGAAGTAGCTTGGGAATTATCCTACCCGCGCCGCAGCCGTTTCTCTGTTGTTGAACAGGAGCATCAGGGCTAATTTCCCTGGGTCGTCACAAATGGCGACCGGGTGTGAGAGCCCGTGCTGATCTGGTTGCAACCTCAACGGTAGCTGTGCGCGGGCAGGCTTGGTCCTGGCCGGGTTCCTAGGTCTCCGGTCTCTCACCCCGCGTACGGCTGCCACCCGATCCTGTGAGAGGGAATGGGGTGGTAGCTCCTGACCGACCTAGGGAAACGCAATGAATAAACTTGTGCCCGATCCACCTGTAAAACCTGGCTCCCGCCCGTTCTACACCATCAACAACGACTTGCCCTCACCCGAGGCACTGCGATACGTCTCGCAGTTGCTGCTTGGCATTGAGGACACCCTCGACGAATACATCTGCGCCAACGCTGGCGAACCGGGCATCGGGTTGTTGGTCAATACCGTGCATAACGTGCAAATGACCCGGGCGCTCAACCAGTTGCTGTTGAACCGCGAGTAAGGCCTGGAATTGATGCCGGGCTCACGACCTCTTCGCGGGTAAACCCGCTCCCACAGGGATAGCGCAGGCCTGAAGGGCAGCACCGTACCTGTGGGAGCGGGCAAGCCCGCGAAGAATCCGACGCGGTGCCTGGCACCGGCTCCGCCGGTGTTCGCGGGCGCGCCCGCTCCCACAGGGATAGCGCAGCCTGAAGGGCAGCACCGTACCTGTGGGAGCGGGCAAGCCCGCGAAGAGCTGGCACAGGCGACACAAAACTCTGCGCCCGCGTGACTTTCCCCGCCCCCTGCAAAGTCCCACTTCCTGGTACCCCCACAATCACAACACCAGGCCGGACCACCCATGCACCCTCAACGCACCGCCTTGCACAACGAACTGCACGCCCGCCCGTCGCTGTATTTCGACGGCCCGGCGCATGTCTTCCACCTGGCCTTGCTCGGCGCCGATGCTGCCTGTGCGGCACTGCTGCAACGCTGCTGCCCGGATGCCCTGGGCACCGCAGCCGCCCAAGGCATCACCCGCCTGGATGGCCATCCGTTCAAGTGGGAACGGCACACCGAGTTCTTCACCCTGACCCTGGTGGTGCCCTGCACTGCCGCCGACACCGAGTGGCAAACGCTGCCGCCGGTGCTGGCCGAGGCTATCGCCCCGCAAGCGGCGCAAGTGATCAATGCGGTGCAGGTGCTGGTCCGTGACGAACAGGAACTGGACCTGCCCCACTACGGTTTCAAGGACCCGTGCGGCTCCTGCGTCGGCGGTGGCGATGCGGTGGTGTGGAGCGATTTTCGCCTGACCGAGGACGGCACCAACCGCTTCCTGTTCATCAACCGTCGCCTCAATGCCTACCGCCAGGGCCGCATGATCCGCCGTCTGCTGGAGATCGAGACCTACCGCATGATGGCCTCGCTGACCCTGACCACGGCCAAGGACCTGAGCCAGGAACTGGATGCCTTCGACAAGACCCTGGTCAGCCTCTCGGAGCGCAGTGCCGGGGTCGATGGCCATGATTCCAAAGGGTTGCTGGAGGCCATTGCCCACCTGTCACGCCAGGTGGTCAGCCGCACGGTGAAAACCCGCCACCGCTTCGGCGCCACGCAAGCCTATGCGCAACTGGTGTTCGAGCGCCTGGGCGAGCTGCGGGAAAGCCATGTGGGCGACTGCCAGCGCCTGGGGGTGTTCATCGAACGCCGGTTCAAACCGACCGTGCGCTACTGCGCGGCCACCGAGCAGCGCCTGGAGCAGTTGGCGAAGAATGTGGCCAACCTGGGCGACCTGTTGCAGGCGCGGGTACAGGTGGAGATGGAAGAACAGAACGCCGAGATCCTGCGCAGCCTCAATGCCCGGGCCGATGCCCAGGTGAAGATTCAACGGGCGGTGGAGGGGCTGTCGATCATCGCCATCACCTACTACCTGCTGAACCTGTTCAAGCTGCTGTATGGCGGGCTGAATGTGCTGGGGTTGGGGCTGACGGCGCGGGATGGGCTGTTGGCCATGGCGCCGCCTGTGCTGTTGGTGCTGCTGGTGATTTTGCTGAGGATCAGGCAGGCCAAGCAGCATTGAGGCTGGGGGCTGCTTTGCAGCCCAATCGCCGGCAAGCCAGCTCCCACAAGGACCGCGTCGACTTCAAGCCATACGCAGTACCTGTGGGAGCCGGCTTGCCGGCGATTGGCTTCACACCGACTCGTCAGCCGAGCGAGCGCCCTCCTGCACCAACACCATGCTCTGCGGCGACGACAGGGCAATACCTTCATCACGCAGGCGCCCAAGAATGGTGAACAACAGGTCACTGCGCGTACCGGACACCTGCCGCGGCCCCGCCACGTAACCACTCACACCTATCACCATGCCGCTGCTGGTCAGGTCCTTGAAGGTGACCGAGGTGGCCGGCGCATCCAGAATCGCCTCGTGCTCCTGGTAAGCCGCCAGCAGCAGTTCACGCACGCGGTTGGCATCGGTCTCCAGCGGCATGGTCAGGGTAATGCCAACCACGCCAAGGGCATTGCCCATGGTCACGTTGCGCACGTTCTGCGAGATGAACTGTGAGTTAGGCACGATAACCGTCGAGCGGTCGGACATCTGGATCTCGGTGGCGCGCACGTTGATACGGCGAATGTCGCCCTCGACGCCCGCCAGGCTGACCCAGTCGCCCACCTTGACCGGGCGCTCGGTCAGCAGGATCAGGCCGGAGATGAAGTTCTGCACGATCTGCTGCAAACCGAAACCGATACCCACCGACAGGGCACTGACCACCCAGGTCAGGCTGGTGAGGTTGATGCGCAGGGTCGACATCACCAGCATGGCCAGGAAGATGAAGCCCAGGTAACCCACCAGGGTCACCAGCGAGGCACGCATGCCGGCGTCCATGTCGGTTTCCGGCAGCAGGCGATCGCTCAGCCAGCGCTTGACCACGCGGATGGCGAACAGGCCGCCGAGGAACATCACCACTGCCAGCAGGATGTCCTGGGGGACAATGTTCATGTTGCCCAGCAGCTTGCCGCCGGTCTCGTCCCAATCACCCAGGCTCAGCAACAGCTCGCTGGGGCTGGTGCCCGATGGCATCAGTGCCAGCAACAACGCCAGGAACAGCACCACGGTGCGGCCGATGCCGGCCAGGATGGTGCTGGCCTGCGCCTGGTGACGTGGCGCCAGGCCCAGGGTCGAGGCCAGCGCCAGGCCGCCGGGTTGGCGGGGCGACAGCAGGGTTTCGCAGAGGTCGCCAAAGAACGTGGTCAGCAGGTAGGCACAGGTGATCACCAGGCTGACCCACAGCAGCTTGGCGGTGAGGAAGTAGGCGAGTGTCAGGTAACCGGCGAGCAGGGCCAGCAGGATCAACGTCAGCCAGATTACCATCACGAACGGGATCAGCCCGGCCAGGCCCGTGGGGCGCTCCAGGCCATGCTTGCGCAGGGTGCGGCGGTAACGCAGCAGCGCACCGGCGAAGGTGACCGCCACTACCAGCGCGGTCAGGCCGTTGACCGCCACGGTCAGCGCCAGGCTGGCACCGATCACGCTGTTGATGCGTTCCATGGTCATCATGACCATCAGCGCCAACGCCAGCACCTTGGGGAACCAGCCCAGGGCGCTGGCCACTTCATCGTGAATAGGCGGCAGGCGCCAGGACGGACGCTGCAGCATCAGCATGGCGCGGCCCAGGCCGGTGATGAAGGCGCTGAACACCACCAGGGCAAGTACATGGTTGGCCAGGCTGGCGATATCGGCGCCCAGCTCGGCGCTGCTCTCCAGCCCCCATCGCAGCAGCGAGACCGAACCGGCGATGGTACCCAAGGTTGCCAGGCTCACGCCCAGCGCCAACGCACTGCGGCGCAGGCGGCCTTCGGGTAGCCAGCTGACCATGGCGTCGGCCAGCAGGCGCTCGAGCACGCGGCGCACCAAGGTCCAGACCAGGATTGCCGCCACCAGGCTGGTAATGAACAGCCAGCGATTTTCGGCGCTGAAGGCACTGCCGATGGCATCGGCCGTCTCGCCACGCAGGTCACGCAGGCGTGCCACGTCGTCCTGGGTGGGGCGAATGATGCTCTGCCAGAATGCCGGGCTCAGCGGTGAGGCCGCGCGGCTGGTGATCTGCGAGTTGAACTGGCTGCGGCGCAGGTTGACGATTTGCGTGGACAGGTCGCGGGCCGACTGGGTCAGCTTGGTTGCCTGGTCCCGTTGGGCTACCAAGGCCTTCTTCTCGGCCTCCAGCTCCTTGCGCTGCTGGGTCAGGGTGGCGGCCTCGTCCGGCTGGACCGGCCCGATGACCTTGAGCTTGTCGTCGACTTTCTCCACATCCGTGGTGCGCAGGGCACTTAACGCATCGGCCTGGCGCTGGACCTGCATGGCGCCCAAGCGCAGTTGCGACAGCAGATCGTCGTTGGCCTCGCTGGTGACACCCTGGCGGATCTGGTCCAGTCGATCGCTCAACTGCTCGATGCTGGCGTTTTCATCCAGCACGTTCGCTTCGGCAACCGCCAGATTGGACAAGGGCGTGGCCGGGGCCGACCAGGCCGGGCTGGCAATGGCCAGCATCAGGGCCATGAAAACCATCAGGCCTGGGCAATAACGGGCAAGGCTGACACGCCTCATCGAATATTCCTCTTTACAATTCGATTTGGCGGGGATTCTACGCGGCTTCACGCGATCAGGAGAGTGCCGTTTCTCGTTTGAGCAGTTGCTGTTTGCGCTCGACACCCCAGCGGTAGCCGCTGATGTCGCCGTCGCGGCGCACCACCCGATGACAAGGGATGGCCACGGCGATGTGGTTGGCCGCGCAGGCCATGGCCACCGCACGCACCGCCTTGGGCGCGCCGATGCGCTCGGCGATGTCGGTGTAGCTGACCCGGCTGCCGGCCGGCACCTCGCGCAGGGCTTGCCACACCCGCTCCTGGAACGCAGTGCCTTGCACATCCAGGGGCAAAGCCAGGCCCAGCGCCGGGGCTTCGACGAAGCCCACCACCTCGGCGACCAACCGTTCGTAGGCACTGTCGCCACCGACCAGGTGGGCCTTGGGGAACTGGTCCTGCAGGTCGCGCAGCAGGGCCTCGGGGTCGTCGCCCAGCAGGATCGCGCAAATGCCCTTCTCGCTCTGGGCCACCAGGATCGCGCCCAGAGAGCACTGGCCGAGGGCGAAGTGGATGGTTGCCCCGGCGCCGCCGGCGCGGTATTGCCGCGGGCGCATGCCCAGGCGCTGGTCGGCGCTTTCGTAGAAGCGGCTGTTGGAGTTGTAGCCGGCGTCATAGATGGCATCGGTGACAGAGCGCTGGCCATCTTCCAGGTGCGCGCGCAGGCGCCGGGCACGGAAAGCGGTGGCGTAGGCCTTGGGGGTGAGGCCGGTTTCGGCCTTGAACAGGCGGTGGAGGTGGAAAGGGCTGACGGCCAGTTGGGCGCTGAGTTGATCGAGGCTGGGCGCGGGGTCGCTGGCTTCGATCAGCCGGCAGGCGCGGGTGACCAGCTGGCTGTGGCGGGTGGCGCTGGCGCTGGTGGTGGCAGTGCAACGTTTGCAGGCGCGGTAGCCGGCGGCTTCGGCGGCGGCTGGGGTGTCGTAGAACTCGACGTTGGTTCGCTTGGCCAGGCGCGATTTGCAGCCGGGGTGGCAGTAGATGCCAGTTGTGCGCACGGCGTAGACGAAGTGGCCGGTGGCGGCGGTTTCGCGGGATTCTACGGCTTGCCAGCGTTGGTCGGGGGTGGTGTAGGGGTTCATTGGTAAATGTCCAGATAGGTTGTTGCCTGTGCCGGCCTCTTCGCGGGCATGCCCGCTCCCACAGGGACCGTGTCGGTTTCGGATGTTGTGCCATGCCTTTGAGGCCGGTTCACCTACAACTTCAGGTACTGCATAGACCTTCAAGGCTGTGGAAATCCCTGTGGGAGCGGGCATGCCCGCGAAAGGGCCGGCACAAGCAGTGCAAGACCTCAGGCCCGCCACAGATACCAGGCCGCCACGGTACGGTATGGCCGCCAGCCGCCACCCAGCGAACGCATTTGCGCCGGCGTCGGCGCCTTGTCCAGCCCCTTCAGCCGCCGATACCCCTCGCGCACGCCAAAATCGTCGACCGGCAGAACGTCCGAACGCGCCAGGCTGTAGATCAGCAACATCTCCACCGTCCACCGCCCTACCCCGCGCAATGCCACCAGCCGTTCGATCAACGCCTCGTCAGCCATGGCCAGTGCCTCTTCCCGGCTCGGCACCAGGCCATCCAGCCGGCCCTGGGCAATACCCTGGATCGTCGCCATCTTGCTCGCGGAAAAACCACAGGCGCGCATGGTTTCTGGTGTAACCGCCAACAACTGCTCCGGCCCTGGGAACGCAGCCTCCGGGAACAACGCCAGCAAGCGCCCAAGAATTGCCTCGGCAGCACGGGCATGCAGTTGCTGGTAGGCAATCGCCCGTACCAGCACTTCGTAAGGCTCACGCCCCGGCGTAGCCTGGTGCAGGCAAGGCCCGGTCGCCGCGATATGCCGCGACCAGTCCGGGTCGAGCGCCGCCAGGTATTCGGTGGCCTCTCGGTACGCGTCAGGCGAAAGGTCGGCCCGGATCATGACACCTCCATCAAGTCGATTGCAGGTCCAGCTTAGCGCAGCCGTTCATCGGGCAAACGCCGGTTCTTGCGCGGCTAATTCCTGGCCTGCCATTGCTCCGCGCCATCGTCCCCGCATAGAATTGAGAACTATTCACAATCGCATATATCCACAGGACCGGGCCTTCGCCAAGATGCAGATCAACGACACGCTCAAGCCGACCGAGGTCGCTCTGCTCTACCAGGCCCACCACCGTTGGCTCAGCGGCTGGCTGCGCAGCCGGGTCGGTTGCAGCGAGCATGCCGCCGACCTGGCCCAGGATACCTTCGTGCGGCTGTTGCGGGCCCGCCAGCTTTCGCCGCTGAAGGAGCCACGCGCCTACCTCAGCAGCATCGCCCGTGGCCTGATGATCGACCAGTTCCGCCGCCGCGCGCTGGAGAGGGCCTACCAGGAAAGCCTGGCTCACCTGCCCGAAGCCGAAGTGCCCAGCGAAGAAGATCGACTGGTCATCCTGGATACCCTGGCACGCCTCGACCTTGCCCTGCACCAGCTGAAACCGCGTGCCCGCCAGGCTTTCCTGCTGGCTCAGCTCGATGGTTTGAGCATCGTGCAGATCGCCCTGCGCCTAGGTGTGTCGCGGGCCACCGTCGAGCGGGACCTGGCCAAGGCCCTGGGCGTCTGCTACCGGTTGCGCTATGCCGACGTCTGACAGCGCGCCCGCGCAGGCGCAGGTCGACCAGGCCATCGACTGGCTGGTGAAGTTGCGCTTCGACAGCCCCTGCCCGCGTACCGAGCAGCAGTTCCAGCACTGGCTGGCCAGCCATCCGCACAACCCCTTGGCCTGGCAGCGGGTCAGCCATCTCGGTGACGAACTGGCCGGGCTGCCCAAGGGCCTGAGCCGCCGCACTCTGGATGGCAGCCAGCGCCAGCGCATCAGCCGCCGCGACCACCTCAAGCTGCTGGCCGTGCTGGCCGTGGGCGGCAGCCTGGGCTGGGCCGCGCGCGAACCGTTGGGCATACCCCAGCTGCTGGCCGACAGCAGCACTGCCACCGGCGAACGCCGCCAGCTGCAAGGCAGCGATGGCAGCCGCATCCAGCTCAATACCGCCAGCGCCATCGACCTGCGTTACAGCGCCGAGCAGCGCCGGCTGCAACTGGTGCGTGGCGAGGTGAGCCTGGACAGCAACCCCAACGATAACCGCCCGTTCCGCATCGACACCCGCATTGGCCAACTGGCCACACTCGACGGCCAGCTGCTGCTGCGCGAGAACGACCAGGGCCTGTTGCTGGCGGTACGCCGGGGCGACGTCACGCTGTTCCCCACCTCGGCCTCGCCACGTCGGGTGCTGCCAGGCGAAACCTTGCAGGTGTGGGCCAGCGGCAGCTTCCAGGCGGTGACGCTGCACAGCGACCCCTGGGGCTGGACCGACGGCGTGCTCAGCGTGCAGCAGATGCCGCTGGGCGAGTTCATCGCCGAGCTGGCGCGTTACCGCCCGGGCCTGCTGCGCTGTGCCCCGGAAGTGGCAGACCTGAAGGTGTCCGGTACCTACCAGCTGGCCGACACCGGGCAGATCCTGCAGCTGCTCACCCGCAGCCTGCCGGTGCGGGTCGACTACCGCACGCGTTATTGGGTGAGCATCGGTGCGGCCTGAAAAATTTCTAAAAATAAATGAGGTGGAATCTCATTCTCGTCCGGCCTGAAGGAACAAAACCCGAAAAGTGGTCTTCACAACCTTCAGGAGCGCTTCATGATTGCCCCGTGTTCCCCTCGCAACGACAGGCTGCGCCGTGCCGTGCGCGCGGCCGTGTTCGGCCTTGGCCTGGCAACTGGCGGTGCCTTCCCAGCCATGGCCCAGGCTGCAACGGCCAGCCAGAGCCAGAGCCAGCAGACCGACTGGAACATCCCGGCCGGCCCGCTGGCCCCGGCACTGGACCAGTTGGCCCGCCAGGGCGGCCTGAGCCTGTCGTTCGACGCGAACAGCCTGCAGGGCAAGACCACCCGCGGCGTGCAGGGCCGGCATGACAGTGCAGGGGCGCTGTCGATCCTGTTGCAGGGCAGCAACGTGCAGGTCCAGCAGGAAAGCGCAACCAGCTTCCTGCTGATCCCGGCGCTGGATGTGGGAAACGCCCTTGAGCTGGGCGCGACCAGCATTTCCAGCGACCGCCTGGGCGAAACCACCGAGCACACCGGCTCCTACACTACCGGCGAAGTGACCATCGGCAAGATGCCGCAAACCCTGCGCCATACCCCGCAATCGGTCAGCGTGATAACCCGCCAACGCATCGATGACCAGAACATCACCAACCTGACCAACCTGCTGGAGCAGACACCCGGCGTGGTGGTCAACTACACCGACAGCGAGCGGGTGCAGTACTACTCGCGTGGCTTTGCCATCGATGCCATCCAGTATGACGGCGCCACCGTGGTGCAGAGCAGCGGTGGGGGTTCGTTCATTCAGACCGACTCGGCGTTCATCGACCGCGCCGAAGTGCTGCGCGGCGCCACCGGCATGCTGCGTGGCGCCGGCAACCCGTCGGGCACGGTGAACCTGGTGCGCAAGCGCCCGACCCATGACTTCCAGGCTACGGGCAGCGTGACCCTGGGCTCGTGGAATGCGCAGCGCTACGTGGCCGATATCTCCGGCCCGCTGACCGAAACCGGCAACATACGCGGGCGGGTGATCGCCGTGCATGACGACCGCGACCTGTTCCAGGACTCGCGCATGGAGCGCAAGGAAGCGTTCGGCGGCTCGCTGGCCTTCGACCTGGACGACAGCACCACGCTGACCACCGGTGTCGAGTGGACCAAGCTCGACGCCACTGGCGCCTGGGGCAACCTGCCCGCCGACGCCAGCGGCGCCCCCCTGCCCTTCGGCCGCAGCACCTACCTGGGCGCCGACTGGAACCGCTGGGACCGCAGCAACCTGAACACCTTTGCCGAACTGGAACACCGCTTCGACAACGACTGGACGCTGAAGCTGATGGCCCTGCGTACCCACTTCGAGCTGGACGACCATGGCTTCAAGCAAACCTACATGGAGCGCGCACCGGCCAACCTGAACCCCACCGGCAACCCGTACCTGATGCAATACCAGGTTACCGAAGGCGACGGCGGCGAGAGCCTGCAGAACAACCTGAGCGCCACCCTCAACGGCCCGTTCGACCTGTTTGGCCGCACCCACGAGCTGATGGTCGGCGTCGAACGGATTCGCAACGATTCCTACGCGTCGGCCACCAACCGGGTGATTTCCGGGCTGTACGACATCCGCTACTGGGACCCGAAAACCAGCCTGCCCGAACCGGACATCGACATCACCGCACACCCGGTGCGCACCCGTACCACCCAGCAAGCCGCGCACGCCACCTGGCGCATTTCGCTGGCCGAACCGCTGACCGCGATCATCGGCGCGCGAGCCAACTGGTATGACTACGAGCAGGAAAACAACACCGGTGCAAACGGCAAGTTCAGCGTCGATGAGAAGATCGTGCCGTACGCGGCGCTGATCTACGACCTGAATGACAACTTCAGCGTGTACGCCAGCTACACCGAGATATTCAGCCCGCAGACAGTGGTGGACAAGAACAACTCGGTGCTCGACCCGATCATCGGCGAAGCCTACGAAACGGGCATCAAGGGCGAGTTCTACGATGGCCGGTTGAACACCAGCCTGGCGTTTTTCCGTATCAACCAGGTGGGTACGCCGGTGGATGACATGTCCACGGAGATCGGCTGCAACGGCACCACCGGCCGCTGCAAGATCGCCTCGGGCAAGAGCCGCAGCGAGGGCATCGACCTGGAGATTTCCGGCGAAGTGCTGCCGGGCTGGCAGGTCACCGGTGGCTACACCTACAACACCACCGAGTACCTGAAGAACTCGGCAGCCACCAATGGCAACGCGATCCGCACCACCGACCCGGAGCACATGCTGCGACTGTTCACCAGCTACCGCCTGCCGGGCACGCTGGATGCCTGGACCATTGGCGGCGGCGTGCAGGCGCAGAGCGACATCTATTCCGAAAGCGGCACGGCCAAGGCGACCCAGGCGGGGTATGCGGTGTACAACGGCATGCTCGGTTATCGCATCAACGACAACTACTCAGTGCAACTGAACGCCAACAACATCTTCGACAAGAAGTACTACCGGCAGATCGGTACCACGGCGACGGGGTACTACTGGGGGGAGCCGCGCAATGTGTCGGTGACCCTGCGCGGGAGTTTCTGACAGGCATCTGCCTGACCGGCTGGCACCATTCCTGTAGGAGCGGCCTTGTGTCGCGATAGGGCCGCAAAGCGGCCCCTGGGACTCAGCAGCGCCGCAGATATCGCCGGGGCTGCCTTGCAGCCCTATCGCGACACAAGGCCGCTCCTACAGGGACCGCGCAGCCCTGGAGGACGTCAGTCCGCCACCGCCCGCAACCGCCCCGCGCGCCGGTACGACTGCCGGGCAAAGCACACGAACAACCCGGCCATCAGCGCCAGCGCGATGGGCAGACCATGCGGCGCCACATCCATCGCCGCACCGCTGACCAGCGGCCCGACCAGGCTACCCACACCCCACAGCAAGCCCACGCTGGCATTGGCGGTAACCAGGTCCTGTCCCTTGAAGCGCTGCCCGATCAGCACCAGCGCCAGGGTATAGATGCCCCCTGCCACGGCGCCCAGCAGCACCAGCAGCGGCCACAGCAGCCAAGTCAGGTTCAGCAGCCAGGGCAGGCAGATACCGATCGCCATCGCCAGCAGCCCGCATACCAGGTGCAGCCCGGTGCGCTCCACCCGGTCGGCCAACCAGCCAAGCGGCAACTGGAACACCATGTCACCGGCAAACACCACGGTCACCATCAGCGCCGCCACGCCCACGGCAAAGCCATGGCTGGTGGCATACACCGGCAGCAGCGACAGCACCACGGCATCGAAGAACGAGAAGAACAGCACCGCCACGCACAACGCCGGCGCCACACGGAAGAAACCGGCCAGGCCGAAGCTCTTTTCACCCTCTTCATGTTCCACATGGTCGTTGGGCACGGTCAGCACGATGCACAGCAGCGCCAGGCCATAGCAGGCGGTGACCACACCGGTGATCCACGGGCTGTCGGCGCCCAGCACCGCCAGCATGGCCGGGCCGAGCACCTGGAAGCCGGTGAAGCTGGTGGCGTACAGGGCCATGATCTTGCCGCGGTTGTGCTCCGGGCACAGTTCGTTGACCCACGACTCGCCGAGGATGATGGCGATACCCATGCCCAGCCCCAGGCCCAGGCGCAACAGCGCCAGCAGCCACAGCGAGCCGAACGCCGACTCGAGCAAGCCAATGCTGAGCGTGCACAGGCTGAAGCACAGCAGGTAGATGGTGCGCCGGGTGAGGTGGCGACAGCAGGCGTCGACCAGGAACGCCGAGAGCATCATGCCCGCAGCGGGGATGGCCGAGATGATGCCGATTTCCAGGGTGCTCGCACCGGCTTCATGCAGGCGCAACGACACCAGCGGCAGGCTGGCCCCCAAACTGAAACCCACGACCGAAACGGCGAACAACAGGCCCGCCAGCAAACGCATGTTCATGTACCACTCCTTGCAAACCGAAAAGACGTGCAGACACAGGCGCGCACGCCAAGGTGGCGAGCGACGCGAAAGCGCAGATCAGTTCAGGCGAGGTGTGGCGAGAAGGTGAAGGCAAACAGCACGCTGCGGCGACGCTTGAGCACCGTATCGCTCGGCCACGCGCGACGCAGGGCCTGGAAAGCAGGCTGGCGGGCGTTTGGCAGGGACTGGGTACGGCACATCGCTTTGACTACTACGCAGGTGGTTGGGGAAAGGCGGACTCTAGGCCAAGGGTGTCAGGCCGTCAATCGTCGGGGGCCGCTGCGCGCCCCATCGCCGGCAAGCCAGCTCCCACAGGGATTGCACCAGCCTGAGCACAATGAGGTCAAGGCGGGGGCAACTGACTTGTACTACCTGTACTGGCCCCATCGCTGGCAAACCAGGCTCCTTCAGGGACTGCGCATGGCTTGAGGCCGATGCGGTCGAGGTGGGAGCTGGCTTGCCGGCGATGGGCTGCAAAGCAGCCCCGGCAACCTCAGCGCTTGCCGGTACTTGGCAAGAACACCGCCAGCAATCCGAACAACGGCAGGAACGAACACAGCTCGTACACGTACTCGATGCCACGCAGGTCCGCCACATACCCCAGCAAGGCCGCACCGATGCCACCAAAGCCGAACATCAGCCCGAAGAAGATCCCGGCAATCATGCCCACGCTGCCCGGCACCAACTCCTGCGCATACACCACGATCGCGGAAAACGCCGAAGCCAGGATAAAGCCGATCACCACGCTCAACACGGTGGTCCAGAACAGGTCGGCATACGGCAGTACCAGGGTGAACGGCGCCACGCCGAGGATCGAGAACCAGATCACCGCCTTGCGCCCGATGCGGTCACCGATCGGCCCGCCAAAGAAGGTACCTGCCGCCACCGCACCAAGGAACAGGAACAGGTGCAGCTGCGAGCTGGCCACCGACACATCGAACTTCTCGATCAGGTAGAAGGTGAAGTAGCTGGTAAAGCTGGCCATGTAGAAGTACTTGGAGAACACCAGCAGGCCCAGCACGATCAGCGCCGCGACCACCCGCCCGCGGGAAATGCCGTGGGTCGCCTGCACTGCCTTGCGCGCCTTGGCCTGGTTGAGGTGCTCCTTGTACCAGCCACGCAGCATCAGGGTGACGCCGAGGAAGAACAGCGCAGCCAGGCCGAACCAGGCCACGTGGCTCTGGCCGAACGGAATGACAATGGCCGCCGCCAGCAGTGGGCCCAGCGCAGAGCCGGTGTTGCCGCCGACCTGGAAGGTCGACTGGGCCAGGCCGAAGCGCCCGCCCGAGGCCAGGCGCGCAATACGCGAGGTTTCCGGGTGGAAGGTCGACGAGCCGATCCCCACCAGCGCCGAGGCCAGCAGAATCATGGGGAAGCTGCCGACGAAGGCCAGCATCACTATACCCACCAGGGTACACAGGGTGCCCAGCGGCAGCAGGTTCGGCGCCGGTCGGCGATCGGTGAAAAAGCCGACCCAAGGCTGCAGCAGCGAGGCGGTGATCTGGAACGTCAGGGTAATCATGCCGATCTGGGCGAAACTCAGGTCGTAGTTGGCCTTGAGCATCGGGTAGATCGCCGGCAGCACCGACTGGATCAGGTCATTGATCAGGTGCGCCAGGGCGCAGAAACCGATGATGCGCATCACCAGCGGCGTGGCTTGGCTCGCCGCCGCACTGGTGGGCGCCGTTGAGGCGCTACTGATAGCCATGTGCCTGAATCTCCGTCAGCAGTTTGGGATCCGATTATCGGGAAACAAATAGATAGATAGCTACCTTTTTTATCCCGCTGTCGTGACGCACTTGAAAATGGTTATCAATATAATTAGCATCCTTGGCCCATACCCCTGTCATCGTTGGGCGAAACGGCCCCTATCGCGAGCAGATCGAACCCATGAGCCAGATGCTCGCCAATCAGCTGCAGCCTGACCGCCCCCGCCCACGGCAGATCAACACGCGCCGCAGCCACATGGGCAAATGGCTGGCGCTGCTATTCCTGCTGGGGCTGGGCGCTGCAGCCTACCTGTACTGGCCGCTGATGCAGCGCCTGGGTAGCGAATTGCACACCGATGCAGGTGAACGCCGCAGCATCCGCCTGGCCGATGGCACCACCCTGCACCTGGGCAGCGCCAGCGCGATGAACGCCGACCTGCGCGGCCGCACGCGCCAGCTACAGCTGGTGCAGGGCCGGGTATACCTGGAAGTGATGCTCGACGGCCGGGCCATGGAGGTGACAGTGGGCGATGCGCGCATCCAGGTGTTCGGTACCCGCCTGCAGGTCGCCCGCCATGCCGGGCATGACGAACTGGTGGTGTTCAGTGGCAAGGCCATGGTTATCCAGGGTGGCGAACAGCGCCTAGTATCGGCGGGCGAGCGGGTAACCTTCGATGGCGGGCATATCGGCCCGTTACAGAAAGCCGACCTCAAGGCCACCGATGGCTGGCGCAGCGGGCAGTAGAAAGCCGGCGACATGCCGTTGGGCAAGGCAGAACCGGGGGCCTGGCCGCTAAGTTTTTGAAAGCGTGCAAATTTTTTTTGAAATGAGTGTTGACAGGGGGGCCGTTCAAGAGAATAATGCGCGCCATCGGCTACATAGCTCAGTTGGTTAGAGCATAGCATTCATAATGCTGGGGTCCGGGGTTCAAGTCCCTGTGTAGCCACCAAACAAGACGAAGGGCTTACCGCAAGGTAAGCCCTTTTTCTTTGCCTGCGAAAAATACCACAGGCCCGCCCCTCCCCCACAGCGCATGCAATCGCTACCTCAACGCATGCCGGTCACCGCCACAGCCAGGCCCAACCCGATCAGCGCCAGGCCGATTACCCGGTCCACCAGCCTTTGCCGCTCGATCATCGCCTTGCGCAATGCCGTGCTGGAGAAGAACACCGCCACCAGACTGAACCACAGCCAGTGGGCAACGGACATGAAAGCGCCGTAGGCAAAATCCAGCGCCAGCGAGCTGCCAGGCTGCACCACCTGGGTGAAGGCACTGATGACGAACAGCATGGTCTTGGGGTTGAGGGCGTTGGTCAGAAAGCCCGTGCGCAGGGCCTGCGTTACGCTGGCTGCGGATGCGGCAACCCCGTCGAGGCTGATGCGCCGGGTGTTGGTCAGCGACTGGTAGCCCAGGTAGACCAGGTAACCCGCGCCCAGCACTTTCATGCCCAGGAACAGAGCCGGGCTCTGGCTGATGATCACCGCGATGCCCAGCACCGTGTACAGAACGTGAACCTGCACCCCCAGGGCAATGCCCACGGCAGCAGCCAGCCCGGCCTTGCGGCCCTGTGCATAACTGCTGCGGGTGACCATGGCGAAGTCGGCACCGGGGCTGATGACGGCAAGCAGGGTGAACAGGGCGACGGCAATGAGTTCGGTCATGCTGGTGGCTCTCGATAGGCGATGGAAATGCACAGACCAGGTAATTATCGAGAGCTTATAGCCCAGGAAAAATCGATTTATAGTGAAGCAAATCTGATAGTTTTCTTCACAGAGGTGTAGTGCCGGTGCCGGCCTCTTCGCGGGCTCGCCCGCTCTCACAGGTAACCCACAACTCTCAGTCGCTGTGAAACCCTGTGGGAGCGGGCAAGCCCGCGAAGAGGCCGGCACTGGCAACACAAATGCCATGAAACTGCCGCCACTCAATGCCTTCCGCTACTTCGACATCGCCGCCGAAACCGAGAGCTTCGTGCGCGCCGCCGAGCACCTGCACGTCACCCATGGCGCAGTCAGCCGCCAGGTGCGCCTGCTTGAAGAAAGCCTTGGTGTGGAGTTGTTCGAGCGCCGCAACCGGGCCATTTTCCTCACCTCTGCCGGCCGTGCCTTGCAGGGCACCACCCAAGCGATCTTCGAACAGCTCGAAGGCGCCGTGCAGCGCTTGCAACAACAGGCCCGCGACAACGTGCTGGTGCTGTCGTGCGAGCCGACCATCGCCATGCGCTGGCTGATCCCGCGCCTGCCCCGCTTCCATGCCGCCCATCCCGACCTGCAGTTGCACCTGGTGGCCGCAGGCGGGCCACTGGACTTCGCCCGCAGTGGTGTCGACCTGGCAATTCGCCGCGATGACTTCCACTGGGACAAGCAGCTGTACAACCAGAAGATCTGCGACGAATGGATAGGCCCGGTCTGCCATCCCACCGCCCCCATCCAACTTGAAGGCCAACGCCTGCTGCACAGCGCCACCCGCCCCGGCGCCTGGCCCAACTGGCTGCGCCTGAGCGGCCAGCAGGCCCGGCATACCGAGCGCAGCGACTACGAGCACTTCTACCTGTCGATTCAGGCCGCCAGCGCCGGCCTGGGCCTGGCCATGGCCTCAGCCCTCATGGTGCGCGACGAACTCGACAGCGGGCAGTTGCAGGCGCCGTTCGGCTTTGTGCGTGACGGCTCGGCCTACCACCTGCTCAGCCCTCAGCCGCTGGAAGACGACGGCAAGCGCCAGCGCTTCGCCACGTGGGTGATGGGCGAATGCAGGAGCTGCCTGGCTCATCTGGGTTTGATACAGAACGACGAACCTGCACGGCCGTCACCACCCCAGGTGCGGTAACCCGCGGTATCCACATGAATACGCCCGGACGGATAGCGCCCCAGGCCCATGTTCCAGGCCTGGCCATACTGCTGCCAGAAACGGCACAGCGGGTTGGGGTCCGCCCAGTCGGGTAACAGGATATCGACGGCGAAGGCCCGGGTATGGGCGCTGTTGGCAGCCCCGCCGGCGCAGACGTTCAGGCGTGGGTCTCGATAGGCCGAAACCACCTCGAACTGGCGCAGGATACCCTGGTCGTCGAGCGCCTTGATCAGCGAGAGCGTAGAACGCACTGCCGGCCAGTTGCTGGCAGGCGGCACGGCGAAGGGGGACGCGTGGCACAGCTTCCAGTCCGAAGCCGAACGCAGCAACTGATGGATAGGCACTATGCCGTAAAGGCGGGCATCCACCAGCATTTCACGGAAGGGACGAGTGTGATGGTCGCCAGCCCACTGGGCGAACATCCACAGGTCGCGTTCGTCGGCGTGGGCAGTGGCCGTTATCAGCAGGCTTGCAGCCAGAAGCAGTTTTTTCATTCCTTGACCATCCCAGCAAGGGGCCGCGTCAAACTGGTAACCGTTACTACTCCAACGCCCGCAACCGATACTGCGGCGGCAGCTGGGCGAAGCCGCTGATGGTGGTATCCAGGCTCTTCCACCGGCCATCCTTGATGCCATAGATGCAGCCATGCACCGACAGTTCCTGACCACGGTGCCAGGCGTTCTGCACGATGCTGGTGTGAGCCACGTTGGCCACCTGCTGGATGACGTTCAGTTCGCACAGGCGGTCGACCCTGGCCTCTTCGTTGTCCAGCTTGGCCAGCTCGGCGCGCTTTTCGTAATACAGGTCGCGGATCGAGCGCAGCCAGCCGTCGATCAGGCCCAGCTGGCGATCCTGCATGGCGGCGCGCACGCCACCGCAACCGTAGTGGCCGGTGACCAGGATGTGCCGCACTTTCAGTACTTCCACCGCGTACTGGATCACCGACAGGCAGTTGAGGTCAGTGTGCAGCACCACGTTGGCGACATTGCGGTGGACGAACAGATCACCCGGCAGCATGCCAACGATTTCGTTGGCCGGCACGCGGGCGTCGGAGCAGCCGATCCAGAGGAATTCGGGAGTCTGCTGGCGGGCCAGCTTGGCGAAGAAGTCGGGGTCGCGCTGGTTGATCGCGTCAGCCCAGCGGGCGTTGTTGTCGATCAGTTCCTGCAGGTCGTGCATGGTCGTTGCCTCATCAGGGTTTGCCTGCGTGACAGCGCCAGCCCCTGCATCAGTCCTCGAGCAGGGTGCAGGCCATCACCAGGGCGTCTTCACGGCCACCGGCAACCGGGTAATAGTCGCGGCGGCGGCCGATTTCGTTGAAACCGTAGCGCTCGTACAAACGATAGGCCGACTGGTTGCTGGCGCGCACTTCCAGGAAACACTCCCGGCCATTGAGCTGGTAGGCCCGGGCCATCAGGTGCTCGAGCAGGCGCAGGCCCAGGCCGCGACCCTGGTTTTCCGGCTTGACGGTGATGTTGAGCAGGTGCGCCTCGTCGATGATCACGTTGATCACGCCATGGCCCACCTGCTGCTGGCCGTCGAACATCAGCCAGACTTCGTACGACTTGAGCGCATCCTGAAAGATCCCGCGGGTCCAGGGATGACTGAACGCGGCATATTCGATCTTAAGTACGGCATCCAGATCCGCCTCGGTCATCGGGCGGAAGCTGATCGAGTCACTCATTCAACGCTCTTCCAGCGCGCCATCAGCTGGCGCATGGCTTTCCAGACGTCCGCCTTGCGCTGCGGCTCGTCCATCAACAGTTCAAGGCCCGGCAAGGCCCAGGCTTCGCCCAGGCCCTCGAGCTTCAGGGTTTGGTAATAGGCTTCGCCGTCGACATTGGCGGCAAAGCGCAGCGCCGGCAGGCCGACCAGCCACAGGCAGGTGCACGGGGCGTCTTCCAGGCGCGCCTGGACAAAGCCCTGGACGAAATCGCGCGCCGCCTCCGGTCCCTGGTCCATGTTGCCGCGCACCAGCAGCGGCCAGCGCACCGGCTCGCCGATGATCTGCGGGGCGTCGGGCAGGCCGGCGGCGCGCAGCATGTCCTTGAGCAGCAGGTAGGACGGGTCGCGGCTCTGGAACGGCTGGCCGGTGGCCAACTCCACCAGCAGCAGGCAGCTGCCGGCTCGCAGCAACTGCAGCGAGAAGCGCGGGGGTGGCACCGGGGCCGGGCGCGGTGGCGCGGCCTGCTCCTCGGCCTCGGCGGGCTTGGCGGCCGGCTTGGGCGCACTGCCCGGGCGCGGAATCTCGATTTTCGGCCGCTCGCCGGAGCGGGCCTGGTGGGTGACTGGCGCCTCGTTGGCAGCCGGTGCCGGCCTGACGTCGAAATCGAGGTCCTCGACCGGCGCCACCGGCAGCAGCAGCTCGGGCCGCGACGGTGCGGCGAACGGCAGTTCGGCGCGCGGCAGCCAGTGCACCACTTGCATGGCGGAAAGGTAGGCGCGGCGACGGGGTTCGGTGAGCAAGGGGCGGGGTTCCGAGGGGTGGAGACAAAGGGCCATTCTAACGCCGTTGGCATTCGTGTGCCGCAACTGGTCGGCGGATTTTTATTGCCTGTACCGGCCATTTCGCGGGCACGCCCGCTCCCACAGGGCCTTGCGCAGTACCTGTGGGAGCGGGCGTGCCCGCGAAAGGGCCAGTGAAACCCTCATCAAAGCAAGGGTGATCCCCCATTACAGACCAAGGGGTGAAAACCTCCCCCCCGTATGCAGTACAATCGCCCCCTTTTTCTTGGCAACGAGTCGAAGCCAATGATCGAACCCAAGCGCGTCCTGCGCGCCCTAGCCGAACACTGGGCCCTGATCGAGCCGCTGTGCGAGCGTTTCGACCAGGGCACCCTGAGCCTGGTCGAATTGCGTCAGCATGTGGCCCGCCAGCAGGTCGAGAGCACCCCGCAGGACATCACCCAGCTGCTCGACGTGTGGATCCGCCTGGATATCCTGGTCCCGGTGGCCAAGAGCCCGAACCGTTTCGAGCTCAACGCGCAGATCCACGATTTCCTCGCCTACCTGCGCCGCGAACACCGGCTGGGCCTGTGCCTGGAGATCGAAGCCTACCTGCGCCACCTGGAACGCCTGGCCGGGCATATCCAGGACGCCTTCGACAACCGCGACAGCGACGACCTGGCGCGCCAGCTGCGCCTGCTCGACATGCGCGTGCGCGATGTACTGAAGAAGCTCGACAACGACGAACAGGCACTGGTGGCCGTGGCCGAGCGGGCCAAGACCAGCAACCGCCAGATCCCGCTGCGCCAGCGCTATGCCGAAGTACTGGCGACCTGGGACGAGTACGTCGAGCCGATGATCCAGCTGGTCAACGCCGACGGCGCCTTCGAACAGGGCGTGCGCAAGGTCGAGACCGTGCTGCTGAAGCTGCTGGGCGAACAGGCGCGCCTGGGCCACCTGGTCGACGACGACATGCTGCTGCGCACCCACGCGCGCATCCTGGAAATGCAGACCAGCGCCCAGCTGACCCTGCGCCACGCCCGCGAACTGCTGCTGCCGCTGCGTGAAGAAGCCCGCCGGCACAACGCCGTGACCCGTGGCGCCGCACTGGCCCTGTCGGTGATCCGGCGCAAGGGCATCGACGCCGTACCGCAAGCGGCCATGCCGATGTTCACCCGCCCGCAAAGCACTTTCCTCGGCAGCGCCAGCCAGGTCGAGGCCTATGTCTACGCCCTGGCCCGCTTCGAGCCCAAGCCGGCGCGCTTCCCCAAGGCCCACAAGACCCAGTCCGGCGCCCTGCCCCGTGCACCGCGCACGGTCAAGGAAATGGCCGAACGCTGCGAACAGGCCCTGCCGCTGCCCGACCTGATGGTCTGGCTGCTGGAGCAGGAACCCGAAGGCGCCACCGACGAGCTGCTGTACTGGTTCTCGCGCCTGTCGCGGGAAAAGCGCTTCAAGCGCGAACGCCTCGACCGCCGCGAGTACATCACCCAGGAACACCTGGTCAGCCTGCGCTCGTTCGCCCTGACCTCCAGCCGCGAAGACGCCGCCAGCGCGCCTACCGAATCCAACGCGAGCCCAGCCCATGCATCTTGATCTTTCCGAACTGTCCCAGCTCGCGCCGATCTTCCGCGAGCTGTTCAAAGGCTTCCACGTCAGCCGCCGCGACCCCGAGCTGTACGCCCAGCTGTCGAACTTCCAGGACCAGTACCGCACCCTGTTCAAGGCCCTGGGCTTCGAACTGGTGTGCGACACCCGTGGCTTCTACTACTTCGTGCCGGACATGACCGCCGCGCAGGTCAACAAGACCGCGCAGCGCCTGTCGCTGTTCACCTTCATCCTGGTCGAACACCTGGCCGACCAGGGCCGCGACCCGATGGCCGTGCTTGATGGCGGCAGCATCGGCCGTGACGAACTGCCCTCGCTGCTGGACAAGTACCGCGACCTGTTCCTGCAGGCCGAAGTGCAGACCGTGGACGAGCTGGAAGAAAAAATCCTGCGCCGCATGACCCAGCTCGGCTTCGCCTTCGAGGAAGGCGGCATCTACCGCTTCCTGCCGCCGATGCATCGCTTCCTCGACGTGTGCCTGGCCGTGCAGCAGGACCGCGACCTGGCGGCCACCCTGCACAGCGACCTGCCGCTGCCGACCCCGGTACTGGTCGAGGAAGAAAGCCCAGAAGAACTCAACCGCACCGACGACCCGCTCGACCTCACCCCCTTCGAGGGCGAGGAAAGCGAAGAGGAAGCCCTGGCCCGGGCCATCCGCGAAGAGCAACAGGAGATTGACGCATGAGCCAGGAACGCTACGGCATCCGCCGCTTCGCACTGCTCAACACCGCCGGCTACAGCCTTGGCCTGTTTCCGCTGGAGCACCCATTGTCGGTATACGGTGCCAACAACCTGGGTAAATCGGCGTCGATCAACGCCCTGCAGTTCCCGATCCTGGCGCGCATGTCGGACATGAGCTTCGGCAAGTACAGCCTCGAGCAGTCGCGCCGCTTCTACTTCGCCAGCGACACCTCGTACATTCTCTGCGAACTGAGCCTGCCCCACGGCCCGCACGTCATCGGCGTTGTCGGCCGCGGCCCGGGCGGCGGTTTCGGTCACCAGTTCTTTGCCTACAAGGGCGAACTGGACCTGGCCCACTACCAGAAGAACGACACCTGCCTGCGCCAGAAAGAGCTGTTCACCAACCTCGAGCGCCTGGGGATCAAGGCCTACGAGCTGAAGCCGGACGAACTGCGTCGTCTGCTGGTCGGTGGCCACACCTCGGTGCCGCTGGACCTGACCATGATCCCGCTGCGCTCGACCAGCGAGCAAAGCCTGAAAACCTTCCGCGCGCTGTTCATCAACCTGCTGCACATGCGCGAAATCACCGCCGCCAAGCTCAAGCAGCTGTTCCTCGACGCTTTCGAGCACAGCCTGCGCTCTGGCAGCGTCGACTATATCGCCGCGTGCGAGGAAGCCTTCCGCGACGTGCGCCGCATGGAACAGGACTACAACGCCCTGGTCGCCGCCGGCCCGCTGGTCGAGGCCCTGGCCGGTGGCGTGGCCCAGCGCGACATCCTGCGCGGCAAGCTGCACCGCATTTCGCCAGTGCTCGACACCCTGCTGGGCACCTGGCAGGAATACGCCATGGCGCGCAAGGAAGAGCTGGTGATCCAGGCCGAGCACTACCGTGGCGAGCAGGACCGCCTGCAGAACGACCAGCGCGGCGGTACTCAGGAGCTGATGCGCCTGGAGCGTGAAATCACCGGTATCCAGCGCTGGCTGGGCGAGCTGTCGGTGCTCAAGCACCGCTTCGCCCTGGTCGATGACGTCAAGGTGCTGGAGCAGCAACTGCTGGCGGCCAAGGACGCCCACGACGAACTGGCCGGCGCCCTGGCCCAGTCGCGCCAGTTCAGCGCCGAAGACCTGGACGAACGCGTCCGCGACCTGGAAAAGCGCCTGAAGCAGGTCAAGCAGCAGCTCGACCACGCCGACAACAACAGCTACGCCCGCCTGCGCGAAGAGTTCTCCCAGCAGGACGTCGACCGCCTGATGCGCCTGTTCAATGGCGCGCTGTTCAGCCTGCCGCTGGGTGACCGCGGTATCGAACTGGACGACAGCGACCTGTGGGTAAAATCGCTGGAAGCGGTACTCGACGGCTTCAAGGGCGAACGCTTCGAAGCCCCGGGCCTGTCCATCGACCTGTCGCACATCGACCCACCGGCGCTGCAGGCCCTGGCCGACCGTGCGGCCCTGCGTGACCAGAAAGAGCGCCTGGAAAAAGAGCTGAAGCAGCTCAAGACCCAACAGGCCGTGGCCGCCGACCGCTCCGCCTCCAAGGCGCAGACCGAGGCCCTGTACCAGGAAGTACTGGACGCGCAGAAAGCGCTGGAAGACTTCCGCCGCAGCGAAACCCTGGCCGCCGAAGAGCCCGAGAAGCTGGAGCAGCTGTCGCAGCTCGAAGCCGCGCAGGACGAACTCAAGCGCTCCAGCGACGCCTTCACCGAACGCGTCCAGCAGCTGTCGGCCAAGCTGCAACTGGTCGGCCGGCAGATCGGCGACCTCGAGGCCAAGCAGCGCACCCTGGAGGACGCCCTGCGCCGTCGCCAGCTGCTGCCGGCCGACCTGCCCTACGGCACGCCGTACATGGAAGCCATCGACGACTCGATGGACAACCTGCTGCCACTGCTCAACGACTACCAGGACAGCTGGCAGAGCCTGCAGCGGGTGGACAACCAGATCGAGGCGCTGTACGCCCAGGTGCGCCTGAAAGGCGTGGCCAAGTTCGACAGCGAAGACGACATGGAACGCCGCCTGCAGTTGCTGGTGAATGCCTACGCTCACCGCACCGACGAAGCCCTGACCTTGGCCAAGGCACGCCGCGCCGCGGTCACCGACATCGCCCGGACCCTGCGCAACATCCGCAGCGACTACGACAGCCTCGAGCACCAGCTGGCCCTGTTCAACCGCGAGATCAACAAGCGCCAGGTATCCAACCTGGAGAGCTTCCGCGTGGTGCTGGCGCCGAACAAGGAAGCGCTCAAGCACATTGACCAGATCATCCACAGCGCCGGTCAGTACGAAGAAGGCGAAACCCTGTCGGTGTTCGACCTGACCCAGAGCGCCGAGCAGGACAACAAGAACGAAGAGGCCAAGGAATACCTGGCACGGCTGGTGGCAGCCAACCACAACCAGCTGGGCCTGAAGGACCTGTTCGAGCTGGCGTTCGAGATCACCAAGGTCAACGGCCAGCCGGTGATCCATGCCGACATCGACGGCGCGGCATCCAACGGCACCACCATGACCATCAAGGCGCTGACCAACATGTACCTGTTGCTGCACCTGATGGACCGCGACCTGGCCGGGCGCATCCGCCTGCCGTACTACCTGGACGAAGCGGCGGACATCGACGAACGCAACCAGGCTGCGCTGCTGGAAACCAGCCTGCAGCTGGGCTTCGTGCCGATCCTGGCGAGCGTGAAGCCGCAGGTGTCTGCGCGCGTGGCGATCGACCTGGAAGGTGGTAGCGGGCCGAATGGCATCTACATCGACGAGGCGGACTGGAAGTTCATCAGCCGTCGGGATGAGGTGAAGGCGGTTGTGCGTGAGGATCATCAGGCCGAGGAATTGGCCTGAGGTAATTGGGGCCGCGTTGCGGCCCTATCGCCGGCAAGCCAGCTCCCACAGATATTGCACAAGCCCCGAGGCCTGCAATGTACCTGTGGGAGCTGGCTTGCCGGCGATGGAGGCCGAAGGCCTCCCAGGATCTACCAGGCTATCAATGAGCCCAAGGCAGAATCGGAATCGCGGTCACCGCATTCTGCGGGCTGCCTTCGATCATGCGGTCGCTGTACACCAGGTACACCAGCGTATTGCGCTTCTTGTCCAGGAAGCGCACCACCTGCATGGTCTTGAACACCAGCGAGGTGCGTTCCTTGAACACTTCCTCGCCATCCTTCAGCTCACCCTTGAAGCTGATCGGCCCGACCTGACGACAGGCAATCGATGCCTCCGCCCGGTCCTCCGCCAGCCCCAACCCACCCTTCACGCCGCCAGTCTTGGCCCGCGACAGGTAGCAGGTCACGCCCTCGACCTTGGGGTCGTCGAACGCCTCGACCACAATACGATCATTCGGCCCGAGGAACTTGAACACGGTGGACACCTGGCCGATTTCCTCGGCCCCGGCCAGCATCGGCAACGCCAGTGCCGCCACGGCAATCATCCTTTTCAGCACGTGCGCGCCCTCAGACCAGAACCAGGTTGTCGCGGTGCACCAACTCAGGCTCCGCGATATAGCCCAGGATGCTTTCGATGGCATCCGACGGCTGGCCAATGATCTTCTGCGCCTCCAGGGCGCTGTAGTTGGCCAGGCCGCGCGCCACTTCATGGCCGTCCGGGCCGACGCACACCACCATCTCGCCACGGCGGAAGCTGCCCTGCACGGTCTTCACGCCAACCGGCAGCAGGCTCTTGTTGGCCTGGCGCAGCGCCTGCACGGCACCGGCATCCAGCACCAGGGTGCCACGGGTCTGCAGGTGGCCGGCCAGCCACTGCTTGCGCGCGGCAAGCATGCCGCGCTCGGGCGACAGCAAGGTACCCAGACGTTCGCCAGCCTTGAGGCGATCCAGCACGCGCTCGATGCGGCCACCAATGATGATGGTATGGGCACCGGAACGGGCTGCCAGGCGCGCGGCGCGCAGCTTGGTCTGCATGCCGCCACGGCCCAGCGCACCACCGGTACCGCCGGCCACGGCGTCCAGTGCCGGGTCATCGGCACGGGCCTCGTAGATCAGCTGGGCGTCGGGGTTATTGCGCGGGTCGGCATCGAACATGCCATCGCGGTCGGTGAGAATCACCAGCAGGTCAGCCTCGACCAGGTTGGCCACCAGCGCCGCCAGGGTGTCGTTGTCGCCGAAGCGGATCTCATCGGTAACCACGGTATCGTTTTCGTTGATCACCGGCACCACGCCCAGGTCGACCAGCGTGCGCAGGGTGCTGCGGGCGTTCAGGTAGCGCTTGCGGTCGGACAGGTCGTCATGGGTCAGCAGGATCTGCGCGGTGTGCTTGCCGTGCTCGCCGAAGCTCGACTCCCAGGCCTGCACCAGGCGCATCTGGCCGATCGAGGCAGCCGCCTGCAGCTCGTTCATCGCACTCGGTCGCGACGTCCAGCCCAGCTGGCTCATGCCGGCAGCCACGGCCCCGGAGGAGACCAGTACCAACTCCACGCCTGCCTCACGCAGCGCGACCATCTGCTCGACCCAAACGGCCATGGCACCGCGGTCGAGGCCTTTGCCATCGGCGGTCAGCAGAGCACTGCCAATCTTCACGACCCAGCGCTTGGCGCCCGTCACCTTGCTTCGCATCTTCTTCCAACCTATGTCGAATCTGTAGATACCGTGGATACAAAAACGCCGCTCCAAAGAGCGGCGTTTAGTGTACTGCAACCGGTCAGTCGCGCACGTAAATGATTTCCGGGCCGTCTTCGTCGTCCTCGAAATCATCGTCCCAACCGTCATCGTCGCCGATGTCGTGAACGCTCTTGACGCCGGTACGGCGCAGGGTACGGGCGTCGTCCAGGGCCTGCAGCTGGGCACGGGCTTCGTCTTCGATGCGCTGGTCGAGGTCGGCCAGCTCTTCGGCGTAGGCCGGGTCGTTGGCCAGGCGGTCGGCGCGGTCTTCGAGGTAGCGCATCAGGTCGTGGCTGAGCTTTTCGGTGCCCTGCTTGGAGATGGCCGAAATCACGTAGACCGGGCCTTCCCACTGCAGGCGCTCGACCACTTCCTTGACCCGCTCGTCGCGCTCGTCTTCCATGACCATGTCGGCCTTGTTCAGCACCAGCCAGCGCTCACGCTCGGCCAGCGACGGGCTGAAGCGGGTCAGCTCGTTGACGATGACTTCGGCGGCATCGGCCGGGCTGCTTTCGTCCAGCGGCGCCATGTCCACCAGGTGCAGCAGCACGCGGGTACGCGCCAGGTGCTTGAGGAAGCGGATACCCAGGCCTGCGCCTTCGGAAGCACCTTCGATCAGGCCGGGGATGTCGGCGATGACGAAGCTCTTCCAGCGGTCGACGCTGACCACGCCCAGGTTCGGCACCAGGGTGGTGAACGGGTAGTCGGCCACTTTCGGCTTGGCGGCCGAAACCGAGCGAATGAAGGTGCTCTTGCCAGCGTTCGGCAGGCCCAGCAGGCCGACGTCGGCCAGCACTTTCATTTCCATCTTCAGGTCACGCTGGTCACCTGGCTTGCCCGGGGTGGTCTGGCGCGGTGCACGGTTGGTGCTGGACTTGAAGCGGGTGTTACCCAGGCCGTGCCAGCCGCCCTGGGCGACCATCAGCTTCTGGCCCGGGGTGACCAGGTCACCGATCACTTCCTGGGTGGAGGCGTCGATCACGGTGGTACCGACCGGCACACGCAGGAACAGGTCGTCGCCTTTCTTGCCGGTGCAGTCGGTGCTGCCGCCGTTGGCGCCACGCTGGGCTTCGTGGTGACGGGTGTAGCGATAGTCGACCAGGGTGTTGAGGTTTTCGTCGGCGATCATGTACACCGAACCACCGTCGCCACCGTCACCACCGTTGGGGCCACCGTTCTCGATGAACTTCTCGCGACGGAAGCTCATGCAACCGTTGCCGCCGTCACCGGCCTTGACCCGAATGGATACTTCGTCAACAAACTTCATTCAAAACCGCCTCTCGCCTGCTGGCGAGTTGAATACCTGAAAAACCTGAGGCTCTTGCAAAAATGAGCGCGGCGGCCCCGTACGACCGTAGAAACCCACGCCGGCAGCCCATACAAACAGCTTTGCAAGAGGCTCACCACAAACGAAAAAGCCCCGTCGCATGACGGGGCTTCTGGAGCGACGTCGCGATTAAGCGGCGACGATGCTCACGTAACGGCGCATGAACTCGCCTTTTTTCTCGAACTTGATCACGCCTTCGATCTTGGCGAACAAGGTGTGATCCTTGCCCATGCCAACGCCGTAGCCAGCGTGGAATTCGGTGCCGCGCTGACGGACGATGATGTTGCCTGGCTTGATAACCTGGCCGCCATACATCTTCACGCCAAGGCGTTTCGATTCTGAGTCGCGACCGTTACGAGTACTACCACCAGCCTTCTTGTGAGCCATGGTTCAATTCTCCAAATAAATTCAGGGGATCTAGGGGATTAAGCCTGGATACCGGTGATTTTGATCTCGGTGAACCACTGGCGGTGGCCCATACGCTTCATGTGGTGCTTACGACGACGGAACTTGATGATGCGAACCTTGTCGTGGCGGCCTTGCGAAACGACTTCGGCCACTACTTTAGCGCCAGCAACAACTGGAGCACCGATGGTGACTTCTTCACCGTTGGCGACCAGCAGGACGCGATCGAAGGTCACGGATTCGCCAGTGGCGACTTCCAGTTTTTCGATCTTGAGGAATTCACCTTCAGCGACTTTGTACTGCTTGCCGCCGGTAACGATTACTGCGTAAGACATGGTATTTCTCCGATAATCCTGCTCACCCAGCGCTTTATATGATGAGTATTGGCTGGCATGGCTGCACAGGGCTGGAACGGCCCGGCGCAATTGCGTAAGGCAGGTGCTGCCCAGGAAGTTAGGGTGCGCGATTGTACGCAACCGCGGTTTTGCTTGCAAGTACCGCCCCCGGGGCGCTGGCACCGCGCCTTGACACACCGGGACCTGCGACCTAGCATGCCGCGCAACCTCACTGGAGCAGCCGATGCAACCCCAATCCTTCTACCGCGCGGTGGCTGATGATTTCAGCGCCGTCGACGAGATCATCAAGAAGCAGCTGACCTCGCGCGTGCCGCTGGTATCGAAGATCGGCGACTATATCACGTCCGCCGGTGGCAAGCGCCTGCGCCCCCTGCTGGTGCTGCTGTGTGGCAAGGCCCTGGGCCGCGAAGGCGACGACCTGCGCCTGCTGGCTGCCACCATCGAATTCCTGCACACCGCTACCCTGCTGCACGACGACGTGGTCGACATGTCCGGCATGCGCCGTGGCCGCTCCACCGCCAATGCCCTGTGGGGCAATGCGCCGAGCGTGCTGGTGGGCGACTTCCTCTATTCGCGCTCGTTCGAGATGATGGTCGAACTGGGCTCGATGCCGGTCATGCAGATCCTTTCCAAGGCCACCCGCGTGATTGCCGAGGGTGAAGTGCTGCAGCTGTCGCGGGTACGCGACGCCAGCACCACCGAGGAAGTCTACATGGAGGTCATCCGCGGCAAGACCGCGATGCTGTTCGAGGCTTCGACCCACAGCGCCGCCGCGCTGGCCGAAGCCACCGACGAACAGCGCGAGGCCCTGCGTACCTTCGGTGACCACCTGGGCGTGGCGTTCCAGCTGGTCGACGACCTGCTGGACTACAAGGGCGACTCGCAGACCCTGGGCAAGAACGTCGGTGACGACCTGGCCGAAGGCAAGCCTACCCTGCCGCTGATCTACACCATGCGCGAAGGCACCGCCGAACAGGCTGCGCTGGTGCGCCAGGCGATCCAGAAGGGTGGCCTGGAAGACCTGGAGCAGATTCGCGTGGCGGTCGAGGAGTCGGGTGCGCTGAAGTACACGGCGGAGCTGGCGCGTGACTATGTGAAGCGTGCCATCCAGTGCCTGGAAGTGCTGCCGGCCAGCGAATATCGTGATGCGCTGGTCGAGCTGAGCGAGTTTGCTGTCGCGCGTACTCACTGATAGACCGAGTCGTATTCTTCGCGGGCTTGCCCGCTCCCACAGGGATCGCGCAAGCCTCAAAGGTAGCGCAGATCGTGTGGGAGCGGGCAAGCCCGCGAATGCTTTTGTCCGGACATAATCACTTCTGAAAAAATACCTTATACAATTCGGGTTTTTAACCGCCCGTCTGTTTGTTTGAGGAACCGAAGTGAGCACTCTGCCACCCTGCCCGAAATGCAACTCCGAATACACCTATGAGGATGGCACTCAGCTGATCTGCCCTGAATGCGCCCACGAGTGGTCGGCCAGCGGCGATGCCGAAGCGGCCAGCGACGAGGTGGTGAAGAAGGACTCGGTCGGCAACATCCTGCAGGATGGCGACACCGTCACCGTGATCAAGGACCTCAAGGTCAAGGGCTCGTCCCTGGTGGTCAAGGTCGGCACCAAGGTGAAGAACATCCGCCTGTGCGATGGCGATCACGACATCGACTGCAAGATCGACGGCATCGGCGCCATGAAGCTGAAGTCCGAGTTCGTACGCAAGGTCTGATTTTCCAAAAAACCGCCAATTGGCGCTTGCTATTCAGATAATAAGAATTATTCTCATTAGGACTGCTATCCAAGGAGAATAGCCATGACTTATCTGATCGACGCCTGGCTGGACCGCCCTCACCCCTACCTGCGCATTCTTCATCGGGAAACCGGCGAAGTGTGCGCGGTGCTTGAAGAAGAAGCGCTCGACGAGCTGCGCGACCAGGGCGACCTGGACATGAGCGGGCTGAACTCGAGTGAACCGGGGGTGCTCAAGGAACTGGTGCGGAATCTGTTTCTGTTCTGCTATGCGCGGGCGTTGCGCCCCGGGGGGACAGACTGGAATTGAGGCCAGCAGGGCCGGCCTCATCGCCGGCAAGCCAGCTCCCACAAGCACAACACAGGGTTCGAATGCTGTGGGGATCTTGTGGGAGCGGGCTTGCCCGCGAATGGGCCGCAAAGCGGCCCCAGCGGCATTACAGAACGTCGAGCAGCTCGACGTCGAACACCAGCACGCTGTGCGGCGGGATGCTGCCAACACCTTGGGCGCCGTAGGCCAGCTCGCTCGGCACGTACAGGCGCCATTTGCTGCCAGCGTTCATCAGCTGCAGGGCTTCGGTCCAGCCAGCGATCACACCACCTACCGGGAATTCAGCCGGCTGACCACGGTCGTAGGAGCTGTCGAACACAGTGCCGTCGATCAGGGTGCCGTGGTAGTGGGTGCGCACGTTGTCTTCGCGGGTCGGCTTGGCGCCTTCGCCTGCGGTCAGTACTTCGAACTGCAGGCCCGAAGCCAGGGTGGTGATGCCGTCACGCTTGGCGTTCTCGACCAGGAATGCCTTGCCAGCAGCAGCAGCGGCTTCAGCCTTGGCGGCTGCTTCGGCTTGCATCATGTCGCGGATGACCTTGAAGCTGGCCGACAGGTCGGCTTCGCTGACGCGGCTGTCGGCGCCGTTGAAGGCATCGGTCAGGCCGGCCAGGATGGCTTCCAGGCTGACGCCTGGTGGCGGGTTGTCGCGCAGCTGGCCGCCCAGCTGACGGCCGATGCCGTAGCTGACGCGAGTTTCGTCGGTGGACAGGTTGAGTTCGGACATTGTCGTGCTCCACTGCAGGGCGCAGTGAAGCCGCGCCCTTGATGAAAAGGGCGAGCAGCCTAGCACACTGGGGCGCTGCGAGCAGCTACCAGGCCGAGCGCTGGGAAATCGGCACCTTCAAGTCTTCTTCCGGGTGCGTGCCCATACCGCACATTTCGTCCTGCACCGACCAGTGCACCAGGTTCATCGAGACCATGGGGATGGTTTGCAGCAACTTGCGCGCGTCCTCCACCGAATGTACGCGCAAGCGTTCACCACGGGCATCGGACAGGGGGTGGGGGTGGCCTTTGATCCGGGCCTCGAGCAGGTAGTCACCACCTTCGATGGCGATCAGGTTCAGTTCGTCCACATGGCCAGCCCTGGCCTCGGTGTTGAGCTGATGCAGGTTCATGAGAGCACCTCGCGATGGGAACCACGCATGAGAGCTCATTTTTTGTACAGAAAGGGAGAATGCACAAGGCATGACTGACGCCGCTCGTCAGGTGGACCGTGCCGGCCTCTTCGCGGGCTTGCCCGCTCCCACAGGGATTGCGAAGAGGCCTGACAGGCTCAGTGCTTGGTCAGCTTGTCCAGGTAACCCATGCAGAATGCCGAGACCACGAAGGTCATGTGGATGATCACGTACCACATCAGGTAATCGGTGGAGATGTTCTGTGCATCCATGAACACCCGCAGCAGGTGGATGGACGAAATGGCCACGATCGACGCGGCAACCTTCATCTTCAGCGACGAAGAGTCCATCTTGCCCAGCCAGTTGAGCTTTTCCTTGCTCTCGTCGATGTCCAGTTGCGAGACGAAGTTCTCGTAGCCGGAGATCATCACCATCACCAGCAGGCCGCCCACCAGCGACATGTCGATCAGCGACAGGATCACCAGGATCAGGTCGGCTTCGCTGAGGGCGAAGACGTTGGGCAGGACGTGGACCACTTCCTGGAAGAATTTCAGCGCCAGGGCCAGCAGGCCGAGGGACAGGCCGAAGTAGATGGGGGCGAGCAGCCAGCGCGAGGCATACATCGCGTTTTCGAGGATACGTTCCATGGAGGGTTGGGACTCATCAGGTGACTAAAAAGCGACGGCGAGTATAGCCAGCCACCTGTTACAGCAAAAGCCCGGTGAACGGGGCTGCTTTGCAGCCCAATCGCCGGCAAGCCAGCTCCCACAGGTTGATCACCGACCTGTGGCCTTTGCTTTACCTGTGGGAGCTGGCTTGCCGGCGATGAGGCCAGTAAAACTTACTCAGGTCTCAGGATGAAACTGGTAATCCCCCAGGTTCCGACACCGCTCACCGTTGATCCGCCGCAACTGCGCCTGCAAATGCAAACACCAGATCTGCGGATCCTCGGCCACCTGGTACCCATGCAAGGTCAGGCTGTCGACAATGGCATTGAGTACCGATTCGGCCACCAACGGCCCATGGAACGGCCCTTGGGCCTTGATCGCGGACGGTTGTTCACCGGCCATGCCGGCGGCGAACAGCAGCGTCCACATGCCGTTGTCCCCGGCCAGCGGACGGATGCTGCATTCGATGCGGGTCACCAGGCCCAGGCACTGGCGTGTGAGGCTGAGATTGCGCATGGCCGCGCCCCCTCCAAAAAGCCTTGTTCAGCCTGAACCTCAGGCTGTTTCCATCCTGAACGCTGATACCGTCCTTAAGTTCCAGCATAGAAGAACGGTACAGAAAGATGGAAAACCGGCGCTGAACGGTAGCACATCGCCGCCAGCGCCGGTTTCTTGACTCAGGCCGGCTTGGCCTGGGCAATTACCTCTTCCAGGCGTTCTTTCTCCGCCTTCTCGATTTCTTCCTCGCTGATCATCTCGGCAATCTCACGCAGGCGCTCCACCACCCGGGCGTTGACGCTGCCCTCGGTGAACTGGCCCTTGTCATCCAGCACACCGGCCTCCTCGCCCACCAGCAGGCTCAACGCCTCGTCGGCCTGGCTGACCGCGTACACGTGGAACATGCCGTTCTCCACTGCCTGCAGCACGCGCTCGTCGAGCATCAGCGTGGCGACGTTGGCACGCGGGATGATCACCCCCTGCTCGCCGGTCAGGCCACGCGCCTCGCACAGGCGGAAGAAGCCCTCAATCTTCTCGTTGACCCCACCCACCGCCTGCACTTCACCAAACTGGTTGATCGAGCCGGTAATGGCGAAGCACTGCTTGAGCGGTGTGCGCGACAAGGCCGAGATCAGCGTGCAGGCTTCGCCCAGCGAGGCGCTGTCACCGTCCACATAGCCGTAGGACTGTTCCAGGGCGATGCTCGCCGAGATCGCCAGCGGGAACTCCTGGGCATAGCGGCTGCCCAGGTAGCCGGTGAGGATCATCACACCCTTGGAGTGAATCGGCTGGCCGAGGTTGACCTCGCGCTCGATGTCGACGATACCGCTGCCGCCCGGGTACACGGTGGCGGAGATGCGCGCCGGCATACCGAACGCCGAATCCCCCACTTCCAGCACGGTCAGGCCGTTGCACTTGCCGATGGCAGCGCCTTCGGTGTCGATCAGGATGATGCCGGCGAGCATGTCGTCCAGCACCCGCTGCGAAACACGCCCGGTACGGGTGGCCTTGGCCTTGAGCGCACGCTCGATGTGCCCGGCGTCGGTCATTTCGTCACTGGCCAGCTGGCGGATGAAATCGGCTTCGCTGACCAGCTGGAACAGGTCGCCGATACGCGCCGACAGACGCGACTGGTTTTCTGCCAGGCGGGCGCTGTAGGTGGCCAGGCGCGCCACCGCGTCACTGGTCAGTGGCGCCATGCCCTCTTCGTTGGTGCGGGTGCGCAACAGCTGGGCGAACTGCTCCAGGTTCTCGTCGACCATGGGCATGTCTTCGTCGAAGTCCACCAGCACCCGGAACATCTCCTGGAAGTCCGGGTCGTGGTCCTGCAGCGCGTAATACAGCTGGCGCGAACCGATGATGACCAGCTTGATGTTCAGCGGGATCATCTGCGGTGTCAGGCTGACGGTGGCCACCCGGCCCAGCTCGCCCAGTGGCGACTCCATCTTCAACTTGCGCGACTGCAGCGCACGCTTGAGCGCGTCCCAGACGAACGGCTCGCCCAGCATCTTCTCGGCTTCCAGAATCAGGAAGCCGCCGTTGGCGCGGTGCAGTGCGCCCGGGCGCAGCTGGCGGTACGAGGTGTACAGCGCACCCTGGTCGGTGCTGTATTCGATACGGCCAAACAGGTTGTCGTAGGTCGGGTGCGGTTCGAACACCACCGGCGCACCGCCGTCGGCGTGGTGGCCGACCACCAGGCTTGGGGCGTACTGCTCTTCCAGCAGCTTGCGCGCGGCCGCGTCGGTCTTGCTGTCATCGACCAGTTGCTCGACCACGGTACGCAGCAGGTTCAGCTGCACCGACTGCAGGTAGGCGCAGACCGCAGCGTTCTCGGCGTACTTCTCCGACAGCGGCGCCAGCAACGGTTGCAGGGCCAGGGTGATGGTTTCTTCGTTGAGCTGGCGCAGTTGGTTGTTCGACTCGCGTTTCCATTGCGGCAGGCTGGCCAGCTCTTCGTTCAGGCGTTCCTCGAGCAGGGCAATATCCTCGTGGAACTGCTCGCGCACCTCTTCCGGCAACTGGGCGAATTCGGCTTCATCCAGCGCCTTGCCGTCGGCCATCGGGGTGAAGGCGACGTTGCTGGCGTCGCGGTACAGGGCCACGTCCTTTTCCAGCGAGGCGCGCTCGATCACATCCAGGGCGCGGTCGTAACGCTGGTTGAAGGCGCGGTCGATGGCGCCTTTCTTCTGCTGGTACGACGGGTGCTCGAACACCGCCGGGAAGGTCGACAACAGGTTGTCGATCAGCCCGCTCATGTCGCTGATGAACGCCCCGGCGCTGCCGGACGGCAACTCCAGTGCGCGGGGTTCACGGGTGTCATCGAAGTGGTTGACGTAGACCCAGTCGGCCGGGGTCTGCTGGCGCTTGCCCTCGGCCTTGAGGTAGCGCTTGACGAACGAGAAGCGGCCGGTGCCGGGCTCGCCCATCACGTACACGTTGTAACCAGGGCGCGGCATGGCCACGCCGAACTGCAGGGCCTCGACAGCACGCTCCTGGCCCAGGACTCCGCGAAACGGCTCCAGATCGTCGGTATTGGTAAAGGCAAACTGCTCGGGGGAGAAACGCCGGGTCAGGGCTTCAGGCGCGAGACGCAGGCGCGCAGCGACAGGATCGGGCATTGGGTTTCCTTACTTCGGCGGGGCAGATACGCAGCATTCTGGCGCTGCCCGCGCGCGCCTTGCAAGGCTCCACGGGACTTTATGTCGCAGCCGGTGCGGGTCATGTAACAGCAAATTTTTCGCAATCAACAACGCAACTCTTAGATCGTGCCTAAACTCCAAGCTGCGCGGGTGGGTGAAAAGCTTTCCCGACCTGGCAACCGAGTTGCCAGAAACCCTGACCCTTGGTTAAGTCAAATAGAGAACAAATGCTATGAAACGGATTCTTCTGGGTACTCTGTTCACCGTGGTCTCGATCAATGCCATGGCCGAAGCGCCAGGCGGCCCGAACTGCGGTTGGGGCAACATGCTGTTCGAAGGCCAGCGCGGCACTCCGGCACACTTCCTGGCTTCTACCACCAACGGCACCTCCGGTAACGCCACCTTCGGCATGACCTCCGGCACCAACGGCTGCTCGACCAAGGCCTCGCTGACCTACGGCGGCAAGTCCTGGTTCGCCATGAACGGCATGATGAATGAGCTTTCCGAAGACATGGCCATGGGCCAGGGCGAAGCACTGACCACCTATGCCGTGGTTCTCGGCGTGGCCCCGGAAGACCGTGGCTACTTCGCATCGGTCACCCACCAGCACTTCAACCAGATCTTCAGCAGCGCCGACGTCACTGCCGAAACCGTCCACAGCAACACCCTGGCTGTTCTGAAGAACGACCCACGCCTGGCCAAATACGCAACCGAGGCCTGAGTGCAGCTGCTCCCGCCCCGGCCCCGGGGCGGGTTTCGCCTTTTTTCGGCATCGTTAAGAAGTAGTTGCCCGACATGCTCAAACGCTTCGTATCCCTGGCGCTGTGTGCCTGCGCCCCTGTTCATGCCGCGCCCGTGCTGGACCAAGGCCGTGTCCAGCAACTGGCCAACACCCCTTACTGGATTGCCCTGGGCCATTACGAAACCGCCAAGCTGGGTGGCTGGCGCAGCTATGTGGACGATGATGCGTTCTTCCTCGCCGAGGATGGTGCGCACCACCCCGACCAGGAGCTGCAAGCCACGGTCGAAGCGCTGTACGCCCCGGCCAGCCTCGGCGACAAACATGCCCAGTGCGTATTCCCGGCGCGCACCCGCTGGCTGCGCGAACAGCTCGACCTGCAAGACTTGCCGCAACCGGACTGCCAGGAATTCACCACCTGGTACCAGTCGATCGACCCGCACAGTGCGGCGCTGATCTTCCCGGCGGCCTACCTGAACAGCCCGTCATCGATGTTCGGCCACACCTTGCTGCGCATCGACCAGTCCAACACCCGCAGCGACGACACCACGTTGCTGAGCTACGCGATCAACTTCGGCGCCTACATCGAAGGCAGCGACAACAGCATCCTGTACGCCTGGAAGGGCCTGATGGGCGGCTACCCGGGCCTGTTCGCGCTGATGCCCTACCAGGAAAAACTGTCCGAATACCGCAGCCTGGAAAACCGCGACCTGTGGGAGTACCAGCTGGACCTGACCCCGGAAGAAACCGGGCGCATGGTCGAACATGTGTGGGAGCTGAAGCAGGTCCAGTTCGACTACTTCTTCTTCGACGAAAACTGCTCGTACCGCCTGCTGGAACTGCTGCAGGTGGCCCGGCCGAGCCTGGACCTGACCTCGCAGTTCCCGCTGACCGCCATCCCGACCGACACGGTGAAGGCCGTGAAGCAGTCCGGCATGGTCGCCAGCGAGACGTACCGCCCCTCTCGCGAACGTGAACTGCTGGCCCGGGCCGAGCCGCTCGATCACGACGAAAAGCGCCAGGTGCTGGCTGCAAGCGCCGACACCGCGCACCTGCAGAGCCCCGAGTTCAAGGCCCTCCCCCGCCAGCGCCAGGCGCTGGTGCAGGATGCCGCGTACCGCCTGGAGCGTTACCGCGCCAATGGCCAGGAGCGCGACCCTGGGCAGGCGAAACGCAGCTTCGAGCTACTGCGAGCGATCAACAGCAACCCGCCACCGCCCCTGCAGATCGAGCGCCCGGGCCTGCCCGAGGACGGCCATGACTCGCGCACCTGGCAGCTTGGCGTGGGCACCCGCGAAGACCGCGCCTACGCCGAGTACGGCCTGCGCATGGCCTACCACGACCTGAACGACAACGCCTATGGCTTCCCGCTGGGGGCGCAGATCGAGATCCTGCAGCTGAAGCTGCGTCAGTACGAAGGCAATGACTGGCAGGTGCAGCGCCTGGACCTTGCCACCATCCGCTCGCTGACGCCGCGCAACGAGCTGCTCAAGCCTTGGTCGTGGCAGGTGGCCGGCGGGCTGGAGCGGGTGCCGGGCAAGCATGATGACGAAGTGCTGGTGAGCCATGTGAACGGCGGGGCCGGCGGCACCTGGCAACTGGCCGACGGGTTGCTGGGCTTTGCCCTGGGCACGGTGCGGATCGAGCACCACAATGATTTTGCCCAGTTCATCGCCCCGGCGGCGGGCTTCAATGGCGGGCTGCTGTGGCGCAACGGGCTGGGCAACATGACGCTGGAGGCCAAGGGCGACTACTTCACCAATGGCGAGGTACGGCGCAGTGTGAGTTTGAACCAGCAGTGGGAGATCAGCCAGAACCTGGGGGTGCGGTTGAGTGCTTCGCGGGAATTCAGCCACCTGGCTACGGCGCAGAACGAGGTGATGCTTGAGCTGAAGTGGTACCACTACTGAGGCCGCTTTGCGGCCTTTCGCGGGCATGCCCGCTCCCACAGGTACTGCACTGGCCTCGAATCCTGGGGTGATCCTGTGGGAGCGGGCGTGCCCGCGAATGGGCCAGTGAGGTCAGCAGAGCAGTGTGAACCAACCGACTCTTTGACACTGTTTTAACGGCCCCCCGACAAATCGCCACCTAGACTTTCCAGTATCAACCGGAGGGTTTTGTGGTTATGTCGCGGTACTGGTTTGGCGTGTGCATGGCGTTGTTGCTGTCTGGTTGCGAAACCACCCACGAGCAGATGGTCAACCAGGGTTATCCCCCCGCCTATGCCGATGGCTTCCAGGATGGCTGCAGCAGCGGCCGCCAGGCGGCAGGGCTGATGGTCGGCGGCTTTCGCAAGGACGTGCCGCGCTACCTGCACGAGCGCCAGTACGAAAGTGGCTGGGACGACGGCTTTCGCCAGTGCCACGCCATGCAGAACAGCGAAGAACAGCGCCAGTACCACGAGCGCTTCTGGGACCAGCGCGAGCGCGACTGGGAGCAGGAAAAGGACCGCGACGCCGCACGCGCCTATCGCCACAACTGAGTCGCAAACGGACATCCCTTGAAACCGGCGGCCTGCGATGATGGTCTCCTGCACAAGGAGGCCACGCATGAGCCGAGCATTCGTCAACGAAGACCAGGCCGCCGCCCAGGCTGATCAGCCGGTCGAGCGACGGGTCAGCGAACAACCCAACTACGTGACCGCCAGCGGCCTGCGCCAGCTGCAGGAGCGCGTGGCCGAACTGAACGCCCTGCGCAGCGAACTGCAGGCACAGGGCGAACGTGGCGACAAGCAGCGGCTGGCGGATACCGAACGGGACCTGCGCTACTTCAGCGCGCGGGTGCAGAGTGCCCAGGTGGTGCCGGCGGCGACATCGCGCAGCAAGGTGCAGATTGGTAGCCGGGTGCGGTTTGTCGATGGGCAGGATCAGGAGCAAGTGGTAAGGCTGGTGGGCGAGGATGAGGCGGATGCCGGGCGGGGGTTGATCAACTGGGGTTCGCCGTTGGGGCGGGCTTTGCTTGGCGCGGGGCCTGGGGATGAGGTGGTCTGGCGGCGGCCGGTGGGGGAGCAGGTGATCGAGGTGATCGAAATTGAAGGTGGGCCCTAGGGGTCGCTTCGCGCCCCATCGCCGGCAAGCGCGGCTCCCACAGGAAGCGCGCAGCTCTCAAGCCTTGTTCAGTACCTGTGGGAGCCGCGCTTGCCGGCGATGGGCTGCAAAGCAGCCCCTAGGGCCTCGAATCAGACCACGCCCTGCGCCAGCATCGCATCAGCCACTTTCACGAAGCCTGCGATGTTCGCACCTTTGACGTAGTTGATGCTGCCATCCGCCTCTTCACCGTAATGCACGCAAGCATGGTGAATCGACTGCATGATGTTGTGCAGCTTGCTGTCCACCTCACCGGCAGTCCACAGCAGGCGCATGGCGTTCTGCGACATCTCCAGGCCCGACACGGCCACGCCGCCGGCGTTGGAGGCCTTGCCCGGGGCGTACAGGATGCCCGCTTCCAGGAAGATATCCACAGCCTCGAGGGTGGTCGGCATGTTGGCGCCTTCGGCCACGCAGATGCAGCCATTGCGCAGCAAGGTGCGGGCGTCTTCGGCGTCCAGCTCGTTCTGCGTGGCACACGGCAGGGCGATGTCGCACGGCAGGCTCCACGGGGTCTGGCCCTTGCGGAACTCCAGGCCGAACTGCGCGGCCAGTTCGCTGATGCGGCCACGCTTGACGTTCTTCAGCTCCATCACCGCATCCCACTGGGCATCGGTCAGGCCAGCTTCGGCGTACAGGGTGCCTTCGGAGTCGGACAGCGAAATCACCTTGCCGCCCAGGTCCATGACCTTGCGCGCGGCATACTGGGCCACGTTACCCGAACCGGAAATCGCCACGCGGCAGCCATCGATACGCTTGTCCTGGCGCTTGAGCATTTCCTCGGCGAAGTACACGCAGCCGTAGCCGGTGGCTTCCGGGCGGATCAGGCTGCCGCCGTAGGTCATGCCCTTGCCGGTCAGCACCGAAGTGAACTGGTTGGCCAGGCGCTTGTACTGGCCGAACATGAAGCCGATTTCGCGGGCGCCCACGCCGATGTCGCCGGCCGGGACGTCCAGGTCTGCGCCAATGTGGCGGTACAGCTCGCTCATGAACGCCTGGCAGAAGCGCATGACTTCGGCATCGCTCTTGCCTTTGGGGTCGAAGTCCGAGCCGCCTTTGCCGCCGCCCATGGGCAGCGAGGTGAGGGAGTTCTTGAACACCTGCTCGAAGGCCAGGAACTTGAGCACGCCCAGGTTGACCGACGGGTGGAAGCGCAGGCCGCCCTTGTACGGGCCGATGGCGCTGCTCATCTGGATGCGGTAGCCGCGGTTGACCTGCACCTTGCCCTGGTCATCGACCCAGGATACGCGGAACAGCACGGCGCGCTCGGGCTCGACCATGCGCTCCAGAATGCCGGCCTGCAGGTAATGCGGGTTGGCCTCGAGGAATGGCCACAGGCTGCGCAGCACTTCTTCCACAGCCTGGTGGAATTCAGGTTGGGCCGGGTCGCGTTGCTTCAGGCGCGCGAGGAAATTGTCGACAGATTCGATCATGGTAGACATCTCACCAAGAGGATTGGACTTATTGGTTTTTTCAGGAATGTACCAAGAAGCAATCGCACCGGAATAGGGCGAAATGTCGTTTTTTTGAAATTATTTGGTGCGTTTTCTATAAGTGTATACAAAACCACATGTCGGCGGCGGCTTCTTCGCGGGCTCGCCCGCTCCCACAGGTTTATCACAGGCCTTGGGTTCCAGGGGCTCCTGTGGGAGCGGGCATGCCCGCGAATGAAGCCAGCACCACTTTCCAGCCAGGCACAAAAATGGGGCCTCAAAGGGCCCCATTCTTGTGCATCAGAATACCGGCTTACTGGGCCAGCTTCTTGTGCCGTACACGGTGCGGCTGGGCAGCAGCATCGCCCAGGCGCTTCTTGCGGTCGGCTTCGTACTCGGTGTAGTTACCCTCGAAGAACACCACGTTCGAGTCGTCTTCGTACGCCAGGATGTGGGTAGCCACACGGTCCAGGAACCAACGGTCGTGGGAGATCACGATCGCCGCGCCCGGGAAGTCCAGCAGGGCTTCTTCCAGCGAACGCAGGGTTTCGACGTCGAGGTCGTTGGACGGTTCGTCGAGCAGCAGGACGTTACCGCCCTCCTTCAGGGTCAGGGCCAGGTGCAGGCGGCCACGCTCACCACCGGACAGGTCCTTGACGAACTTCTGCTGGTCGCCACCCTTGAAGTTGAAGCGGCCCACATAGGTACGCGACGGGATCTCGTAGTTGCCGATGCGGATCATGTCGGACCCGTCGGAAACCTGCTGGAACACGGTCTTGCCGCCGTCCAGGTCTTCGCGGCTCTGGTCGACGCAGGCCAGCTGCACGGTTTCACCGATCTCGATGCTGCCCGAGTCCGGCTGTTCCTTGCCCATCAGCATGCGGAACAGGGTCGACTTACCGGCACCGTTACCACCGATCACACCGACGATGGCGCCTTTAGGCATGGAGAACGACAGGTTGTCGATCAGCACGCGGTCGCCGTAGCCCTTGGTGACGTTCTTGAACTCGATGACCTTGTCGCCCAGGCGCGGACCGGCCGGGATGTAGATCTCGTTGGTTTCGCTGCGCTTCTGGAATTCCTGCGACTGCATTTCTTCAAAGCGCTGCAGACGGGCCTTGGACTTGGACTGGCGGGCCTTGGCGCCTTTGCGCACCCATTCCAGTTCCTCTTTCATGGCCTTCTCGTGGGCGCTCTGCTGCTTGGATTCCTGCGCCAGGCGCTCGGACTTGGCTTCCAGCCAGCCCGAGTAGTTGCCTTCGTACGGGATGCCGGCGCCGCGGTCCAGTTCCAGGATCCAGCCGGCAACGTTGTCGAGGAAGTAACGGTCGTGGGTAATGGCTACCACGGTGCCCGGGAAGTCGTGCAGGAAGCGCTCCAGCCAGGCCACCGAGTCGGCGTCCAGGTGGTTGGTCGGTTCGTCCAGCAGCAGCATGTCTGGGGCCGACAGCAGCAGGCGGCACAGGGCCACGCGGCGCTTCTCACCACCGGACAGGTGCTCGATGCGTGCGTCCCAGGCCGGCAGGCGCAGGGCGTCGGCGGCAACGTCCAGCTGGCGCTCAAGGTTGTGGCCGTCGGCGGCCTGCAGGATGGCTTCCAGCTTGGCCTGCTCGGCGGCCAGCTTGTCGAAGTCGGCATCCGGTTCGGCGTAGGCCGCATAGACCTCGTCCAGGCGCGCCTGGGCGTCCTTGATCACGCTGACCGCTTCCTCGACCACTTCGCGCACCGACTTGTTCGGGTCCAGTTGCGGTTCCTGCGGCAGGTAGCCAACGTTGATGTCGGGCATCGGACGGGCTTCGCCGTCGAATTCCTTGTCGACGCCCGCCATGATCCGCAGCAGGGTCGATTTACCGGCGCCGTTCAGGCCGAGCACGCCGATCTTGGCGCCCGGGAAGAACGACAGGGAAATGTTCTTGAGAATTTCCCGCTTCGGCGGCACGACCTTGCTCAGCCGATGCATGGTGTAGACGTATTGAGCCATTCTGGATACCCCAGTCTAAAGGTTAAGAAATACCGGGCAGCCCACGTGAATTTGACCGGGCTGCCATTGCCAAAAAATTCGTTGTCTGGCGTCGCGCTGTTAATTTGGGCTGCAAAAACGCGTAAACAGCCTTCTCGCCATGAAAATGATCCGTTGCGCAGCTGGCGAGGATTGGCCGGGGGTCTGGATGCCGTCGCTGGGTGGTGCAACGCAGTGAAGCAGCCTTTTTCCGCCCTACCTCATGTTCTCGCTACAAAAATCGACCTCGCCATGACGCTCAGAGCCGGCAGGCTGCTCGCTCCTGTGGCGCCTGCGCCAGTCGTCGCCGCTGCCAAGCTGGCTATCATCTCAACTACGTGCGACACGCTCAACTGTTCGCCTGCTGGGTGGCAGAAAGGTAGTCATGTTCATCATTGGATAAAGGGAGGCTGAGCAAAGCGGAGCATGACCCTCTGGTATAGGCGAAGACGGGGCTTGGCCTGCGGACTGAGCATCAGCAGCGAAGAACGTGAATTTTTCATTGCCGTGGGCGAGCGAATTGCCCGCCTGCGCAAAGAACACGGCATCACCCACACTCTGTTGCGCAGATGCTCGATGCCCTGATCGCTCAAGCCACGACCAAAGCAAGCAGCGAAGGAAAGGAGATTTTGCAGTAAGCAGATAAAACAACACCGGCGCATGGCCGGTGCAGAATGAGGACACCTATCAAATATGAGCAGAAATTCGTTTATATAAAAACTCATAAAAATCTGAAGCGTAATTAACATCTTCACCAGACGGAAGTCGAAGATTCACGGGACACTCACCATCTTTAAACTTTGAATAGTCAAAGAAAAAGACTTCCCCCATATCAGTTTCGCTAATCACAAGCTTTTTGCCATCTACCAGATTATTTTTTATGCCCAAAATATGCTGATAGACAATATCCCCTCCATTGACACCCTCAAAGTCCACGCCATAGATACTGTAAATTTCTTCAGTACCAATCTCGCCACCCGCATACGTCTTTAAAAACCACTTGTACGACCCTGGTAGTTCAAGCCCTAGCCGCTGCTCGGCCTTCTCAATCCAGTCATCACCCACGCAATCGGCCTGGCTACCAAAGCACACGATATCAGGATGCAGTGATACTAAATCCTCAATTTGATGCGTCGTAACTTGGCTCATTCTCAATTCCTAAAGTCTGCAGATCGTTACTTCCAGTACTGCACCTTCCACTTATCAAAAGCTGCCCTATCAATACCAGAAGGAATTGTATTAGGGTTAATGTGAATAGTTGCGCTATTGGCTTGGTGAAAACTTTGCGTCATTTCTGCAATAGGCCCTGACTGTGTTTGCGTCATATGGTGCAGGTTCACCGACTTGCCATCTACACCTATGGGCGCTCGACCAGAGGCCATACGCTCAACATTACTACCTGTTATGGCTTTGCCACCTTCACGCCAACTAGTTTGCAAATCAGAATCAAATAAATCATTCCGCTGATAGACTTATTCCCACTAAACTGAATAGGATCTTTTGACCAAAAATTACGTTGCTGAGTAAAAACAGAGCCCGCCTCTGTAGCGTTCCCTATTCCTTTTGCACCACTTGAATTAGCTCATTAAAAGTGCCTCCACTGCACTTCGGTCAGTCGACCGGAAGAAAACCTCCAATTGATGCGCCTCATCTCGCCCCCAGTCAAGAGCCGCGTCGCGCAACACCTCCAGATAAACCTTCAGGTCATCTACTGGCACGTTTGGAATAACTTCATGCACAAGAACCACCTTGCTGCATGGAATCCATTCAAGATCTCTCAAACAGTCGTAGAGTGCATCCCAATTGAATCCAAAATACCCTGGAAGCCATAGCTGGTAATATAGCGCGCTTAACAGCTCTTCCGAGAGAGAAATTTTCGGATCAATACGGACATAAAAGACTTCCGCAGCGTCGAATGAGGGCGTGAGATCGGAGTACTTGAATGGCAGCACTTCCACTCCTTGTTTTATTTATTGATTGGGATAAATATCTTGTAATTATCTGCAGAGTAGTATATCTCACCACCCTTCCCAACAACTATCCGCTGAGGCCCTGGCCCTGAAACACCTCTATACGACCAATGGCTGGCGGCTCTCCGACCTCCCGACACAAGTCAGTTACTATTGAACCACCTTCATTTTGACCAAGAGCCCAAACAAAATTCGACCAAGTATTCATTACTTAATAAATCCTGCCTTGCGATTTCTTTCCACTATTTTTTGAACAGTTTCATCCACAAGCTTTGAATCATAACCTCGACTGTTCAAATTTGCTCGTAGTGCATCTGTGTCGCGACAAACTGCACCGTACAGATCCGCTGCGTCTTGCTGAATCTGAGCAGGTGTATTTTTTCCGCCATAGATAGGACCTGCAATATGTACATCTCGCGGTACCTCCACAGCAGTAGAGTTTCGGTAGAGAGTCTTGGTTTCCAGCTCGGTAAGGGGACGGCCCAACTCTGCTTCCTTTGCTGTGCGCAACGCAGCAAAGGAAGGGCTATGGTCGTGCTCTAGGCCATCTCCAACAACTTCTCTTGCCTTAAGATTTTCCAAAAGCACACCACATTCAGCCTAAGCCTCTACATCTAAACTTGCCGCTTAATTCTCAAGGATAAATAAAGTCGATGCAAATTTTAAACTTAATCAAGTCCAAGGCCACCTCACAGCCACTCCACGCTGGCAGCCCTCCTGTCAGTTTATTCTCAACATACCAACGACGCAACTCCACTAAAAGATCTAAAATATCTGTATTGACTCGCCCGCCTGCCGTAAACCAGGCAACGTTACCTTGTTCATCAATGTAGTCATACTCATACTCACAGCTATCTAGCTCCTGGGATAGTTGTGCACGCATAATAACTTTACAGGCTCCATCGGGAGCAATCTCAAACAGAATACCCCCAATGTCATTATAGATATCATCATCACTACGCATCAATTTACGCCCGGTGAGTTTTTAAATAAAATTTCTTTTGGACGAGCAATACCTATTGAACACTGCACGTTAAAGCTTTCTGGCCGAACAGTATTGCCAAAATAAATAGTCTCAATCTTTACGTTAACTTGCTTTCCCTCCTTGAATGCGGACGCCCATGTATTCCCCATAGATTTCCAAGTACCTTTATTCAAGTTTCCATTCATGGGAAGGAGGTTCAACCTCTCCCCAGGTCCGCTGAATATACTAGGCTCCGTACGAAAAGAGATGTCGCAAACACCACATGGAACAAGCCAGTGAGACCATGGCGGCATAGCTTTTCGCGAGCTTGTCGAAGCGTGTGACGATGCGGCGATTCTCTTTCAGCCAGCCAAAAATGCGCTCAATGATGTTGCGCTGTCAGTTTGGGCCGATCAAACAGTCTGGGTAAGCCAGGCTTGGGTTTGCGCTTCATTGAGCGCATCGGGAGGACGGGTTGCATACGGTACTGGTCGCAGTAACGGCGCAGCGTTTCGGCGTCGTAGCCCTTGTCGGCGAGCAACCATTTGCGGCGCTTGCGCGGGCGGCCACGTTGGTTCGATGGAATGCTGACTTCGTCCAGCAGTGGTTGTGCGTAGCTGATGTCACTGGCTTGACCGCCAGAGAGGAGGAAGCGCAACGGTGTCCCGTTGGCGTCGCAGAGCAAGTGGATCTTAGTTGTCGGGCCACCGCGACTGGGGCCTAGAGCGTGATCGGCAGGTTCGTCAGGCCCCCTTTTTTCCGAGCGCCAGATGAGGCTCGGGTTGCACGTACTGCGGTCGAGACGATCATCCAGGTTTGCAGATCAATCAAGCCTTGCTCATTCAATCTCAGGGGTAAGCGTTTGAGCATCTGATCGAATGTCCCCTGGTTTCGCCATCCGCGAAACCGTTGATACACCGTTGACCATGGGCCGAAGCGCTCCGGCATGTCTTGCCACGCAGCGCCCGAGCAGAGCACCCAGAGCACGCCATCGAGCATCAGGCGGTCGCTTAGACGCGGTCGCCCCCGACCATGAGTTTCGATGAAGAGATCAGAGACCACATCCCAGGCCTCCGAGAGTTCGTAACGCTTTGCCATCACAGAACTCCGTTCCGTAGATGGCCGGAAACCCTACAGAATTTCAGCTTCCGAAGGGCGGCAATTGGGTTTCGAGGCAACCTCACCTGCGCCTTTTGCACCAACCGACCCCTAGGTTTTTATTTCTTCAATCCCACCAAGTGCTTAAATGGCCCCTCATCTAAATCAAACCCTAGATCTGTGATAAGTCTAACTGCCTCCTGGTACTCGTCGTCCGTAATAGAAATATCAAATTCACAAATGTGATCGCATAGTATCTCAAAGGCTAGGCCTTCCTCATTGTACGCGACATAGTCCAAAGCCCCTTGGAGCAGGCCAGCTTCCAATCGGCCGTCGAATTTCTTCCCGAATTCAATAATACGATCTGCAAACATAAAATTTACCTAATAGGTTTATAAGGCGGGACAGGAGCATCATCAGGAAACGCGGTAACCACCTTCCCAGTAGCTGGTTGGTATACAACTCGCATACGTACACCATCACGAGTTTCATAAGCAACCCATTTGGCAGGATCTCCCTTAGCCGTATAAGCCCCACCGGTTCCTGTTTGCGCGTACCACCAATCGCTGCCCGACAGCGCATAGACATCAAGGAAGCTCGCGTCCGCGTCGCTCTTCTGCGCGTCCACTACCCCCCTCATCATCGCAAGGGCGTAATCCGTTACCAGAAGTTCGTATTCCGCTTTGCTCAGCCTGCCGCTCTGGTACAGCTCAACAAGCTTTCCCCCAGCCTGTTTCTTCTGCTGCCGGTACTCATCACGAATGCCAACCTCGCAGCTGCCATTTCCACCACAGGCTTTATACCGCTCGTGCAATCATCAATGCTGCCAATACCGGCAAAAAATCTATTTTGCAAGTTTGGCTTTCAAGACTGCCCGATCAATCATGCCATCAGTAATGTAGGGTACAAAACCAAGCCTGTCTCCCATCTCAAAGCTCTTCTTGTAACCGTCCAATCGTTCAACGTCACCAGCTATTGCCAATGCAGCCAAGTGCCGAAGGGGCATCGCGCCTTTACTGTCAGTCGGCAGACTTCTATAAACCATCAGGCCGGACTCAATATTTTGAGAGCGTGCCCAAGACATGGCTTTCTCAGACATCCTGAGAACATCATCACTAGAGAATTCAGGCAACTTCTCTGGAGGCTCATTACTGACTATTACCGGCGAATATCCGCTCCCCTCTCCCCGCACAAACGCAACAGTTTCCGAGAATTCTTTGGTCGAAACCGATGGCATAAGTGACACCCGAAAATGATCCGAGCGCTTCTTCACAGACGGGATTACTTGAAGTTTAACCCCATCAACATCTGTCACGCAAAAATAATCCCCGACTTCATCCTTGCTACAAACCCAGCCCTGCTCCGTCAAAATTGAAGCCACATCTTTTTCCTTCATAACTTAGCACCAGGAAAATTCATTATCTCAATAGGGATACCGTTAGGATAACCTTGATCCTTTAGTGGTACGCCTGGCGTGAGGCCAAAACTTTCGGCAACTTTCCCCCTTGGAATTGAAGCCCCATCTTTTATTTGAGGGAAAATTTCTGACTGACGAATACTCAAGTCCGCGCCCCCTGTCTTAACCTCAATAATTCTCAAGGTCCCATCCGGTGCTTCGGCCACGATATCTGGCCTACAACGACCAGTTCCGCAGGAGCTACCGAATGATATTTCCTTTTCGCTGACTCTGAACCCTTGAGACGAAAGTTGATCCTTTATGTCATCCACCATATTCAAGTGATGATCATAGTGATCTTTGATGGTGACTTTCGGATCTGTTGCAGTACCTTTTGCACCGCTGGTAGCTTTGCCTAGTATCACTACCGCCGCTAATTTTACTACATCATCCCGCGTAGCACCTTTATCGACAAGGCTAATGATCCCTGGCACATCCACCGGCGCCAAGGTCGAGCCGAGCAAGCCGTCCTGACGTGCCCGTTCATTGATTGCCTCTTCAGTTAACCCTTGCCGTCTCCATTCCGCAATCAGCTCACTCGCTCTGATCGCGTTCACATACGGATTCGCAACAACGCCCATTGGCGACCAATCGCTGCCCGACAGCGCGTAGACATCAAGGAAGCTCGCGTCCGCGTCGCTCTTCTGCGCGTCCACTACCCCCCTCATCATCGCAAGGGCGTAATCCGTTACCAGAAGGTCATATTCCGCTTTGCTCAGCCTGCCGCTCTGGTACAGCTCAACCAGCTTTTCCCCAGCCTGCTTCTCCTGCTGCCGGTACTCATCACGAATACCAACCTCGCAGCCGCCATTTCCACCACAGGCTTTATACCGCTCGTGCAACTCATCAATACTGCCAATACCGGCGGCCTTGAGCTTCTCATACAACGCCCGGCTGGCGGCATCCAGCCGTTCAACGCCGTATTTGTTCGCCAGCAGGTTGTTTTCAACCGCGTTACGGCCCGCACCGGCACCCGCGACAGCCCCAGCGCTATTACCTTCCACCAGACCACCCGAAAGCCCGGCCGCTAGCGTCGACAGCGCCGAAACGGTCTGTTTCTGCTCTTCACTGAGCGAGTTGCTGTCGCTGGTGCCATACAACTGCTGAGTGATTAGGCGGGCAACCAGTTCGCCGCCGGCCGCACCCGCTGCCCCGGCTGCCGCCGAGTTGCCCTGCGCTTGGGCGACAACGGCACCCAACACTGCGTGGGCCATGACGTTGAGTGCAGCATTGTCACCAGTAGATTTCTTGATCACCTGCGCGAGGTACGGTGCCGATGCGCCTGCCAGCGCAGAACCGATATCACCACCCGCCAACCCTTGCAGTGCCGCTGTCACGGCCTGGGTCACGCGCTGGTAATCACCACTGGTGCCGTACTTACCCATGATTCGCTGGTAAGCCTCGGTGGCGACCAGTTGTTTCTGGTACGCCTTCACCGCCTCCTTGCTTGCCCCTTCACCCGGCGCCACGATGCCGTGTGCTTCAAGTTCCGCACGCGCCTCCTGGTCAGCCTTCAGCTGCCCCTGGGTGCGGACGATGTCCGATACCTGTGTGCCGATTTCGCCAATAAGCTGCACCTGCTGCAGGCGCCGCTGTTCCTTCTCCTTGTCGAAGATCGGGCTGATGCTGTCGTTGGCATGCTCGACGTCGTGACTGAGGCTGGTCACATCCTGCTGCTGCCGGCCCGGGTCTCGGATTTCCAGCGCGCCTTCGGAAATGGCCGAAGATGTGGTGCCGCTGGCGCTGCCGCTGTGGTTGTAGGCGATCAACGTGCCGCTTGGCATGTTGCTGGTGAAGGTGTCAGCACCACCGTTGCCACCGCTGATGCTGGCGCTGGCCAACTGGCTCTTGAACTCGGCCTTGTTGGCGATATCGCTCCAGCCCAGGGTGCCGGTGCTCAGGCGGTTCTTGTCGGCGTCGGCAGTACTGGCAATGACGCTGCCGTCAAGCTGGGTGTGCTTGCCCACATCGACCTGATAACCGCCCTTGCCGGCGAACAGACCGGTCTGCTCCTGCACGCTCTGGTAGTTGGAGTCGAGCTTGGTCTTGCTGACGCTGAGACTGCCGCTTGCCCCGCCCGCGCCGATGATGGTGACGCTCAACCCACCGCTGACATTGGCCTGTTTGGACTTGTAGTTGTCGGTGTCCTGCAGGCTTTGCAGCGTCAGGTCGCGCCCTACGTCAGCGGTGATTTTCGCGGCGTTGACCTGCGCCCCTTTGAGCGCCGTGTCCCGCCCGCTGAGCAGGGTCGCCTCATTGCCGGCGTCCAGTGTGGTTTCGGTCCAGGTCGTGCCGTTGCCTTTCTCGTTGCCGGCACCCTTGTTGGCATTGGCGAAGATGCTGAGACCGGCACCTTCGGAACCTACACCAATGCTGGCGCCGATGGCGCCGCCACTGCTGCTGTTCTTGCCATCGAGCTTTTGCGTATTGGCAGCAGCCTCAAGCTGGATGTCGCGTTCGGCGGACAACAGCAGGTCATTGCCGGCCTTGAGTTGACTGCCTTGTACCCGGATATCCCCGCCGCTGCCGGCCCCGTTGCCGGTGGCCACAATGCTCAGGTCGTTGCCACTGGTCAGGCTGCTGCCCTGGCTGACGGTCTGTTCCTGGGTCTGCCGCGAGCTCGACTTCTGCCCGCCCAGCGATAAGGCGATACCTACGAACTGGCCAGCATTATCCGCCGTCATGCCACCGCTCTGCTGGGCAGCCTGCCAGGCCTGAACACCGGTCAGCCCGGCCTTGATACCTTGGAGTGCAGAAAGCCGGCTGTCCTCTTCCCGGGTCGCTTGCTTGGTAGTCTGGTAAGCGGTGTCGATGGCACTGCCAACCGTACCGGACAGCGCCAGGGTCAAGCCGCTGCTCTTGCTCTTGGACGTCTGCTCGCTGGTGTTGTGGTTTTCAGCAGCAACGATCTCGACGTTCTGCCCGACCAGGGTGATGTCCTTGCCGGCGACAACCTCCGACCCCTTGATACCCAGGTCCTTGCCCGCCTCGATGGTGACATTGCCCAGCACGCTGCCAATGGTGCTGGCCTTGGCGTTCTCACTGGTGCTGGTCGAGGTTTTCTCCAGGCTGGTCGAGCCCAACGTGAAGCCGATGCCTCCACTGCTGAGCAGGCCCGATTTCTTCTTCGAGCTCGAGTGGCTTTGCTCGAACGTTTCGGTCGCGCTATCGATCTGCACGTTACGGCCCGCCAGCAGGCTGGTGTCGTTGGTGGACACGATGCTGCTGCCCGACACGCCGATATCCTGCCCGGCGCGAACGACCACCGTGTCACCACTGACCGACGAGCCCTGCTGAGTGATGGCCTTCGAACTGTCGATCCGGGTCTTCTGGCTGCTGGATAGCCCGGAGTGGCTGGTCTTGGTCTTGCGGTAGTAGCTGTAGTCGCTGTTCTCCTCAGCGACCAGCTGTACATCGCCACCGGCATAAAGGTAGGCCTCATCACCCGCCGTCACGCGGCTGGCGCTCAGTGCTAGGTCGTCGCCAGCCTTCAATGCCACATTGCCGCCAGCCACCACGGTGCTGCCCACCTGCTGGACATGGTCCTCCTGGCTGGTGACTTTCCGGGTCTTGCTCGCCGAGTGCTGCTCGTTGGCGGCCGCTGCCAGCTGCAGATCGCCCGTCGCCGCCATGGCCACATCCCGCTTGGCCTCGATCGCACTGGCCACCGCGCTGATATCGCGCCCGGCGCTGACGCTCAGGTCACGCCCGGCCTGCACGCTCGAGCCGTTCTGGGTCACGCTGCTGTCGGTGTGGCGCACGCCGCGGTCGTTGACCACCACCTGCTCGACCGAGGTCAGCTTCACATCGCGGCCGGCCTTCAGGCTGGTGTCGGCAGCGCTGCTGAGCACGCCGCCGTTGTTGCTCAGGTCGCGCCCGGCGTTGATCGCCAGGTTGTTCGCGGCTTCCACCCGGGCGGCGTTATCGACAAAGTCGCGCTGCTGGGCGTAGCTGCCGTTGCTGCTCTGGTGCGAAGTCAAAGTGCGTTCGTTGATCACGTCACGCACGGCGGCGAGGCTGACGTCGCGCCCGGCGATGATGCCGCCGGCCTTGTTCACCAGATCGTTGCCAGCCAGCAGGTCGAGGCGGTTGCCAGCCTCGACCAGGCCGCTGTTCACCATGTTGTTGCCGGCCTTGGCCGACAGGTTGTTGCTGGCGCGCAGGGTCCCGACGTTGTCGAGGTTCTGGCCGGCGATCAGGTTGACGTCGTTGCCGGCGATCAGAGCGCCGTTGGGGGCCAGACGGTTGTTGCCGTGCGCCAGATAGAGCACTGGCACCAGCACCTGCTCGCCATTCACCTCGGCGGTTTCCAGCCAGACGATGTCATGGGTCAGCGCCGCCACCTGTTCGGAGGTGAGGCTCACGCCCACTGCCAGGTTGAGCTGTTGCTTGCTCTGGATGGCATTGTCCATCAGGTACTTGAACAGCTGTTCGTCACTGTTCTGGCCATCGATAAAGCGTTGCCCGGTGCGGGCGACCACGGCCTGCTGGATCAGCTTCTGCTCGTAGAAGCCATCGCCCAGGCGCTTGGCACTTTCATCCGGGTCGTAGCCAAGGTTCGCCAGCAGGTAGTCGGAGCTCATGAACTGCTTGAGGTCGGTGAGCACCGGGTTGGTTTCGATCAGATACTTGTGCGGATTGCTGCGCACGCTGCTGTCGGGCAGGCCTTGCACGCGCTCGATGGTGAGCGGGCCTTGGCCGTTGAGCGTGGAGGCCTGGCTGATGCGGTCGTCCACCGCCGAGCGGCCGGGCAGCGCGGGGCTACCGGCGTTCCCGGGCAGGCTGGTGTCGACGGCGCTGGCACTACCGGCGACGTTCGCCTGGGTGCGATCGGCCGTATTCAGCGTGGTGCTGCTGCCTGCCGCTTGGTCGGCACCGCGGATGCTGACCGTGCGCCCCTGGGCCAGCGGCAAGGGTTGCTGGCGCTGCGCGACGCTCAGGCTGGCGCCGCCCATGCTCCAGCTTTGCGGGCCGCTGGCGGTCGTGCTGCCGGCCTCGCTGCTCAAGCGGAACAAGCCGTTCTGCCCAGTGGGTAGGCTGAAGCCGGGCAGCGCCAACGGGTTGACCTGTTGTTGGGCGAGGTCCGGCGGCAGCTGCTGGTTGAGTGTGATGCGGGTGGAAAACGCCGTACCGGGTGCGGTGGTATCGGTACGCGCGCCGCTACCGATGTAGGCGTAACCCGGGCGCACGACGCTGTTGTCGATGCCGTTGCCGGCGGTGATGTTCACCGCGCCATTGGCCTGCATGATGGCGGCATAGCTCTGGTCGCCAGCCGCTAGTTTGCGGGTGCTGCCAAGGCTCACCAGCTCCGCTTCGGTCATGCCGATGAACCTGGCCAGGTCAGCTTGCAAGCCACCCAGGTTGGCAGGGTCGTAACCAGCGCTCTCGTACCAGTACTTGCTGGTGATCGAGCTGGCCAGCTGGTACCAGGCCCCGGCGTTGCGGGTACGTTCGGAACGGAAGATGCGGGTGGTTTCGGTCTCGCCGGTTTCCACACCGCTGTTGGTCAGGTTATCGACGCTGGCCACCAGGTTACCGGCAGCGGCGATGGTGCTGCTGCTGTTGAGCAGGTCGCCGCCCCGGATGGTCAGGTTGCCGCCGGTGGTGATGCTGGAGGCGGCACTGGCGTCGGTCACCTCGAACTTGTCACGCTGGACGATCTCCCAGACGTGGTTGCGCTTGCCGCCGCAGTCGCCGGCGTTGTAGCCCTCGATGCAGGCCACCTCGCCAACGCGGGCGGTGTAGAGGCCCTTGTTGTCGGTCTGCAGCACCGCCCGCACGTTCTGAATGGTGCTCGCTGCCAGGCTCATCGACAGGTCGCTCTGCAGCGAGCCGGAACGGTTCACGATGCTGTTGGCCAAGCCGCCCTGGCCATCCCGGTCGATGGTCAGGGCGCCCAGGCTGTAGACGTCGGCATAGCTGTTGGTCAGGCTGGCGACCCGCAGGCCCATATCCCTGCCGCTGAAAATCAGGCCCTGGTCGCTGTTGACCAGGGCGCCGGTGGTCACGCTCAGCGCTTCGCCGGCACCCAGCGTGCCTTGGTTGTTGACGCCGCCTGCCACGAGGGTGAAGCCGGTAGCAGACGTCAGGCGGCCGGCACTGTTCAACTGCCCGACTACCGAGAGGCTGGTGGTGCCACCGCTGGCGATGCTGCCGGTGTTGCTCAGGTTGACCTGTGCGGCGCTCAGGCCAAGGTCGCCACGGCTGGTCAGGCGGCCGTTGCCGGCGTAGGTGCCAGCCAGATCGAGGCTGAGGCTGCCGTCACTGGCGATCAGGCCGTCGTTGCTCCAGTCGCTGCCGCTGCCGACCAGCGCTTCGCTGGCCAGCAACTGGCCGTTGGCGGTCTGGCTGAAGTTGCCGACATTGAGCGTCAGGCGCCCGGCCTGGATAACGTTGCTGTTGCTCCAGCTGTCAGCGTTGAGGGTGAGGCCGCCCCGGGTGACGATACTACCGCCGGCGCCCGTGACATTGGCTGTGCTGATGTCGAAAGTGCCGCTGCCCACGTGCAGCAGGCTGCCGCCAGCGTTGAGGAAACTGCCAACGCCTAGGCTGAGGTCGCTGTTGGCGGTTTCCAGCGTGCCGTTGCGGTTGTCGAACGGGCCGCCGATCTGCAGGCGGGTGGCGCCGCTTGTGCCCAAGGCACGCAACTGGCCGGTCTGGTTGTCGAGGCTGGCCGCCTTGATGACCAGGGTACTGTCGCTTTCAATGATGCCCAGGCGGTTATTCAGCGCACCGCTGAGGTCCAGGTCGATGCGTTGGCCGGCGATCTGGCCATCGTTGTCGCCGCTGTTGTCGAAATTGCCACCTGTAACCTTGACCAGCCCTTGGGCATAAAGGCCGCCGTTGCGGTTGTCGAAATCGGCGGTGCTGACCAAGGCATCGCCAGCTTGTGCAGCAATTCGCCCGCCATAGTTGTCGATGCCACCCAGTACCTTGAGGTCGAGGGCCTGGGCCTGGGTGACGCCACCCTGGCGGTTGTTGTTCAGGTCATAACCGTTGTTCAGCACACCGCGCAGGTCGGCGACCAACTTGCCTTGCAGGCTGGAAAGCACGCCGCCACGGTTGTCCAGGTTGCCGGCCGTGACGTCGAGGTTGCCAGCGTCGGCCAGAATACGGCCACTCTGGTTGTCGACATCACCGGTCACCAGTTGCAAGGCCCCCTGGCTCTGCAAAGTGCCCTTGGTGTTGCCAAAGCTGGCGGCACGCACATCGGCGCCGCCGTTCTGGCTGTAAATCAGGCCGTCGGCGCTGTTGAGCAGCTGGCCGTCAACGGCCAAGGTCAGTTGCTGGCTGGCCGCCACGGTACCGCGATTGCGGTTGTCCAGGCTGCTGGCGAACAGGCTCAGCAGGCCCTGACTGGCGATCTGGCCACCCTGGTTGTCGATTTGCGTGGCATTGTCGATGCGCAGGGGGCCGGCGCTGGCAAGCTTGCCGTTGTTGTTGGCAAGGGCGCCGAGCAGCTTGAGGGTGACGGCCGCATTGCCAATCAGGCTGCCGGCGCTGTTGTCCAGGCTACCGGCATTCACTTCGAGTGCCTGCCGGGCGCTGATGCTGCCGGCGACGTTGCCCAGGGCCATGGCGTTGAGGGCCAGCGCCGCGCCGCTGTCGATCAGGCCACCCTGGCCGTTGTTCAGCAGCCCGCTGATGGTCAGGCGCTGCGCGCCGCCACTGGACAGGATGCCGGCACCACTGTTATCGAGGTTCGCCGCTGCCACGTTCAGGGTTTGCTGGCTGACCAGCGCGCCACCCGCGCTGTTCTGCAGGTCGCCGCTGACTGCGGCGTCCAACGCGCCATCGCGGCTGGACAGGGTGCCCTGGTTGCGGTTGTCGAGGCTGCCCAGATTTACGCCCAGGCCTCGCCAGCCCGAGACCAGTCCACCCTGGTTCAGCAGGCGCTGGGCGGTGACATTCAGCTGGCCGCTGCTGATCAGCTTGCCAGCGCTGTTGTCCAGGGCACGGCCGGCCAGGGCAAGGTCCTGCCGCGAGGAAATTTCACCGCCGCGGTTGCTCAGGTCGCGCAGGCGGTCGAGAGCCAGCGGGCCATCGGTGGTGATCAGGCCACCATCGTTGTTCAGGTCGCCAGTGGCACTGCCGAAATCGATGCGGATGGCGTTGCCCAACAGCGAGCCTGCCTGGTTGTCGACAGCGCGGGCTGCAATGTCCAGCAGGCCAGCGGCGTTGATCAGGCCTTGCTGGCTGTTGTTCAGGCTGTCGGCCAACTGCAGGTCGAGGCCACCACGGCTGGTCAGCGTGCCACCGGTATTGTCCAGGCTTGCAGCACGGGTATGCAGGGTTTCGGCAGCGACCAGGCCTTTGATGTTTTGCAAGGCCTGGTCGATACGCAGGGTCAGCGCCTGATTGCTCAGCACCTTGCCGCTGCTGTTGTCCAGGCTGCGAGCAGCCAGGGTGACGGCCTGAGCCGAGGAGATCTCGCCGCCCTGGTTGTTCACCCCATCGAGGTTCTTCAGCACCAGCATCGGGGCGTTGATCAGCCCGTGGCGGTTATCCAGCTGGCCATGGTTGAGGTCCAGGGTCAATGCGCTGTTGCTGAACAGCTGTCCACCTTGCTGGTCAAGGCCGCTGGCGTTGACCAACAGGGCGCCGACGCTGGCAATTCGGCCGCCATCGCGGTTGCTCAGCTGGCCGGTGATCAGGCCCAGGCTGGCGCCGCTGTCGATCCGGCCTTTGCGGCTGTTGTCGAGACTGCCGGCGTCGATGCTGGCCGGCCCCTTGGCGCTGATGGTTCCCAGGTCGGTGTTGGTGACCTGACCCGCGCTCAGTTGCAGCGCCGCATCGGTAACCAATTCCCCGCCCTGGTTGAGGACGTTGCCGGTGTGCTTGAGGGTCATCGCCCCCGCGCTGGAAACACTGCCGCCGCGGTTGTCGAGTGCGTTGCTCGCCAGGCCCAAGCTACCTTCGGCACTGATCAGGCCCTGACGGTTGTCGAGTGTGCCTTGTAGCGTGGCATCGATGGCGTGCTGGCTGAGCAGCAGGCCGCCGACGTTGTCCAGGCTGTTGCCGGTCAAGCCCAGCCCGGCCTTGCCCGAGAGCATGCCTTTGCTACGGTTGATCACCTCGGCGACGGCGACTTGCAGCTTGCCGTCGGCCAGCACCTTGCCGCCGTCACTGTTGTCCAGGCGGGTACCGCCGAGGATGACGTCTGCCTTGCTCGACAGCTCCCCGGCGCGGTTGTCTACCGCCGCCACCTGCAAGTCCAGGCCCTGGCTCGCACCGATCAGGCCACCCTGGCGGTTGTCGAGCTGGTCACCGGACAGTTTCAGGTACCCAGAGGCAACCAGCACACCGGCCTGGTTATCGAGGGTACCAATTCGCGCTTGCAACTCGCCCGCAGCGGAAACCTGCCCCTGCTGGTTCAGCAGGCTGCCGGCCTGCATGTGCAGGCGATCATCTGCGATCAGCGTACCGCCCTGATTACGCAGTTCGCCGTCGACGGCCAGGCCCAGGCCGGCGCGGCTGCTGATCAGGCCCAGGTTGTTGTCTAGGCTGGCGCTGCGCAGGTCCAGGCCACTGGCCGCTACCAGGCCCTTGAGGTTGTTAAGTGCCTGGTCGATGCGCAGGGTCAGGCCTTGCTGGCCGATCAGCCGGCCGTTGCTGTTGTCCAGGCTGCGTGCTGCCAGGGTGAATGCTTGGGCACTGGAGATTTCGCCTTGCTGGTTATCCACCTTGGCAAGGTTGTTCAGCACCAGCAGTGGCGCGTTGATCAACCCCTGCCGGTTGCGCAGCTGGCCGTGGTTCAGGTCGAGGGTCAGCGCAGTTTTGCTGAACAGTTGGCCACCGTCCTGAGCGAGGCCGGTGACGCTGGCGACCAGCGCCTTTTCACTGGCGATGCGGCTGCCCTGGCCGTTATTGAGCTGGCCGGCCTCAAGGTCGAGGCGGTCGCCACTGACCAGTTGCGCGCCCTCGCCGTTGTCGAAGGTGCCGGTAACGACCTTGGCCGCGCCTTTGCTGCTGAGCAAGCCGGCCTGGCCGTTGTCGAGGCTTTGGCTGGTCAGCGCCAGACCGGCGTCGGTAGTGATCGAGCCGTTGCGGTTGAGCAGCGTGCCGGCGCTGGTCAGCGAAAGGCCGGCAGCGCTGGAGAGCTTGCCGCTGCTGTTGTCCAGCTTGCCGACGGTAACGCCCAGGCGCCCTTCGGCACTGATCAGTCCCTGCTGGTTGGTTAACCCGCCAACCAGGCCAACGTCCAGGTCGCCACCACTGACCAGACGCCCTTGGCCGTTGTCCAGCTGCTGGCCGCTTAGGGTCAGCGGCCCGGTGGCCGACAGAAGGCCCAGGTTGCGGTTGAGCACCTCGGTCATCTGCAGTTGCAGGGCGCTGCCGGCCAGGACCTTGCCGCTGTTGCTGTTGTCCAGGCGGGTGCCTTGCATGGCCAACGCCTTGGTGGTGGAGATTTCTCCGCCACGGTTGTCGATTTCGGCAACATTCAGCCGTAACGCGCTGGTGCCACCGATCAAGCCTTTGGCGCGGTTGTCCAGGTGGCTGCCGGCCAGCAACAGGTCGCCCTGGGCAACCAGCTCGCCACCTTGGTTGATCATTTGCCCGAACTGGGCCACCAGTGTGCGCTGACTGGAAATACGACCGCCGCTATTGTCCAGGCTGCCGGCTTGCAGGCGCACCGGCCCGGCGGCGCTTAGCAGGCCACCACGGTTGTCCAGTTGCAAACCCTTGTAGCTGAGTGCGGCCAGGCTGTTCAGCAGCCCTTGCTGGCGGTTGTCCAGTTGCTCGACATTCAGGCTCGCCTGCTGGCCGGCGCGCAGTTTGCCGGCACGGTTGTCGAGTTTGGCCGCGCGCAGGTCGATGTCGCCTTTGGCGCTGATCTCGCCTTGCTGGTTGTCCAGCAAGTGGGTGACCTCGGCGCTCAGGCCCGCGTCGCTGACCAGGTTGCCGGCCTCGCGGTTGTCCAGGCTGGCGGCCTGCAGGTGGACGCCCCCGGCCGATCCGAGCAGGCCTCGGCGATTGTCCAGGGCGTCGCCCAGCGCTACCTGCAAGGCCGCATCGCCGGTGACCTGGCCACCGCGGTTGTCGAGGCTGCCACCTTTGAGGGTGGTGGTACCGACGCTGGAAATCTCGCCTGACTGGTTGTTGCTGTTACCGGTCACTTGCAGCGCCAGGTCGGCACGGCTGGTCAGGGTGCCCGCATGGTTATCCAGGCTGGCGGCACGCACATTGATGCCGTTAGCGGAAACCAGCCCGCCGTCGTTGTTCAGTGCCTGGTCCAGATACAGGCTCAGGTTCTGGTTGCCGAGCAGCTTGCCAAGGCTGTTGTCGAGACTGCGCGCCACCAGCGCAAACGCTTGGGCGCTGGAGATTTCGCCCTTGTGGTTATCCACCGTGTCGAGGTTGTTCAGGGTCAGGCGTGGCGCATTGATCAGGCCGCCCTGATTGTTCAGGTGGCCTTTGTTCAGGTTCAGGCTCAGCTCGCTGACGCTGGTCAGGCTGCCGCCGTTGTGCTGGTCGAGGCCCGTGACACTGGCGCTTAGTGCCTGGTTACTGGCAATGCGCCCGCTGTCGCTATTGTTTACCTGGCCAGCGTTGAGGTTCAGAGTCTGCAGACTGGTCAGCTGGCCACCACGGTTATCCACCGCGCCGCTGGCTGTCAGAGCCAGGTGCTGGCCCGCGCGCACGCTACCGGCGGCGTTGTCCAGCTGGCCAACCTTGGCGTTCACGCTGGCGCCGTCGATCAGCCCGCCTTGGGCATTGTTCAGGCGTGAGGCTGTGAGGTCCGCCTGGCCGCTGCTGAGCAGCCTGCCGGCGTTGCGATTGTCGAGGGTATCGGCGCTTGCGCTGAGGCGAGACCGGGCGCCGAGCGTACCGCCCTGGTTGTTCAGGCTTTGCTGCGCCGTGACGCTGAGATTGCGGCTGGCCACCACGGTGTTGCCATGGTTATCGATGTGCCTGGCGTTCAGGCGTGCGTCGCCGGTGGTGTTGCGGCTGTTGTCGGCGTTGACGCCCGCTTCGATGATGCCTTGGTTGCTCAGCCGCCCTGCGCTGTCCAGGCTGATGCGTTGACCGGCAGCGAGCGACTGGCGATTGTTCAGGTCGCCCTGGGTGCGCACTTTCAGTTCGTTGCCGACATATACCCCGCCCTGGGCATCGAGCTGGCTGGCCGTGATCGCCACCGAGCCCTTGGCCGCGGTGGCCTCGGCCATGCGCAGCTGGCCGTTGGCATCGAGTTGGATATCGCCGCCGCTGGCAATCAGCTTGCCGTCGAGCTTCACCCCCACGCCGGCTTCGGTACCTACCAGCTTGATGGTGTTGGCGTACATGCCGCCCAGTGCCGAGGAATCGATGGCCAACTGCGGCGCCTGGGCCGAGTCGGCGGCACGTGCGGTGGCGGCCAGGCTCTGCGCATCGACGTCGTTGCTGCCGGCGACCACCGCCAGCTGGCGGGCCTGGATCTGGGCGTTGATTCTGGCGCTGCGGGTGATGATCTCGAACTGGTCGATGTTGCTGGCATTGAGCCCGGCGCCTTCGATGGCGACACTGCCTTGCTCCACCTGATAGCGCTGCAGTTGCCCATTTTCGACTACCGGCTTGCCGGTCGTCAGCGTGGCCCTGGGGGTATTGATGAAACCGCAGCCGTTGCAGGTTACGCCATAGGGGTTGGCGACAATGACATGCGCCGACTGCCCGGCCACCTCGGTGTAACCCTTGAGCTGGCTCGGGTTGCCACCATTGACCTCGTTAAGGATGGTGCTGGCCGCACGGCCGCCCAGGTTGCTGTTGCCGAGAACGATGCCGCCCAGCTGGGTGGCCTGGGTGCGGCCGGTGGCGTTGTTGAGGATTACGCCTTGCTGGCCGACGTTGTAGTCACTGAACTTGTTGTGCGACAGCCCAGCGCCGCTGGGTGCAGCGATATTGACGATGGGCACGCCGTTGCCTGCCTGGCCGAGGCTGGTGCCACTGCCGTTGACCACGATGCCGTCGGCCATGGCCACCAGCGGCTGCCAGAACATCATGTTGGCCAGCATGAAAGCCAGCCCACGCTTGGACAGGCCCCAGAAGGTGCGGCGTGTTTGCAGGGCAGCCGAAGGCTGACGGGCCAGGAAGGCGAATTGACGAACGTCCATGTCGGTACTCGGGAAAAGCGCTGTTAAAGGAAGATGTCCAGGCGGAAGTAAACCGGTGCCTCGCGTGCTTCGATTGCGGCGGGCCGCTCGAGGGAGTGGGCAAAGGTCACGCTGGCGGACAGGTGCTTGCCGCGAGCGAACAGCTCGACCGCATCGCTGGACAGCCGGCCACTTTGCCCGCTGTTGTAGCGATCATGGCGAATCGCGCCGACGTCGTAGGCCAGCCCCAGACCGTATTCGGCCAGCACGGGTTGCAGCCAGTCCCAGGCCACCGGCCGGCTCCAGCGCACATCGTTGCGCCAGTAATAGCCACTGTCTCCGTTAAGGCTCTGGTCCTTGTAGCCACGGATCGAGGACTGGCTGCCCAGGCTCATGCGTTGCGAGCTGAACAGCAGGTCTTCACTGCGCTGGCCAGTGACCAGGCTGCTGAACACAAGCGACTCACCCCACAGCTTGAACGGCTGGAGGTAGCTGACCGTAGCGGTGTACTTGCGGTACCGAGCGTTGGGCAGGCGCTTGCCGGTGCTGCTGCGCTGGTCTTCGCCCTGGGCATCGAAGGCACCGATGCCGTTCTGCATGCCCAGGTCGACGTTGACGAACGCATTGCCGACCCGCCGCCCGTGGTTGATGCCGAACTGCGCTTCACTCAAGCGGTTGCTGCTGGTGTCCAGCTTGCTGTCTTCGATGAAGTTGTTGGTGCGCAAGTAGCTCAGGCCGGTGTTGAGCGAAGTCTTGCTCATTGCATCGCGGTGTATCACCCGTTCCAGCCGCAGCTGGTGGTTCTGGCTGTCACCGTCCTGCTTGAAATTGAAGCCTGAAGCCTCGCCCAGCGAACGGTACTCGCTCTGGCTGTAGCTGTAGCTGAGGTTCCACCAGCCCAATGGCAGGTTGTAGTAGAGCATGGCGCTGCGCGAGGTCTTCTGGTGGTCGCTGATGGCATCGTGGCTGCCACGCAAAACCAGTTGGTCGGCCAGGCCAAGCGGGCTGTCCCATTCCAGGCTGCTGCCCCATTGCTGCTCGCCGGTGCTGCGCTGGCCATCGTTGCTTCGCGACAGGCCCACGCGCCATGGCTTTTGCGGGGCGTTGCGCACTACCACCTCGCTGCCGCCCACCGCCTTGCCCGGGGTCAGTTCCATTTGTGCCTGGTTCGATGGCAGGCGGTTGAGCTGATCGACCATCTGTTCGATCTGACGCAGGTTCAGCAGCTCGCCGGTGCCGCCCGGAAAGCTCATGGCCAGCTCACGAGGGGAAAGCTTGCTGCCTTCTGCCGGCTTCAGGCCTTCGAGACGGCCCTCCACCACGATGACCTTCAGGCGGCCGTTGGACAGGTCCTGCTGGGGCAGGTAGGCACGGCTGGTGACCAGGCCTTTCTGAATATAAAGATCGGTAACGCTCTTGAGCAGCGCGTTCAGCTGCGTGACGCCAAGGCACTGGCCAAGATAGGGTTTGAGCAGGCGCTCGCGTTCCGACGTGGAGAGCGCATCAGCACCCTCCAGCACGATATCGCTGATCGGAAAACAGCGGCTGTCATCGGGTTTGACCGGCGCGACCGGCTCGGCGCCCCGGCCAGGTAGCTCCTGCAACTGTTCCAGACGCCGCTGCTGCTCTTCAAGCAGGCGGTTCTGACGGTCACGAATCAGCTCCTGGTCGCCGGGTGTCCCCATCGGCGCAGCGGAGGCAACATTTGCCAAAGTGGCAAGAAACGCGCATGCAAGCCAGCCCATGCCGCGCTGACCCAGGGAGGGGAAAAACATGTTCGATCCTTCGAAATAGAGCGGTAGAGCGAAAAGCCGACGAGTTTATTCGGGCATTCCCATGGCATCAATAAGCCATCGACGCACGGTAGGGTAAGCAAGGGTTGAAGGTGGAGGCAGGATCGATTGAATGATTGGGAAACTCATGACCTGTGCCGGCCTCTTCGCGGCTGAAGCCCTACACAGGGACCGCACAGGTCTTGAGATGGCTCAGACGTGACGCTGCCTGGCCTTGCCGCGCGGCAACCGGCAGCGCTCGCCCTGCTCGGCCAGGCGCGCGGCCCAGGCCGATTTCACGCTGAAGTCACCGTTACGGGCAGGCTGCTGTTCGGCCACCTGGGCCGGTTTGGCCGCCGCAGGCGCAGTACCGACGACCTTGGCGGCGGGCTTGCTGGCCGCAGCCACAGCCACCACCGGCTCAGCTGCCGCTTTGGCGGTCTTGCGCAGTTCAGCCAGCGAAGGGCTCTTGCTCTTGGCGACAGCTGCCGCCTCGGGTTTGCTCAGCGAACGCTGGCAGGACTTGCAGGATACGTCCTCGGTCACGGCAGTGCTGACAAGGGTCTGACTGCTGCGCCCGCAGGCGGAATCGAGGCCATTGGAGGAAAAGTGAGTAACCAAAACCGAACATCTCCGATGCGTTGTCATTTGAAGCGGGCGCTATTCTCGCACAGGTTGCAGGGGCTTGCCGAACCACCGGGCAGGCACCACCGGTCACATTGGCTGGCACTTTGCCATAATCCTAGGCATGCTAGCTCGTTTCGGGTGTCCGGCCTTATAGTGCGCCACCGCGGTCTGGCAACCAGACACCGGCACACACCGTGCATGATCCATCCCTGCCATCGCCAGCCCAATCGCAGGATCAACGCTTGACCAATCTTACTCATCCGTCGTCATTGCGTTCCGCGCCACAGGCGCCCGTCGCCTCGCTGCGCGGGTCGATCAAGGGTGCGCTGGCGCTGCTGGCCCTGATCCTGCTGGGCCTGCTGCTGTGGCAGCTGTTCGCCCAGTTCAACCATACCCAGGCCGACCTGCGCAAACAGAGCCTGGATGCCACCGCCGAACTGGCCGACCACCTGAGCCTGAACATGGCGTTCAAGGCCCAGCAGGCCGTGAATGTGGTGCAGCCTTACGTCAAGGCGCCGACGCCCTCGGCCCTGCCCAGCCTGCTGGGCACCCTGCGCGAGCGCCTGCCGGCCCTGCAGAGCATGGCCTGGCTAGACGCTACCGGGCAGGTGCAGGCCGACAGCCTGGCCGGCAGCCCCGACCGCCATTTGCTTGACGAGCTGCTCAGGCTGAACCAGGGCAGCCCGTACTTCTTCACCAATTCGGCCGACAACCGCACCCTCTACCTGTTGCTACGCCAGGCCACCGAACAGGGCCGCGGCTACTGGCTGCTGCGCCTGTCGCCGGACTACTACCGCACCCTCACCCTCCATCTGGATGGTGCCGGCCACCCGCTATGGCTGCTGGAAAACAGCCGCAACGGCGAGGTACTGCAAAGCCATGCGCCGGCCGATACCAGCAACGAGCCGCTGCAAAGCGTGATGCTGGCCTTCATCGACAACAGTACCTGGCAGTTGCGCGGCCTGTTCGACGCCAAGCTGGCCCAGCAGAAGCTGCTGCCGGCGCTGCTCGGCAAATGCCTGCTGGTGCTGTTCTGCGCCCTGCTGCCAGTGCTGGCCCTGATCAACATGCGCCGCCGCCAACGGGCGCTGCAGGAAGACCGCCGGCGCTACCAGGAAATCTTCGAAGGCACCGGCGTGGCCTTGTGTGTGCTCGACCTGTCCAGCCTGCCCGGCCAACTCGACCGCTACCACCTGCGCAACCCTGCCGCGCTCAAGCACAGCCTGGCCCTGGACCCCAGCCTGCGCCGCTCGCTGCTGCTGGAGCTGAAGATCACCGAGATCAACCAGGTGGCCCGCCAGTTGTTGAATATCGACAGCCACGAAGGCGCCTGGCAGCGCCTGATCGACGGCACTGGCGATGGCCGCGACAGCATTGGCATGCAACTGATCGACGCGCTGATCGAGCAGCGCCCGCTGCTGGAGCTGGAAGTGCGCCTGCCGGCGCCGCTGGGTGGCGAGCTGCACCTGTGGCTGATGGCCCGCCTGCCGCAGCAGCGCCGCGATTACCAGGCAGTCATCCTCAGCATCAGCGACATCACCAGCCGCAAACAGGTGGAGCTGTCGCTGCTGGAGCGCGAAAGCTTCTGGTCGGACGTGGTGCGCACCGTGCCCGACCAGCTGTACGTGCAGGACGTGCTCAGCCAGCGGATGATTTTCAGCAACCGCCACCTCGGCCAAACGCTGGGCTACGACCGTACCGAGCTGGCGCAGATGGGCGACCGCTTCTGGGAGCTGCTGCTGCACCCCGAGGACGCCGCGCACTACCAGGCGCTGCGCCAGCAACAACGCGACAGCGGCCATGACCAACCGCTGCACTGCCAGCTGCGCTTCCGCCACCGTGATGGCGGCTGGCGCTGCTACGACATCCGCGAACAAGTGCTGACCCGTGACGCCGACGGCCTGGTGACGCGCATCATCGGCGTGGGCAAGGACGTGACGGTGCAGATCGAGGCCAGCCAGTCGCTGCGCGACAGCGAACAGCGCTACCGCATGCTCGCCGAAAGCATCAGCGACGTGATCTTCTCCACCGACAGGCTGCTCCAGCTCAACTACGTAAGCCCCTCGGTGCAGGGCGTGCTGGGCTACCAGGCCGACTGGATCTTTGCCAACGGCTGGCAATCGATCGTCGCCAACCCGTCCCAGCTCACCGGTATCTACAGCCTGATGGAGCGCGTCAGCAAGGCCATGGGCGACCCGGCCCAGCTGGCCCAGCTACGCAGCCAGCTGCCCACCCAACTGTTCCTGTTCGACTGCCTGCGCGCCGACGGCCGCAAGATCCCCATCGAACTGCGCCTGGTGCTGGTGTGGGACGATGAAGAACGCTTCGAAGGCGTGCTCGGGGTGGGCCGCGACATCAGCCAACAACGCCGCGCCGAAAAAGACCTGCGCATGGCCGCGACGGTATTCGAGCACTCCACCTCGGCCATCCTCATCACCGACCCGGCCGGCTATATCGTCCAGGCCAACGAAGCGTTCAGCCGCGTCAGTGGCTACGCCGTCAGCGAAGTGCTCGACCAGTTGCCGGGCCTGCTTACCGTCGACGAGCAGCAGGAAGGCCACCTGCGCTACGTGGTCAAGCAGCTGTACCAGCGCGGCAGCTGGGAGGGCGAGGTGTGGCTCAAGCGCCGCGACGGCGACCACTACCCGGCCTGGGTCGGCATTACCGCGGTGCTGGACGACGAAGGCGACCTGGCCAGCTACGTGTGCTTCTTCACCGACATCAGCGAGCGCAAGGCCAGCGAACAGCGCATCCACCGCCTGGCCTACTACGACGCCCTCACCCACCTGCCCAACCGCACGTTGTTCCAGGACCGCCTGTACAACGCCCTGCAGCAGGCCGAGCGGCAAAAGGCCTGGGTGGTGCTGATGTTCCTCGACCTGGACCGCTTCAAGCCGATCAACGACTCCCTCGGCCACGCTGCCGGCGACCGCATGCTCAAGGACATGGCCCAGCGCCTGCTGGCCTGCGTGGACAACGACGACACCGTGGCGCGCATGGGCGGCGACGAGTTCACCCTGCTGCTGCAACCGCGCGCTACCCGTGAAATGGCACTCAACCGCGCCATCCACGTGGCCGAGAACATCCTCGGCAGCCTGGTGCGGCCGTTCGTGCTGGAAAACCGCGAGTTCTTCGTTACCGCCAGTATCGGCATCGCCCTCAGCCCGCAGGACGGCAGCGAGCTGAGCCAGCTGATGAAAAACGCCGACACCGCCATGTACCACGCCAAGGAGCGCGGCAAGAACAACTTCCAGTTCTACCAGGCGGAGATGAACGCCAGTGCCCTGGAACGCCTGGAGCTGGAGAGCGACCTGCGCCACGCCATGGAGCAGAACGAGTTCATCCTCTACTACCAGCCGCAGTTCAGCGGCGACGGCAAGCGCCTGACCGGCGCCGAAGCCCTGCTGCGCTGGCGCCACCCGACCCGCGGCCTGGTGCCGCCGGGCGACTTCATCCCGGTGATCGAAGAACTGGGCCTGGTGGTGGACGTCGGCGACTGGGTGCTGCGCGAGGCCAGCCGCCAGCTCAAGGCCTGGCACAAGGCCAAGGTGCGCGTGCCGAAGGTGTCGGTGAACATCTCGGCGCGGCAGTTCTCCGACGGCCAGCTGGGCACGCGCATTGCCACCATTCTGGAAGAAACCGGCCTGCCACCGGCGTGCCTGGAGCTGGAGCTGACCGAAAGCATCCTGATGCGCGAAGTGAACGAAGCCATGCAGATTCTCGCCAGCCTGAAAAACCTCGGCCTGAGCATCGCGGTGGACGACTTCGGCACCGGCTACTCGTCGCTGAACTACCTCAAGCAGTTCCCGATCGATGTGTTGAAGATCGACCGCACCTTCGTCGACGGCCTGCCTGAAGGCGAGCAGGATGCGCAGATTGCCCGGGCGATCATCGCCATGGCCCACAGCCTCAACCTGGCGGTAATTGCCGAAGGGGTGGAAACCCACGAGCAGCTGGAGTTCCTGCGCGAGCATGGTTGCGACGAGGTGCAGGGCTACCTGTTCGGGCGGCCGATGCCGGCGAACCAGTTCGAGGCGCAGTTCGCCAACGAGAAGCTCTTCATGTTCCATTGAGCAGTTGCCTGCACTGGCCCTATCGCCGGCAAGCCAGCTCCCACCTCGACCGCATAGACCTCAAGCCCTGTGCAGTACCTGTGGGAGCTGGCTTGCCGGCGATGGGGCGCAAAGCGCCCCCAAAAACGGACCTGCGAGTCAACTCCAACCCCCGCCCAGCCCAGACACGGCGCGGGATGCAACATGAAGCCCATTGGTCCGCGACTTGATGCCACTTCATATGCCAGCCGCGAATCAATCGGTTAGAATGCCCCCCCAATTCACCCCGATCCTTGAGGACCGCCATGTTCAGCCGTGATTTGACCATTGCCAAGTACGACGCCGAGCTCTTCGAAGCCATGCAGCAAGAAGCTCTGCGCCAGGAAGAGCATATCGAGCTGATCGCTTCGGAAAACTACACCAGCCCGGCAGTCATGGAGGCCCAGGGCTCGGTCCTGACCAACAAGTACGCCGAAGGCTACCCGGGCAAGCGCTACTACGGTGGTTGCGAGTACGTCGACGTCGTCGAGCAACTGGCCATCGACCGTGCCAAGGAACTGTTCGGCGCCGACTACGCCAACGTCCAGCCGCACGCTGGCTCCCAGGCCAACGCCGCCGTCTACCTGGCCCTGCTGTCGGCCGGTGACACCATCCTGGGCATGAGCCTGGCCCACGGTGGCCACCTGACCCACGGTGCTTCGGTAAGCTCCTCGGGCAAGCTGTACAACGCCATCCAGTACGGCATCGACGGCAACGGCCTGATCGACTACGACGAAGTCGAGCGCCTGGCTGTCGAGCACAAGCCGAAGATGATCGTTGCCGGCTTCTCGGCCTACTCGCAAGTGCTGGACTTCGCCCGCTTCCGCGCCATCGCCGACAAGGTTGGTGCCTACCTGTTCGTCGACATGGCCCACGTTGCCGGCCTGGTTGCCGCTGGCGTGTACCCGAACCCAGTTCCGTTCGCCGACGTGGTCACCACCACCACCCACAAGACCCTGCGCGGCCCGCGCGGCGGCCTGATCCTCGCTCGCAAGAACGAAGAGATCGAAAAGAAGCTGAACTCCGCCGTCTTCCCTGGCGCCCAGGGTGGCCCGCTGGAGCACGTCATCGCTGCCAAGGCCATCTGCTTCAAGGAAGCCCTGCAGCCTGAGTTCAAGGCTTACCAGCAGCAGGTCGTGAAGAACGCCCAGGCCATGGCCAGCGTGTTCATCGAGCGTGGTTTCGACGTGGTTTCCGGTGGCACCCAGAACCACCTGTTCCTGCTGTCGCTGATCAAGCAGGAAATCTCCGGCAAGGACGCTGACGCCGCCCTGGGCAAAGCCTTCATCACCGTCAACAAGAACTCGGTACCGAACGACCCACGTTCCCCGTTCGTCACCTCGGGCCTGCGTTTCGGCACCCCAGCCGTTACCACCCGTGGTTTCAAGGAAGCCGAGTGCCGCGAGCTGGCTGGCTGGATCTGCGACATCCTGGCTGACCTGAACAACGAAGCGGTGATCGACGCCGTGCGTGAGAAGGTCAAGGCCATCTGCAAGAAGCTGCCGGTTTACGGCAACTGATTGGCGATTGCCTGACAGGAAAAAGCCCGGCCTAGTGCCGGGCTTTTTCGTTTGACTCAGGCGGCATGACTTGAAGTCGATGCGGTCAATGTGGGAGCGGCCTTGTGTCGCGAAAGGGGCGCGCAGCGGCCCCACGATTGCACTTTCACCATCGAGATCGCCGGGACCGCTTTGCGGTCCTTTCGCGACACAAGGCCGCTCCCACAAAAAACCGCGCCCCCTACTGGCAGCAGGTATTACCCTGTGCCTCCTCCATACCACCGAGCACAGGCCGTACCTTGACCAGAGAGCAACTCGAAACCCACCAGGTCCCGATCTACTTCGTCGCCGTGCTGGCCGCCGTCGCGTTCGGCGTGCTGGCCAGCGACACTGCGCGCCACATGGAAGTCCTGGTCACCCCCGCCATCGCCGTGCTGATGTACGCGATGTTCCTGCAGATCCCTTTCCTCGACCTGCGCCAAGGCCTGAGCAACCGCCGCTTCATCAGCGCCTTGCTGCTGGCCAACTTCATCTTCGTGCCGCTGCTGGTATGGGCCATCACCCGTGGGCTGGTGGCACACCCGGCGGTACTCGTCGGCGCCTTGCTGGTGCTGCTGACGCCGTGCATCGACTACGTGGTGGTGTTCACCCACATCGGCAAAGGCGACTCCCGCCTGACCTTGGCCGCCACCCCCGTGCTGCTGTTGGTGCAGCTGGCGCTGCTGCCGCTCTACCTGGCCCTGATGCTGGGTGACAGCAGCAACGTGGCCATCTCCATTACCCCGTTCGTGGAAGCCTTCGTGCTGCTGATCGTACTGCCTATGGCGCTTGCCGTGCTCACCAGCGCCGGCGCCCGTCGCTCGCGCACGGTCTCGACCTGGAACGACGCCTGGGCGTGGATGCCGGTACCCGCCATGGCCCTGGTGCTTGTGGTAGTGATCGCCTCGCAGATTGCCGTGGTACTGCGTGATTTCGACCGTTTGCTGCCGGTGATTCCGGTGTACATCGGCTTCATGCTGTTGGCGCCGGTGCTTGGGTTTGTTGCGGCGCGCTTGCTGCGCTTGCCGGTGACCGAGGCACGCTCGGTAACTTTCAGCGCCGCCACGCGCAACTCGCTGGTGGTGCTGCCATTGGCGCTGGCGCTGCCCGAAGAAATGCGCGGGCTGGCCGCCGCTGCGGTGATTACCCAGACGCTGGTGGAGCTGGTGTGTGAACTGGTTTACGTGCGGGCAGTGCCGCTGCTGGTGCGCTGAACCGCCAGCGCACGCCAGAGCAACAGTCTGTGCTGCCTGCGCTGGCCTCATCGCCGGCAAGCCAGCTCCCACAGGTGCAGCGCTGATCTCGAGGTTGTCGCTGTACCTGTGGGAGCGGCCTTGTGTCGCGAAAGGGCCGCGACGCGGCCCCAAGATCCCAGGAGTCGAAGCCTCACTTCGCCACAGCGAGGCGAATGATCACTCAAACGCCCGAGTAGAAATCTGCTCGAACGCCACTTCGGACATATCCGGCAAATCAACCGACAAGGCCTCCCTGCTACCAAGTCTGGAGAATGATCCGGACGAGCGCATGCAGCATGTGCTCGATGAGCTCAGGGAGCGGGTTCAGTGGCTGGCGCCAGGGTTGACCTGGCACGCTACAGCGTTCCTCCCATCGCCGTTCCGCCCTTTGAGCATCCGTATTCAACGTTGCATGCTATAAGGGAATCCCGTACATCCATATGCATGCAGTAATTGAAACGCCTACGTTCCAAAGAGCCGCTGCCAAATTGTGGTCTGACGAAGAACGCGTGGCTTTCATCGACTGGATTGCGGTCAATCCGCTCGCGGGGGATGTAGTACCCGGTGCGGACGGCGCACGAAAAGTTCGATGGACCCGCGCAGGCTCTGGTAAGTCCGGTGGCACACGGGTGATCTACTTCAACCTGAATGAAGATGAAATTGTGCTGTTGCTTACGGTTTATGCGAAGGCTGAACGTGCCAACATGAGCCCCGCTGAAATCAGCAAGGTGGTGTGAAATGCGTGACATCGATATAGAAAGTGTTGCCAAGGCCATTGAGGCTGATGCGGGCGAGCCATTGCCTGACCTGCGCCAAGCGCTCAAGGAAGCCAAGATTGGCGCTGGGCGAGTAACCACGCCTGAGCAGATTCTGGTTCGCCAGGCCCGCGAACGCTGTGGGCTAACCCAGGCATCATTCGCCGAGCGTATTGCAACACCGGTCGCGACGCTGCGTGACTGGGAGCAAGGTCGCTTCGTGCCGCCAGGCGGTGTGTTGTGCCTGATGCGCCTGATCCTCAAGCATCCTGAGCTGTCACTGGAGCTGGCCGCGATCTGACCACAGGTCCAATTGGGCTTGATCGCCGGCTGCGCGTCGGCGATCAAGCATTTCCCCATTCACAGCGCCTTCATCTCAGCAATATCCCGCGCCACCTGATCAGCCGATTGGTCGAACATCACCTGCTCCTGCGCATCCAGCGGCAACTCGATCACCCGCGCCAGCCCCTCCCCTGCCAGCACACAGGGCACACCCATGGCGATATCCGCTCGCCCGTACTCGCCCTCCAGAATCGCCACCGCCGGCAAGATGCGGTTTCGCCCATTGGCGATCGCATCCACCATCTGCGCAATCGCCACGCCCGGCGCATCGCAGGCGCTACCCAGCTTCTTCAGCCCCAGGATCTCGCCACCACCCTTGCGGGTGCGGTCGACGATCTGCTCGATCTGCTCGCTGGAAAGGAAGTGCGACAGCGGCACCGAGCCGATCTGGCAATAGCGCATCAGCGGCACCATGCTGTCGCCATGCCCGCCCAGGACCAGCGCCGTGATATCCCGGGCAGAAAACCCGGTCTGCTCGGCGATGAAACACTTCATGCGCGCGGTATCCAGCACCCCTGCCTGGCCAAACACCTTGCTGCGCCCCTGCCCGCTGAGGCTCCAGGCGCGATAGGTGAGCACATCGACCGGGTTCGACACCACCAGCACCGTCGCCGTTGGTGCATGCTGTTTGATGTCCGCCATGATGCTATCGATAATCGGCAGGTTGATGCTCAGCACGTCCTGACGCGACTGCCCAGGCTTGCGCGGCACGCCTGCGGTAATGACCACCAGATCAGACCCGCCCAGCATGTCAGCCTTGGCCCCGCCGTGAACCCGGGTGTCGGAACCCGACTCGACTGCCGCCTGCCACACGTCCAGCGCCTTGCCCTGGGCCAACTCACCCTGCACATCCATCAACACCAACTCCCGGCACAACTCTTCCCGGGCGATGATCTGCGCCGCCGCCTCGCCGACCATGCCGGCACCCACGATTGTCAGTTTGTTCACGTGACACCTCCCAGCGGCGCGCGCCACCAGGAACACGCCTGCAATACACAGAAGTATTGCCCGCTGAGGCGAAAAGGCCACTCGAAGGTGATGTGAGGCTCTCGCTGCTACCGCGCAGCGGGTCGGCAACAACTATGCTGTTGCGATCAAAGCTGGTCTCCCAAGGACACCTCCATGAGTGCTGCCTCGCTGCCCGAACTCGATTCCGCATTGCCAGGGCTGACTCGCAAAATCCGCGTGCTCGAGGCACTGGCCTGGCCGGACGGCGTCGAAGAGGAATTCCTGAGGCAATGGCGCGCCGGCAAGGCGCAGTTGCCCAAGGTGGCGCTGCAACCACGCGACCACAGCGCCGATATTGCCGCACTGGAGGCATTTATCGGGCAGTGCGATCAGGGGCACCCGGCCGGGCACTTCCTGGCCACAACAGCGCGTAGCTATGCCACCGCCGGGCGCATGCTAGGGGCCATCGGCACGCCCGCATTTACCCGATACTCCTCGGCGCTGTACCGCCGCCCGGACTTTTTCTATCCCAAGCAGAAACTGACCATGCTCGACGCGGCCCGTTTCTTCCTCACGACCACCGACGCCCTGCTCGGCGGTGACCAGATTCCGCCGAGCGAGGCCGACATCCCGGCCGAGGATTTCGCCGCCTGGATGCAGCCAGAGTTGGACCGCTTTTTCGGTGCCGGTCGGGTCAGGATCGTGCTGGACCCGGCCCTGGCCGCCAAGGCGATCGCCGGGAGCAGCCGCATCCGGTTGCGTGCCAGTGCCCTGTTCAGCGAACTGGACAAGCAGCAACTGTTGCAGCACGAAGCCTTCGTGCATGTGGCTACTGCACAGAATGGCGCCAACCAGCCCAACCTCAAGTGCCTGGGCCTTGGTGCGCCGCGCACCACCCAGACCCAGGAGGGCATTGCCACGCTGGCCGAGTTGTTCACTGGCAGCATGGACATCAACCGCTTGCGCCGTGTTGCCCTGCGCGTGCTCGCGGTGCAGCAGGCACTGGATGGCGCGGATTTCATCCAGGTATTCGAAGGTTTTCTGCAAGCCGGCCAATCGCCGGAAGAGTCCTTCCGCTCCACCCAACGGATTTTCCGCGGTGCCGATCTGCGTGGCGGCTCGGCCTTTACCAAGGACGCCGCCTACCTCACCGGCTTGCTGGGTGTGCATACCTTGCTGCGCGTGGCGATCCGTGACAACCGCCCGGAGCTGGTGGGCCGCCTGTTTGCAGGGCGCCTGAGCCTGGCCGATACCGTGCGCCTTGCGCCGCTGTTCGAGTCTGGCTGGCTCCGAGCGCCGACCTATGTACCAGCCTGGGCCAGCGACATGCGCCGCCTCGCCGCCAACCTGGCCTTCTCGGCCTTCATTGCCCAGATCAGACTCGATGTGCTCGACCTGCAGATGTTCATGGCCTTTTGCCGACGAGCACGAAGCGGACGCCAGTGCCCAGTGACCTGAAGCCATCACTACTCCAGTAGGAGCGAGTTCACTCGCAAACACGGGCAAAGCCCGTGCCATCCCCCACCGCCACTTGCCATGACCAGTACTCAAAAATCACGCAGTACTTGTAGGAGCGGCCTTGCGTCGCGATGGGCTGCGCAGCAGCCCCAACAACGCATCTGAAATACTTCCGGCCACAAGCAAAAGGCCAACCCGCACCTGGTCCAGAACGATCCGCCAGCCTCGAATCCGCCAATCAACAAAATCCACTTTCTTCCGGTAAGCCAGCTTGTCGTGCTCAGGTACCAGTGCCATCCACACCACCACCTGCACCCTGCCACAGGTAAAACACATATCCATGAATTAATGCGCCCCCTGTAGGAGCTGGCTTGCCTGCGATGGGCTGCGCAGCAGCCCCATAACCCTACCCGACAGAAATAAACCACCAGGCGGCCTTGAGCAGAGGGCCAGCCGCAATGGTTATATCTGGCCCCGCCGCTCATCAATGATCCTTCCTAACTCACAGAGTCCTGCCCGTTTCGCTCCATCACCTTCCCACACTGCTCACTGGCCAAACGGCTGATGATCCGGATCGCCTGATGGATACCGGCAGTGTTGCGAAAGCTCAGGTGTGGGTTGTGTTCGCACTCCAGCATTTCGTCGTGCTGGACCAGGGCTTCGCCTAGCAGTTCCAGGGTCCAGGCGTAGCTTTGGATGGTGGATAGGCGTTCTTGGTCAGTCATGGTGCACCTCCCTGGCTGCAGAGACGGAGCGAGATTGACTGGAGGTGAGATCGCTGAGGGCCGTCGAGGAACGACGGTGGAGAACGAATGCGTGGATCCTGGATGGACTTGAGATAAGCATGCATGACACTCCAAGTTTTAGTTGGAGCTGCCACGATCCTTCCTACGGGATTGGGTGGCAGCTGTGCATGGGGTAGGAATACCGGGAAACTTGGAAACCCGGCCAGGCCGAAGCCTGCCCACACACAGCCGCCATGACACAGCACGGCAGGCACAAAAAAAGCGCCAGCTGTGGTGCAGGGCGCCTAGTGCGTGCGCCAAGTTTACCAACGGGTTCCTACGCCCGGTCACGGAATTTTCCGCGACGGAGGAAATTTAGCCTCATGTATCTCGGCCAAGCAAGTGTCAAAGCTGTAGGAAACGTCTCTGAATTATGTGCGAACAGCGTTGAACGCAACCATAAATCCACATCCGATCATGTACATCAAAATCCCCATTCAAACTTCGAATGCAGCGAACTAGGCTCAGCTGAAATCCCCAAGGTGAGATGAGGTGCACGATATGAACATTGAAAGTGCTGCCAAGGCAGTTGAGCTAGAGTTTGGTGACACAGGGACTGACGGGGGCACACCGTGGAGTCGAAACGGATAGCACTGCTGATTGACTGCGACAATGTGAGCCATGCTTCCATCGGGGGCGTGCTCGATGAGTTGGCCAAGTACGGCGTGGTCAACATCAGGCATGCACACGGGAACTGGAGTTCTCCCCTCCTCGCTGGCTGGGTCGAAAAGATCCACCCGTTCGCCATCCGCCCCATGCAGCAATTTGCTTTCACCCAGGGCAAAAATGCCACTGACTCAGCGATGATCATCGATGCGATGGATTTGCTATACAGCAAAAACGTCGATGCCTTTGCGCTCATGACAAGCGACAGCGATTTCACACCGTTGGTGCTTCGGCTGCTGGAAAACGGCTTGCCGGTCTACGGCTTTGGGGAGAAAAAGACACCGAAGCCTTTTGTAGATGCCTGCTCGCAGTTTATCTACACAGAGAACCTGCTTGGCGATGATCAGGAGAAAGCAGTTGAAGGCGAAGCGTCGAAAAGCAGTAAACGCACCCGAAACGAGCTTCGCAATGACACATCACTTGTGCGCTTGCTGAGAACGGCTGCAGAGAAGACCGCCGATGACACAGGCTGGTCGCGCCTCAGCCAGGTCGGTAATTTTATCCGCAACAACAGCTCGTTTTCAGCCGTGAACTACGGGCATCGGACCCTTAGCGATCTGATTCGAACCTCAGGGCTGTTCGAGATCGATATGCGGCAAGGTGGTACGGCGATGTTCATCAAAGCTGCTCGGAAATCGAACCCGATAACGAACTCCCAAACTGAATTTTCCACCTCATGAACGCGTGCGGAGACTGGAATCGTATCGACACAAAAGCCATTGATTTTAATGAATATAATTCGAAGCGATGATGTTTTCTACCTCTAAAACTATCCTTAGACGATCGCCAGACTTAGGCCTGACGCACTTACTGAGCTTCTCTAGCCCAGACTAACCCCCTCAGGATTTTAATATTTAGGCTTTCAACTGGAGTTGAGCAAGCGCTCTATAAGATAACAAATCAATTATTCAGTAACAGCAACGTATCACCCCTGAACACAACCGATTGCAACACATAGACAGTTAGACACCAAAGAAACCTTAAAAGCTTGGCTCAGCAACGCATAGAGGCTCGCGCTGAACAACTGCATATCTAAGCATAGAGCAAGCTTCGAAATAAAAACACGAGTATCATTTCACAAAACTAGTGCAGATCACCCATAAGACAGCACTTCTCTTTACCGCTTAGAAATTTGATAAAACCGAACATACACTTAAGTCACCTCAACCAATACACAGACACTTCACCGGCATGAAAACTGTCTTTTCGCGAGGGACATCAATTTGCTTACTCGGATTTTGAAGTCACTCCAAGCACAAACTTAGCAATGACTCCAAGTCCCATACAAACTAGCGTACAACGTGAGGGATTTTCAGTAACTCACCATGCTCAACATTATCTACCGAGCACGCCGCCCAAGTCATTGTAAATTTTCCTAAATGACTCTTCTGACCGACCCTAGCCTGGGCGCTTTGTGCCTCAGCCTTACTCACAAATTTAAATGTTTTATCCTGCAATTCGTAAGCAGAAACAGCCATACCAACTACAACCCAAAACATCAGCGACAGAGGAAGCTTGTCCCGAATAAGTTTAAACCTCAATTGCTCATCCATCCAGCTAATCTGATGCTGCCAGAAAAACTTATAATGAGCATACCAATCACTAAAAAGAATCTGCTTACTCAAGCAAACCTTGTAGTAAGTCTTTCTAAGGTCTTGTAACTTATCAATTTGCACAGAAGTAGGTGGCGTAGCGAGCCCTTGCACTTCTCGATAAAAATCTCGAAGCTCATCAAGAAGCTCCGTAAGCTTCTGCGCGGCGGCTTCATAATCCCCTTTCTTGTGATCATAATAAGATATATAAAGAGCGCATATACCAAACACCAGCATAATTGCCGAAGGAACTTTCGCGCTTAACTCGTCGATAACAAGCGCAAAAACACCCACAGCCATTGAGACAAACCCTATAAAGCCAGGAACCTTATCGACAATATCAAGAGTAGCCCAATGCTTTTTACACCCGATACCGACGTTATAGCCTAGCTCTGCAATAGACTTCAGCAATGCATCTCTATTCATTTCAGATCACTCAATAGGGACGTGAATCCGATCTTTCGCCACAACAACCCCATTCTTAACCGCATAGCATTCCACAATATGATCACCCGCAAAATTTGTATGTTCCGATACGGTTTGACGCCCACCATCCGCTACGATCTGCCCACGAATACAGTCGCGACGCTCTGCTTCATCCCCCCTATTGAGGACTTTCCAGTACATGTCATATGAACCAGGCACTTTGATGTCGACGACTTCGAACTTAAGCGACTTCTGAGCGCTGAGCTTGAAATTTTTCCCCAGCATACTTCTAAGCGTACGGGGTTGAAAACCGTTCTGAGTAACCTCGCAGTCGATCTTAAGCTTATAACGAATGTCGACGGGGAACTGATCCTCAACAAATTCTTCTGTTTCGCGGAACACTCGATCCGAGGCTTTAGCAATTTGCTTTTCAGGAGCAGGGAAACGAGTACCAAATACCTTCTGCCATTTAGCATTTTCAGTATCGTTGCCTGCAGCCGCGATGGCCTTGATGCAAAGGTCATATGCCTTCTCTGCCGCTTTTTGGAACGATTCCTTGACCTTGACATGCTGCCCGCTGCCCAGTGCTGCGTAACGCTCCTTTTCCGGCTCATCCGCCAAATACTTGAAGAAATCTCGGCTCATCCAATCGTAGTACAAATAGCTCTTAGTATCGTACGAATCAGTTGACTTCAGGAAGTTATAGGCTAGCGTGTCGATTAGCAGCCCGCCCATCGCAACGCCATGTTTGTTTTTCCATGCTCGAGCCATTTTGCAAAGTCGACGCAAATTTCGATTTTTCTCGATATTGGCCTCCTTCATTGCCTCAATCTCAGCCCGAGGCTTTGTCACCTTCCAACTACCGCCATTGCGGGTATCAGGAAACTTAAAGCTCCCGTCATCTTGTTCAAATGCGGGCTGAACTTCGACATGAAAATTTGTATATAAGACACGCACAACAGGACTATCAACAAAAATATCAGTCCTCGGATACCGAGCTTTCAGCGCATCCTTTGTATCCGACAATAACTTGGCTTGACCACCAACAACGTTATAGTCATCCCACTTCCCTGACGGCATAATGTAAATCATATCTAAATCTGATACGCCGCGAATAGCTGTCCAGCGCCCATACGACCCAACCTGTAGATTATTAGCCGTAGACGACGACGTATCACGGAAATATTTATTTAAACATGACGTGATATCACCATAGCGGCAACTGATCTGCTCATCGTTATCGATTTTTATATTTGATAGAAAAGTCTGAAATTTCTCGGCAATACTCAATTTCTCGTTCCTTGTGAACTGATCTTGACGCACAAAGGCATAGCATGTGGTCTGTATACGCGAGTAAAATGCTAGGATTTCAGCGGCGTTTTTTTGACGTCAAACTGTATGGTATCGCTTTAGCATTTTCGTGGAGAGTGTAAAACGTTTGAAGCCCCCACTCAACACCTGAACCTTCCTGTGCAGTAGCAGTCCTCTGTACTTACAGAAGACTATCATCCGTAATTTCCAACAGGTTACGATTTCAAGAAAATCAATGCCCGTACATGAGGGAAGACATAATGCAGCTCTCTTACCCCCAAGCGATCACCCTCTTCAAGGATCGTCTTAAAGGTTCTCGCTACGTTTTTTGCGTGGACTTGGAAGCGACTTGCGATGATGTCATGCCAGGCACCCAAGCATCACACTGGCAGCCTTCCATTCAAGCGGAAGACATGGAAATCATCGAAGTTGGCGTTATCGCCTTAGACCGCGTCAACAACCTGTCGATGGTGGCTGAATTTTCCCGTTTGGTCCGCCCCACCACTCACCCAAAATTGACGCGTTTCTGCACGACTCTGACAGGTATCCAGCAGGTAGATGTGGATAAGGCAATGACATTCTCAAAAGTCAATCAAGAGCTGAATACTTTCATTGAACCCTATCTCACAGAAGGCGCAATATGGTGCTCTTGGGGACGCTACGATGCAGATCAACTGAGGCAAGACTCCACAAGGCTGAACATCTCCTCATCATTGACAGAACTCGAGCATTTAGGCATTGATGAGCTTTACAGCCATGCCCTCGGCATTCCAGCACCTAGTCTGGAGGAGGCCACAGAATCGATGGGGATCGCTTGGGACGGTGCTCATCATCGAGCATGCGATGACGCTCGAAATTTAGCGCGCCTACTAACGATGCTCTTCGACAGCAATTAGTACCGTCGGATCAGCATCATTCGTGCACCGGCTTGATTCAGAAGTTCGTCTGACATACCGTAACAATCATCGGTACAAGCCGTGTCATGTCATCGAGAGCACCAGATCCTTAAGTGTTTGTTCACTCAAGGGCCCGCATAAACTTTGTGAGACAGCAATGCTATTGTCCGAGGCCAAGAAAATCCACCTACTTGGTTAAAAGCCTCTTCACTGAACGCCTTTACAATTACATTGACAGCCGTCTTTCTGAGCAATATAGCGAGTAGAGCCTTGTGCCTTCTGCCTATTGCCTTTTTTGTAGGCCCAGTATGGAATCTGGGGGGCATCTCGATTGATATCATTGAGGCGTTGACGATAGCGCTGAACCGCCGAAACCGCGTCAGCAACTTTCTTCGAATTTGGGAAGTCTGTTTTCCAATTAAGACAGTCACGCCAGAGTGAATGTAGACTTTCTGCAGCGCTTCTATGCTTGATCGCCATCTCATTAAAGTTTAAAAAAGCACCGACCCCCGTCAAAAGAGAAACAATTAGACTAAGGCCTACCGGCACCATGCCAACGACCCACCCATCTCCAGAGCTCTCGAATATCTTCTTAACATCCGAAGAAAGCAACCAAGTGAGAAGTAAAGAACCAATTGTTGCAGGAAATCCTAGGTAGACCTTGTGCCGCCTTTCGTAAGTCGACGCGGCAGCCCAATGACCTAGTTTCGAGATTTCAGTATCTTCTCGATGCCTCTCCATCTCGGCAGCAACCAGAGCATACTGAGCGTCGTCATTTGTTAAGTCCTGTGTCGACATACCAACATTTTTCCTGCCATCTGCGAACGGCGGCAATCTACCAGATAGAGGGATTTTTTCCACTAAAGTATTTTGTTGATACAGGTGAAATTGACGAAACCTATGGATGTTCCTGCGTACTAGAAATGAACCACGAATCAGAGAAACAGCCTGTCAACGTCTCTGAGGTAGCGCGCTCCACCGAGTCGACCGACTGCATTAGCGCGATCGCAGGCACTTGAATAGTCATGGCTTCTCTAAGCGACGAACGAGTAGCCGAAATTGCGGCCATCGCGTCTACCCACCAGTCCCATGTCGCTCACCTCATATTCTGCTCTCCAGTCCTTCCCCCACGTCATCCCGCCAAGAATGCTGAGTGTTATCAGGGATCAAGGCCCCTGCGACCTGTGGGGAGTGTTCTCTACGCGGGACTGGCGGCTCCTTACGTCCGGGAGCAAGGGCATCTCATGATCTGGCCTCGTGAGCACCGTTACCGGTGGGCGGGTGGAGGCTGCATTGGCTGACGAGACCAGTGCCGCGAGATCCTGAGCCAGGTGCAAGCAGCAATGCGGTGACTGGGGCATGCCTGACTGTCAGTCAGGCGCAGTCCATTCCCTGATCTGCGGCACCATCATCTGCATGACTGTTGCTGGTGACATCGGCGTTTGTCACGCCGATTGCCACGAGGGGAAATGCCGCAAAGCCATGTGCGATCAGGGCTGCAGCGGTGTTGGAAGTGCCCGTTTCTTTCCACAGAAAGAGACGGGCACTGGTCGGCGCAGGATTCGTCCAAGCGGATAGGTTGCTGCAGGACCGCGAAGTAAAGAGGAGCGTCCGACACACGAAAGCGGTGTACTGGAATTGGCGTCCATCACATGGGTCGGGAACATGCGAGCTATCAGCTTGGGGAGATTCGCCAAAAATGATTGCCGTGGTTTTCAGGGCTCGTACCACAGGGTCGCTGGTGAAAATTGCATTGGCACTGTTCTTTCTACGCGCCTACGGCGGGTCAGCATCTCGGTGCATGGCACGGGCTTCGCCCGTGTTCGCGGGCACGCCCGCTCCCACAGGGATCACGCTATCCATTTTCGTATTGAGCACGACAGTTGCCTCTGCAGGTATGGCATGCCCCTTTGCCTGAGGCTATCCCTGGAGGGCTGGGTTATCCGGGAAGAAAGCACCTCGGTGAATGGCTCCGGCTTCGCCGGTGTTCGCGAGTGAACTCGCTCCCTCAGGGTAATGCGGAGTGTCTGCTGGCTATGGTGACCAGGCAGGCCATCTGAGATATATCTAACCGGTGAAAACACTATCTTAAAAAATTTTGCCAAACACCCCGAAAACACTGGGCGAAAGCAAAATGCCAGCCACCCATTATCTAGAAACCCGTGCAATCGTAAGTGAAAAGCCGCGGCCCATTCACTCAGACGAAGCGGTGGATTGAAGATAGCCAGATCGACCAAAAGCAGATTGAGGAAGAGACAAAAATGCCCGCACAAGGCGGGCATTTTTGGAAGAGCCGAAACTAGGAAAACCTGCATCGTGCCAACAAGATCTGGTGCCGGAGACAGAAACGATAGGAATCGAACCGGGGTGTGGCGACCAATGGAATCGGGTGCAATCGCGTGCAGGGCTGGCGAGGTTACCACAGGATTACCACGAGGCCTCAACCACGAGCATAGGAATACGCTCCGAAAGCAGGCCTGCGCAGCAATGTATGTCCTTGCCTATAGATGAATACCTCCGTTGGTCCGAGCGGGCTGCGCTCCACCTGTTCGAACGCCTCTAGCCGAAAAAGTGGCATTTTGATAGCATCTAATTCTTCACCTTAACCGCGCTAAGGAAGCAAGATGGCGCTAGACAGGATGGTCAGCTATGCATCTGCTTAAAGATCTTTCTTTACCTGATCGCTATGAGCGTTTAGTAACCCGGCTTGGAACTGAAGTTGCCAACTTACTGACCGCCCCGTCATCGGAAAATATCTCTGCGCTACAATCCTTGGCCAGCGATATTTATTCTCGAGATGAGGGAATTTTAGTTCCTCTGGTGGGAACTACAGGCATCGGCAAAACGACGTTCGCGATGAACGTAAGTCAATGGGTTCCCACAGAGTTTGGTCCCACCTGCCTCTATGAGGGCGACCTTACCTTTGAAGGCTTGGTCCAAGCAGTTAAGGAATTCTCTGTAGGTCTACCTGCAAACAACAAAAAAATCATCCCCATTAACATTGACCACCGCGAAAACTCTCCACCTAGCGATGCTGAACTTGCGACACTCAAACGTTTCCTTAGGACCAACGCGGCTGGTGTTCCCGCGTTAATTTTCTGGCCCGAAACCAGTAGTGAAGTAGCGACAAAGCTAGCAGATAGATACGTAGCGATTGCAGGTCCAACAGCGATCCCTCTTCCGCTCGTATGCAAAGGCCCTGAGAAAAGTGGATGGGTGGAAATTGCTAAACACACCTTGTCTATTGCGAACCGCATAAACAATCTTGAAGAACTCGGTGTTGATCCAGAAAACTACAACCCCGATGAGTTCCACAGCCTAGGAACCTTCTTACGCAAAATCTCCCAAGACTTCAATAGAAGAATTCTTGACCTCAGAGCTGAGCTGGAAAAGCCTGTCTCGATGCTCATCGTCTATGCAAGCGAGAGCGCAGACCCTGGAGTGCTAACCCAGTTAACCTCCCCATCTCACTATGGCCTCCTTGACTCACACGCTCTCATCTCCGTAACCGCGCAGAGCGAGATAGGTAAGTGGTGGAGCCATAGGCGAGGGCTTTTGACACGCACAATTGTTCAACTGAACGCTCACGCACTTTGCCTAGCACCAACGGCCGCCGCGTCATCAATTCGTAATTTTTCTGAATCCATGCCCCTCTTCGACGAAGTTGGATACCGAAGGTACGGCCCAGGCAGAGGTGTTCGAGACTTATCTCGATCTGACTTCGGAAAGATGATATGCGAGCTTTCAATCTCCCGGCATGAGTCAAGAGGAACACCAGGAGATGAGGCCGCGACAGCGTTTCAGCTACTTTCAGAGCAAGGTTTTAACCTCGGAAAAGACAAAAATCTCAATAAAATAATGAAGACCGCTGTCGAGAAGACCTTGGAGGCTTCAGAGATAGGTTTTATCGAGGTGACATCCGAAACAAAGCTTCCCTATTGCGCCCTAATCCCAGACAATGCAATTCACTACGAAGATCGCGTGCTTTGTATCGAATATACCTGGCGCAAAGGGCAATTCCTGGACTCAGGGAATCGGTCTACGGTGGCGCAGTATGCTCTTAACAAACTCCAGTCATATGCCAGACAACTTGGCTGGACAGTAGACTAAAACCCCAACCTCTCGCAGCTACCAACAACTCAAATATTTGAATTATGGGCTGCGAGAGGACTCAAAGAGCTTGTCACCAATCACATTCATCAGTCCATCGAACACCCGCCGAGCATCTGCGGAGAACTTGGCATCGTCACGCTTCGTGTGGGTGTTCAGGTAGAACTCCAGTGCATCGCTCAGACGTACCTCAACCCGTCCAGCCAGCAGCTTTGCCGCTTCCCGCTCAGTGGGTGAGAGGGAGTCCACGGGGTTGGGTTGCGCACGCTGATCTTCATCTTCCACTGCGTGATTTGGCCGCTTGCCATCCAGGAAGTCGAAAAACACCTCGACGATGGAAGGGTCATTCTTCGCGGGCTGATCGGCGAGCCCCCAATCACGGAGGAGAGACACGGCGTGGGCCCTGATAGCTTGTGGGGAGGATGTCGGCTCCGCCCTCAGGCCCTCCCATTCAGCCTCAACCTGTCGGTTCAAGCGATCCACCTCGCGGCTAGCCAGGAGCACATCCGCGCTCTTAAGCTTCACCTTCACGAGTTTTTTGCCGTATCGGGGCTGGAGTTCTTTCGGAATGGGTCGCTGATAGTACAGCGTCCCTTTGCGGGAGTAGGTGTAGCGGAGGTTCACTTGGAGGGAGCCAAAGCTAGCTTTCATCGAGTAGTTACCACAAAGGTACCACGCGAGAGGGGCTTTAGAGGTCGCAACCCCTTGATTTTAAAGGGTTTTATGGAGATTTCATGGTGCCGGAGACAGGAATCGAACCTGCGACCTTCGCGTTACGAGTGCGCTGCTCTACCGACTGAGCTACACCGGCGTGTAGCGCAACGTACCACTGCTCGCACCCGTTACGCAAACCCCTGTTTCCGCTAGTTTATTGCCCCACCCTCAAGGCGCCTTGCACCCCTTCGGCGCCAGGTCTTCCTCGATGTTGGTCGTACACGCCCACCCAGTAGCCGAACGCGTCAGGGTCAGTGCCTTGCCGAGCACAGTGGCCGGCGCATCCACCAGCGTGCACACGATGCTCCCGGTGCCATCCGCCGCCTTGCCGCTAGCCGTGATCGCACAGTGCGCCGTCGCCGGCTGGCCCCCCAGCGCGGCCACATCCGGCACATCCTTCCCATCATTCAGCCGCAGGTCCATCGCCGTCTTCAGCGCGCTGATCTCCAGCAACCCGGCCGCGGCCTTGGAGCGTGACTGGTGGTTGGTGTACATCGGTAAGGCGATGGTCGCCAGAATGCCGATGATCGCGACGACGATCATCAGTTCGATCAGGGTGATACCGCGTTGCCCTTTCATGAACGTTTTCCTTTTTGATACGCGTACTCGTTGAGGTCAGGCTCGACCCCGGCTGGCAGCGGCGCAGTAGGCCTGAACAGACACCTTTTGTCACCCCTGCCCGCTCGGGCGTCGTCTTCGCTGAACTACTCTAGTGAGCATCTCGGAGGCACGCCCTTGCATGGGCGCGGCAAGCTGTTTCCAGGCTTGTCGCACGGGCAGAAAAAGGACCTTTGCATGACCCAATCCACACTCCTCTACACCTGGCACGGCACCGACGCCAACGGCACACCGGTCAGCGGGCAAACGTCCGGGCGCAGCCCGGCTTATGTGCGTGCCGGGCTTATTCGCCAGGGCATCAAGGTCGCCAGTTTGCGGCCTGCCGGTGGGCTGACGTTCAGTTTGCCGAAACGGCGGGCAAAGGCCGACCCGGCGGGGTTCAGCCGGCAGCTGGCGACCTTGCTCAAGGCCGGGGTGCCGCTGCTGCAGGCGTTCGAGGTGATGGGGCGCAGTGGCTGTGATGCGGCGCAGGCGGCATTGCTGGATAGATTGAAACAGGATGTGGCCTCGGGCCTGGGGCTGGCAGATGCGTTGCAGCGCCACCCGGGCTGGTTCGATGCGCTGTACTGCAACCTGGTGCGGGTGGGGGAGCAGTCCGGCACGCTCGACCGGCAGCTGGAACAGCTGGCAGGCATGCTGGAGCAGCGTCGGGTGCTGCACAAGAAGGTGCGCAAGGCGATGATCTACCCGTTGCTGCTGTTGCTGACTGGGCTGGGGGTGTCGGCGATCCTGTTGCTGGAGGTGATTCCGAAATTCGAGAGTATGTTCTCGGGCATGGGCGTGGCGTTGCCGGCATTTACCCAATGGGTGATCGACTTGTCCACAGGGCTGAGCCGGTTTGCGCCGCTGTTGCTGGTGATGGGTGTGGTGCTGGGTGTTGCCATGCGCCAGCTCTACCGGCAGCACCCGCCAGCGCGCCTGTGGATATCTCGCCGGGTGCTGGGTTTGCCGGTGTTCGGCACGCTGCTGGGGCAGGCGGCGCTGGCGCGCTTTGCGCGCAGCCTGGCAACGTCCTACTCCGCCGGGGTGCCGTTGCTGGATGCGCTGGGCACGGTGGCCAGGGTCAGTGGCGGCGACCTGCATGAACAGGCGGTGTTGCGGCTGCGTCAGGGCATGGCCAATGGGCAGGGGCTGCACCAGGCGATGGCCGCTGAGCCGCTGTTTCCGCCGCTGCTGGTGCAACTGACGGCCATCGGGGAATCCAGCGGCACGCTGGACCAGATGCTGGAAAAAGCCGCCAGCCATTACGAGGAACAGGTCAGCCAGGCGCTGGACCAGTTGACCAGCCTGCTGGAGCCGGCCATCGTGCTGGTCCTGGGCCTGCTGGTGGGCGGCCTGGTGGTGGCGATGTACCTGCCGATCTTCCAGTTGGGTAGCTTGATCTGAACATGACTTTATGGACTTTGCTGGCTGAGCAGCCGGCGTACTTTCTCACCCTGGCCACGGTGCTGGGCCTAGTGGTGGGCAGTTTTCTCAATGTGCTGGTTTACCGACTGCCGATCATGCTGGAGCGGCAATGGCAGCGTGAGGCGCAGGAAATGCTGGAATTGCCGATCACGCCGCACGAGCGTTTCGACCTGTGGCTACCTGCCTCGCGCTGCCCCCATTGCGCGCATCGGATTCGCGCGTGGGAGAACATTCCGGTCATCAGCTACCTGGCCTTGCGCGGGCGTTGTTCAGCCTGCAAAACCCGCATCAGCCCGCGCTACCCGTTGGTGGAGGTGGCCAGCGCGCTGCTGTCGCTGGTGGTGGCCTGGCGCTTTGGTGCTTCGCCCGAGGCCTTGCTGGCGCTGCCGCTGACCTGGTGCCTGCTGGCCCTGAGCCTGATCGATGCCGAGCATCAGTTGCTGCCGGATGCGCTGGTGCTGCCGATGCTGTGGCTGGGGCTGATCGTCAACGCCTTCGGCCTCTACATCCCGCTGACCAGCGCGCTGTGGGGCGCGGTGGCCGGGTACCTCAGCCTTTGGACGGTGTATTGGCTGTTCAAGCTGGTCACTGGCAAGGAAGGCATGGGCTATGGCGACTTCAAGCTGATGGCGCTGATCGGGGCCTGGGGTGGCTGGCAGGTGTTGCCGTTGACCCTGCTGCTGTCGTCGGTGGTTGGGGCGCTGGCTGGGCTGTGTCTGCTGCGTCTGCGCCGGCATGCCATGGGTACGGCGATCCCGTTCGGCCCCTATCTGGCGATTGCGGGGTGGATTGCCGTGCTCTGGGGTGATGAAATATACGCTTCATACACACAACTGCTTGGATTCTGATGACCACTGCGGCCTTTACCCCCTGGATTCTCGGCCTGACCGGCGGCATTGGTAGCGGCAAGAGCGCCGCTGCCGAGCGTTTCGTCGAGCTTGGCGTGCACCTGGTCGATGCCGACCAGGCGGCGCGTTGGGTTGTCGAGCCTGGCCGCCCGGCCCTGGCCAGCATCGTCGAGCGCTTCGGCGCCGGCGTGCTGCAGGCGGACGGCCAACTCGATCGTGCCGCCCTGCGCCAGCTGATCTTCGCCGACCCGGCGCAGCGCAAATGGCTGGAGCAATTGCTGCACCCGCTGATCGGGCAGGAGATTTTCAGCTACCTGGCCAAGGCGGAGTCGCCGTATGCGGTGTATGTGTCGCCGCTGCTGATCGAGTCGGGCCAGTACCAGAAGACCCAGCGGGTGCTGGTGATCGATGCGCCGCAGGAGCTGCAGGTGGCGCGTACCCTGGCGCGTGACAACACCAGTGCCGAGCAGGTGCAGGCCATTCTCAAGGCCCAGCTGGCCCGCGAGGAGCGCCTGCGCCATGCCGATGATGTGGTGGTCAATGACGGCGACCTGGCCGCGCTGCATCAGCAGATTGACCGCCTGCACCACTTTTACCTGACTTTACGAGGAGGCCAGCCATGAGCCAGCCATTGACCGTCGATTGCCCGACCTGTGGCGCACCTGTGGAATGGAACGAGAAAAGTCCGTTCCGGCCATTCTGTTCGGACCGTTGCAAGCTGATCGACTTGGGCGCCTGGGCGGCGGAGGAGCACAAGATTCCGGGGGCGGAAGAGTCCGAGGATGAGCTGTACTCGGGGGACCTGGAGCCGCGGCATTGATCCGATAGCCAAGTTGTCCTTCAGGGCCCTTTCGCGGGTGAACCCGCGAAAGGGCCAGTACAGCCACCAGAGAATCAACGATCATCCTCCTTCCACGGCGCCTGCAGATACCGCGTGCGGTTGAAGGTTTCCAGCCACTCCGGGCAAAACACCACCAGCGCGCTGATCACCGTGCCGTTGATGAACGCTTCGGGGAACATCATCAGCCACAGGTAGCCGACAAAATCGCTGAGCCACTCCGGCATGGCGAAGCGCCCGTCCAGCCACAACAGCCCCAGCGCAGCCAACAGGCAGGCCAGCACGGTCAGTGCCGCCGGGAAGAACCCTGAACAGAAAATATACACAAACAGGTTACGCGGCTGGGCACGCTCGACCCCTATCGCGCACGCCTCGGCTATCAGCACCGGCAGGCCAACCAGCAACAAGCCATTCACCCCCAGCGCCGCCAGGTCCTGGCGCCCCAGCGCCAGCAAGCCGAGCTGGGCCATGAACCCGCCCAGCACCGCCAGTGGCCAGTCCAGCAACAGCGTGACCGCCGTCATGCCAATGAAGTGGTACGACACCCCGGTATCGAAATCGCGCCGCACCAACCACAAGGCAAACAGGCAGAACACCGTGCCAAACAGCAGATGCTGGCGGCGCCGGTCAGTGAACAGCTCAACCCAGCGCACCTGGCTGACCGCCCAGATCAGCAACGGCACATATCCCAGCCAGCCAAGCGTAAGGGTGGTGCCGGACAACACCTGCGCGCTGATCACCTGAGGAATGCCCCTTGCAGCCATGTGGATAAAGCCGAGTCTACACCCATTCTCCATTTCATCTGGCAGGGGTAGCGCAACAGTGCGCCGGTACCGGGCTGATTCCTGCGCACAAACAGCATCTTATCGTCACCGATTAGCGGCTAAGCTTGTCTGCATGGATGACTCAGACTACCTGCGCCTGCTTACCATCCAGGCGGAACAAGCCAATGCCTTTCTCTCCAACGCCCGCAAGTGGGAGCGGGAGCGTTGGGTGTGCCAACGCCTGTTGCAGGGGCTGAACATCCCCTACCGCAGCGAGGACTTCACCCCGGCCGGGCAAGAACCGCCAGATGTGCTATTCCGCGACGCTGCATTCGAGGTGTTTTTCGTGCTCGACGAGGGCCGCCGGCTAAACGATGAATGGCGCGAAGAACTGCAGCGCCGGCGCAGTGCATTCTCCCTGGCGCAGCTTGTACGCCGCGAGGCGCGCCCGCGGCGCATCAGTGCCACCGAGCTGCTGGGGCGGCTGGCGCCGACCTTGCGCAAGAAGGCGCACAACTACCGGGAACGCGGGCTGGAGCTGAACGAGCTGGACATCATTGCCTTCGCCAGCCTCAAGCGCGAAGTGCTCGACCTCAACACCCACTTCCCGCCACCCACCGAATACCTGCGCCAGGGCTGGCGCTCGCTGTCGCTGGTGGGGCCGACCTTTGCCCGGGTGCTGTTCGCCCACCCCGACGCGCCGGACTTCCTGCGCGGCAACCTGGGCCGCAGCATTGTTTTCGACGTGGGCATCAGTCTTTGATCCAGTGCAGCGAATGTTTGCGATGGCGTACACTCGGCGCCAGATATAGAAAGCATTATCATTTGTTTCAAGCGCTTGCGTGAACGCTGTAGCGTTTACGCAGTCACAAACGTCTACCTGACGAGGCCCTACCATGACCAGCCGCCTGAATCCGGAAGATCAGCGTCGTGTCGATGAGTATCTGCGAGCCCCCCAGCACCAAGTCGAGCGCAGGCCCTTCCGGCCCTGGCTGCTCCTTGTGCTGGTGGTGGCCGTGACAATCGGGTTGGGTCTCATCAGCCGCCTGCTCAGTGGACTGGTGCTATGAGCTGCTTCGCGCTCGCCCTCCCCTCGTGCAGTTTGCGGCCGGCCCCCGGGGCCACGAATTCCGTAAACCTTATGAGATATCCCCATGACTCATCGCATCGTGATTGTCGGCGGCGGCGCCGGCGGCCTGGAACTGGCGACCCGCCTGGGTAAAAGCCTGGGCAAGCGCAAGCAGGCCGAGATCACCCTGGTCGACGCCAACCTCACGCACATCTGGAAGCCCCTGCTGCACGAAGTGGCCGCCGGCTCGCTGAACTCCTCGGAAGACGAACTGAACTACGTGGCCCAGGCCAAGTGGAACCACTTCAACTTCCAGCTGGGGCGCATGAGCGGCCTGGACCGTGAAGGCAAACAGATTCAACTGGCCGCCACCCTCGACGAAGAGGGCCGCGAGCTGCTGCCTGCGCGCACCCTGGGCTACGACACCCTGGTCATTGCCGTGGGTTCCAACACCAACGACTTCGGCACCCTGGGCGCGGCGCAGCACTGCCTGTTCCTCGACACCCGCAAGCAGGCCGAGCGTTTCCACCAGCAGTTGCTCAACCACTACCTGCGTGCCCATGCCGGTGATGTGGCGAGCGAGAAGATCAGCGTGGCCATCGTCGGCGCCGGTGCCACCGGTGTGGAACTGGCCGCCGAGCTGCATCACGCGGCCCACGAACTGGCGGCCTATGGCCTGGACCGCATCCAGCCCAAGGACATGCACATCACCATTATCGAAGCAGGCCCGCGCGTGTTGCCGGCACTGCCAGAGCGCATCAGCGTGCCGGTGCACAAGACCCTGGAAAAGCTCGGGGTGAAGGTGATGACCAATGCCGCCGTCAGTGAAGTGACCGAGGATGGCCTGAAAACCAAGGACGGTGAAGTGATCCAGGCCAGCCTGAAGGTGTGGGCGGCCGGTATCCGTGCGCCGGGTTTCCTCAAGGACATCGATGGCCTGGAAACCAACCGCATCAACCAGCTGGTTGTGCGCCCTACCCTGCAGACCACGCGCGACGACAATATCTTTGCCTTCGGTGACTGCGCCGCCTGCCCGCAACCGGGTAGCGACCGCAACGTGCCGCCACGTGCCCAGGCGGCGCACCAGCAAGCTTCGATGCTGGCGCAGAGCTTGAAGGCGCGGCTGGAGAACAAGGCGCTGCCGACCTATGAGTACAAGGACTACGGTTCGCTGGTGTCGCTGTCGCGCTTTTCGGCGGTGGGCAACCTGATGGGTAACCTGATGGGCAGCGTGAAGCTGGAGGGCTGGCTGGCGCGGATGTTCTACGTGTCGCTGTACCGGATGCACCAGATGGCGTTGTACGGGTTCTTCCGTACGGCGTTGATGATGCTGGGTAGCAAGATTGGCCGGGGTACCGAGCCGCGCCTGAAATTGCACTGACACATGCAATAGCGGTTGCCTGTACTGGCCTCATCGCCGGCAAGCCAGCTCCCACAGGGACTGCACAAGACTCGAGGTCTGTGGAGCTCCTGGTGGGAGCTGGCTTGCCGGCGATAGGGCCGGTAGCCCTCTTGCAAGACGATCGCCGAGATGCACCGAAGGGGGCATTTTTGGTTGGATAAATTCGAGGCAAAAAAAAGGGCATCTCATGCGAGATGCCCTTTTTTTCATGGTGGGTCGTGTAGGATTCGAACCTACGACCAATTGGTTAAAAGCCAACTGCTCTACCAACTGAGCTAACGACCCGGAAATGGTCGGGGTGAGGGGATTCGAACTCCTGACATCCTGCTCCCAAAGCAGGCGCGCTACCGGACTGCGCTACACCCCGTGATACTTAAAGAAAAAGGGCATCTCGCTTGAGATGCCCTTTTTACATGGTGGGTCGTGTAGGATTCGAACCTACGACCAATTGGTTAAAAGCCAACTGCTCTACCAACTGAGCTAACGACCCGGAAAATGGTCGGGGTGAGGGGATTCGAACTCCTGACATCCTGCTCCCAAAGCAGGCGCGCTACCGGACTGCGCTACACCCCGAGATTGGCTCCGCGACCTGGACTCGAACCAGGGACCCAATGATTAACAGTCATTTGCTCTACCGACTGAGCTATCGCGGAACTGAACTTCGGTACATCTTTACAGCTTCGAAGCTTGTGTTAGCTTCGGTCTCTTTGGCTACCCGCTTTCGCGTTGTCGCTGCTGAGGCCGGCTATTCTACATTCTTCGTTTTGCTTGTCAACCACTTTTTTTCATTCAACTTACTGATTTGTAAGTTGTTTTGCGGTCACCGATGTTGCTGGTGATTCGCTTAGTGCCTGACAACGCGGCGTATATTAGGGGCACTCGATTTTAGATGCAAGCAAAAATTTCAAAAATTTCAGCAAGTTATCCGGGACGCCGGAAAGGCCCGGATTTGCTGGGGCTGTGAGGGCCTCTTCGCGGGCATGCCCGCTCCCACAGGCAAAAAAAAGCCCCGCAGATGCGGGGCTCATGGTGAAACAGATCAGCCGAAGACGATTTCGTCGCCTTCCACCTTGGCGGTAATCGCCGTCCCAGGCATGAACTTGCCTGCCAGGATCAACTGCGCCAACGGGTTTTCGATCCAGCGCTGGATCGCCCGCTTCAGCGGCCGTGCGCCATACACCGGGTCGTAACCCACGGCAATCAGCTTGTCCAACGCCTCCGGGCTCAAGCTCAGCGACAGTTCGCGCTCCAGCAGGCGGCTGCGCAGGCGGCCCAGCTGGATTTCGGTAATGCCGGCAATCTGCTCGCGGCCCAGTGGCTCGAACACCACCACTTCGTCGATACGGTTGATGAATTCAGGACGGAAGTGCGAACCCACCGCATCCATCACCGCCGCACGCTGTGCCTCGCGGTCACCCACCAGTTCCTGGATCTGCGCCGAGCCCAGGTTGGAGGTCATCACGATCACGGTGTTGCGGAAGTCCACGGTGCGCCCGTGGCTGTCGGTCAGGCGGCCGTCTTCCAGCACCTGCAGCAGCACGTTGAACACATCCGGGTGGGCCTTCTCCACCTCGTCCAGCAGCACCACCGAGTATGGCTTGCGCCGTACCGCCTCGGTCAGGTAACCGCCCTCTTCATACCCTACATAGCCTGGTGGGGCACCGATCAGGCGAGCCACGGAATGCTTCTCCATGAACTCGGACATGTCGATGCGCACCATCGCCTCTTCGGTGTCGAACAGGAACTCGGCCAGCGCCTTGCACAGCTCGGTCTTGCCCACCCCGGTCGGGCCGAGGAACAGGAACGAGCCACTCGGCCGGTTCGGGTCGGACAGCCCGGCACGCGAACGGCGCACGGCGTTGGCCACCGCGGTTACCGCCTCGCCCTGGCCGATCACGCGCTGGTGCAGCAGCTCTTCCATCTTCAGCAGCTTTTCACGCTCGCCTTCGAGCATCTTGGCCACCGGGATACCGGTCCACTTCGACACCACTTCGGCAATTTCTTCCTCGGTGACCTTGTTGCGCAGCAACTGGTTCTCGGTCTTGCCGTGCTGGTCGACCATCTGCAGGCTGCGCTCCAGGTCCGGGATCACCCCGTACTGCAGCTCGGCCATGCGGCTCAGGTCGCCTTTGCGACGGGCGGTCTCCAGCTCCTGGCGGGCCTGCTCGATCTTTTGCTGAATCTGCGCCGAACCCTGCACCTCGGCCTTCTCGGAAGCCCAGATTTCTTCCAGGTCGGCGTATTCCCGCTCCAACCGGTCGATTTCCTCGGTCAGCTTCTCCAGGCGTTTTTTTGCCGCTTCGTCTTCTTCCTTCTTCAGCGCCTGGGATTCCACCTTCAGCTGGATCAGGCGACGGTCGAGGCGGTCGAGCACTTCCGGCTTGGAGTCGATCTCCATGCGGATGCGGCTGGCCGCTTCGTCGATCAGGTCGATGGCCTTGTCCGGCAGCTGGCGGTCGGTGATGTAACGATGGCTGAGCTTGGCCGCAGCAATGATGGCGCCGTCGGTGATGGCCACCTTGTGGTGCACTTCATAGCGCTCCTTCAGGCCACGCAGGATGGCGATGGTGTCTTCCTCGCTCGGCTCCTCGACCAGCACCTTCTGGAAGCGGCGCTCCAGGGCCGCGTCCTTCTCGATGAACTGGCGGTACTCGTTCAGCGTGGTGGCGCCAACGCAGTGCAGCTCGCCACGGGCCAGGGCCGGCTTGAGCATGTTGCCGGCATCCATGGCGCCCTCGCCTTTGCCGGCGCCGACCATGGTATGCAGTTCGTCGATGAACAGGATGATCTGGCCCTCCTGCTTGGACAGCTCGTTCAGCAGGCCTTTGAGGCGCTCTTCGAACTCGCCGCGGTACTTGGCACCGGCAATCAGCGCGCCCATGTCCAGCGCCAGCAGGCGCTTGCCCTTGAGGCCGTCGGGCACTTCACCATTGATGATGCGCTGGGCCAGGCCTTCGGCGATGGCGGTCTTGCCTACGCCAGGCTCACCGATCAGCACCGGGTTGTTCTTGGTACGGCGTTGCAGCACCTGCACGGTACGGCGGATTTCGTCGTCACGGCCGATCACCGGGTCCAGCTTGCCTTCTTCGGCACGCTTGGTCAGGTCGACGGTGTACTTGTCCAGCGCCTGGCGCGATTCCTCGGCGTTGGCGTCGTTGACGGCCGCGCCGCCGCGCAGGTTGTTGATGGCATTTTCCAGGGCCTTCTTGGTCACGCCCTGGCTCAACAACAGCTTGCCGAGCTTGCTGTTCTCGTCCATGGCGGCCAGCAGCACCAGCTCGCTGGAAATGAACTGGTCACCCTTCTGCTGGGCCAGGCGGTCGGCCTGGTTGAGCAGGCGCGCCAGGTCCTGCGACATGTTCACGTCGCCGGTGGGGTTCTGGATTTTCGGCAGCTGGTCGAGTTCTTTCACCAGCGCCTGGCGCAGGCTGTTGATGTCGAAGCCTACCTGCATCAGCAGCGGCTTGATCGAACCGCCCTGCTGCTCGAGCAGTGCCTGCAACAGGTGCACGGGCTCGATGGCAGGGTGGTCCATGCCAACGGCCAGGGATTGGGCATCGGATATTGCAAGCTGCAGCTTGCTGGTCAAACGGTCTATTCGCATGGGGTACCTTCCTTTAAAGGGCAGGTCGGAGCGATGGACAGCGCCTGTTTATGAAGAAACCTGCCTGAGATGACCTTATAGATAAGGCTGATTCTGGAAGATTCAAGCGTAGCGGGGTTGACCGGGGTCAACCTGTTGGATTAGTGCTGGGCCATTCGCGGGCATGCCCGCCCCCACAAGGAGTCCGCAACCTTTTAAACCTGTGGTGTACCTGTGGGAGCGGGCGTGCCCGCGAAGAGGCCGGCGCAGGCTAGCGAGGTTCCAGCCACACCAGGGAAGCAAAGCGCCCACCTTGCGGGGTACGGCGATAGGAGAAGAACCGCTCATCGCTGACCGTGCACAAGCCACCGCCATGAACAGCAGTCACCCCACGCGCCGCCAATCGAATACGCGCCAGCTCATAAATGTCGGCCATCAACTTGCCCGGCCGGGCACCATCGACAAAGGCCCTGGCCGCTTCCGGGTGCACCGCCGTAAAGGCATCACGCACCTCCAGCCCCACTTCGAACGCCTGCGGGCCAATCGCCGGCCCCAACCACACCAGCACCTCTTCGGGCGGCAGTGCCAGGCGATCCAAGGTGGCCTCCAGCACACCACCGGCAAGCCCGCGCCAGCCAGCATGCGCCGCGGCCACGCGGGTACCGGCCCGGTCGCAGAACAGCGCAGGCAGGCAATCGGCAGTCATCACGGTGCAGGCAATGCCAGGCTGGTCGGTCCAGCTGGCGTCGGCCTCGGCCACCACGGCCGGGTCGGCATCCGCCACCACCAGCCCATGCACCTGCTTGAGCCAGGCCGGCTGGATGGCGAATTCGTCGCTCAGGCGACGACGGTTCTCGGCCACCGCGGCAGGGTCGTCCCCTACATGGTCGCCAAGGTTGAAGGTTTCATAGGGCGGCAGGCTGACGCCGCCCTGGCGGGTGGTGACACAGGCGCGCACCGAGGCCGGGGCTGGCCAGTCGGGGAACAGCAGCGACTGCGTCAGGCCACTCATCCGACAAAGCTCTCGCGGTCCTGGTTCAGCAGCGACAGCAACCAGACGAAGTCATCCGGCAGCGGCGATTCCCACTTCATGACTTCACCGGTAATCGGGTGGGCCAATGCCAGGAAGCGCGCATGCAGTGCCTGGCGCGGGAAGGTTTTCACCGCCTCGACCATGGTCGGGCTGGCTGCCGGCGGAATGCGGAAGCGCCCGCCGTAGGTCTGGTCGCCGACCAACGGGAAGCCAACGTGAGCCATGTGCACGCGAATCTGGTGGGTACGGCCGGTTTCCAGCTTGACCCGCACGTGGGTGTGCGAGCGGAAGCGCTTGAGCACACGGTAGTGGCTGACCGCCGGCTTGCCGCCGTCGGTGACCGCCATGCGCTGGCGCATGCCGCCGTGGCGGCCGATCGGGGCATCGATCTTGCCGCCGGCAGTGACCACGCCAATCACGATGCACTCGTAGATGCGGCTGACCTTGCGCGCCTGCATCTGCTCGACCAGCCGAGTCTGCGCCTGCAAGGTCTTGGCCACCACCATCAGGCCGGTGGTGTCCTTGTCCAGGCGGTGGACGATACCGGCGCGCGGTACGTTGACGATGTCAGGCACGTGGTGCAGCAGTGCATTGAGCAAAGTCCCGCTGGCATGCCCGGCGGCCGGGTGCACAACCAGCCCGGCAGGCTTGTTGATCACCATGATATGGTCGTCTTCGTAGACGATATCCAGCTCGATATCTTCGGCGACCCACTCGCCCTGGGCCTCTTGCTCGGCCTCCAGGACAAGTTGCGAGCCACCATAGACGAGGTCTCGAGGGCGCACCACGGCACCATCGACCGTCAGGCGGCCTTCTTTGATCCACGAAGTCAGCCGGGAACGCGAGTACTCGGCGAACAATTGGGCGGCGACCTGGTCGAGGCGTTGACCGCCCAGTTCGGACGGGACCTCTGCGCTAAGTTGAATGATCTCGGACATGCTCGATTCGGCGGGCGCACAGCCTTTGGTTTCGGCTGCGAGCTTGTGGTTAAATACGACTTCTTTTGTCCCGGGGTTGGCCGGGGCGCTCATCATAACAGGACGGCACCGCCCAAGACAGCGGCCGTCAAAGGGACGCAAGCCGCCATGCAAGTGAAACACCTGCTGCTGATCGCCATCCTCGGGCTCACCGCGGCCTGTTCCTCCAATAAAGAAGTGATTGACGAGAACCTCAGCGAGGCCGAGCTGTACCAGCAGGCGCAAGCTGACCTGGACAACTCCAGCTACACCAGCGCCGTGAACAAGCTCAAGGCCCTGGAGTCACGCTACCCGTTCGGCCGCTATGCCGACCAGGCGCAGCTCGAGCTGATCTACGCCAACTACAAGAACTCCGAGCCCGAGGCTGCCAAGTCGGCTGCCGAGCGCTTCATCCGCCTGCACCCGCAGCACCCGAACGTCGACTACGCCTACTACCTCAAGGGCCTGACCTCGTTCGACCAGGACCGTGGCCTGGTAGCGCGCTTCCTGCCGCTGGACATGACCAAGCGTGACCCGGGTGCTGCCCGCGACTCGTACAACGAGTTCGCCCAGCTGACCAGCCGCTTCCCCAACAGCCGCTACGCGCCCGACGCCAAGCAGCGCATGATCTACCTGCGCAACCTGCTGGCCTCGTACGAAATCCACGTGGCCGACTACTACCTGAGCCGCCAGGCCTATGTAGCCGCCGCCAACCGTGGCCGCTACGTGGTGGAGAACTTCCAGGAAACCCCATCGGTCGGCGACGGCCTGGCGGTGATGGTCGAGGCGTACCAGAAGATGCACCTGGACGAACTGGCCGCCACCAGCCTGGAAACCCTCAAGCTCAACTACCCGGACCACCCGAGCCTGGCAGATGGCGAGTTCCAGCCAAAGCAGACCGAGTCTGACGGCCGCGGCTGGCTGTCCAAGGCGACCCTGGGCCTGATCGAAACCGAAACCCCGCTGCCGCCGGGTGAAACCCGCGCCAACCAGGACGTGGTCAAGCAGTTCCAGGACGCACGTGACGAGATGCCACGTGAGCTGCTGCCGACTGACGAGAACGGTGACCCGATCGTGCCGGAAGGGCCGAAGGAAGCCGAGAAAGACCGCTCCTGGTTCAGCTACATGACCTTTGGTCTGTTCGACTGATACGCAGCGGTACATGAAAGGGAGGCCTTGGGCCTCCCTTTTTTATTGGCCGCGTCCTAGACTGTCGGCTTCTTCAACCGACAAGCTGGACACCATGGTTCGCCTACTTTTCTGGATCGCCCTGATCGCCGCAGCGTTCTGGCTGTGGCGCAAGTTCAAAGCCAGCCAACAGTCGCACCCCGAGGCCAAGCTGGATGCGCCGCTGAAGATGGTGCGCTGCGCCCATTGCGGCGTGCACCTGCCCAATGACCGGGCGCTGCAGCAGGGCAACGAGTGGTATTGCAGCCAGGCGCACCTGCAACAGGGCCCAGGGCGCCAGAACTGAACCTGAATCACCTGAACCCCTTCGCGGGCACGCCCGCTCCCACAGGAACCCTGCAGGCCTTGAGCCTTTTGCAGTACCTGTGGGAGCGGGCGTGCCCGCGAAGAGGCCAGTGAATCCAACATCACTTATCCCTCCCCGACCCTTTCGCATCATTTGCGACCCCTCCCCCGCCGCCAGCATTGACCCACCCCGGCAAAACTCGCTAAATCCTATTTATCCGCATAAATATGAAAAATAGCGAAATGCTCAAACCCAAACGCAAGCGCCAGAAGCTGTCCGATGTGATCGTCGAATCGGTCAAGCGCTCGATCGTCACCGAAGCGCTGCACCCCGGCGACCGCCTGCCCACCGAACGTGAGCTGATGGAGCATTTCGAGTGCTCCAAGGGAACCGCCCGCGAAGCGCTCAAGGCCCTGGAAGTCGAGGGCCTGGTCAGCACCCGCACCGGCCCGAGCGGCGGCGCCTACCTCAATGAAGTCGGCACCGAACCTGCCAGCCGCGCGCTGCGCAACTACCTGCACTTCCAGCACCTGGACGGCGAACAGGTGTACCAGTTGCGCAAGGTCATCGAGGTGGAGCTGGCGGTATCGGTAATGGGCAAGCTGAGCGAAGCCGACTACGCCGCGCTGCAGGCCAACATCGACTTCTGCAGCGCCCCGGAAGACAGCGAGGAAGGCCAGCGCGAACAGCGCCTGGCGGAGCTGGAATTCCACACCCTGCTGGCCGACCGCTGCCCCAACCCGTTGCTGCGTTTCATGGCGGTGTTCCTCAACGACCTGCTGCGCGACCTGGTGGTGCTGAAAAAGGCCTACCTGCCCAAGCGCCAGCAGTTCGCCGCTGCCAACATCGCCTACCACAAGCAATTGCTGACCGCCCTGCGCGCCAGCGACGAGCCCGCCGTACGCCGGCTGATGCACGAACACATGTGCGACGCCGAACACCACATGACCGCGCTGGAAGGCGAGGTTGCCCGCAACTTCCTGCTGGAGTTCGAACACCACCACTGATCCGCCTGGAAAGAGGCCTGCACACAGGCCCGGCCGTACCCGCTTTGTCATTGCCACTCCTGCCTAATAACCACAACCAAGGAGTTACTCATGCAAAGACGTACCCTGCTCAAGGCAGGCCTTGCCCTGGGTGCCTTAGGTAGCCTCCCCCTGGGGGCGCACCGGGCATTCGCCGAGCAACCATTGACCTTCTATGGGCTCAAATCCATGTCTGGCGCCTTCGCCAGCTACGGCAAGTACGCCGACATGGGCTCACGCCTGGCCATCGCCGAATACCCGCAACTGCTCGGCCACCCGCTCAAGTACAAGGTCATCGACACCGAAGGCAACGCCGGCAAGGCGGTGCGCAAGGTGCAGGAAGCCATCGGCCAGGATGGCGCCCGCTTCTTCCAGGGCTGCACCCTGTCGTCCTCGGCACTGGCGGTGTCGAAGGAAATCCACAAGGCCGGCGGCGTGTTCATGACCCCGGTCGGCGCTGACGAAATCACCGGCAAGGACTGCAATGCCTCGACCTTCCGCTGGTCGGTGCCCACCTACGGCGCCATCCGCGAAACGCTGGTGCCAATGATCCGCCAGCTGCCACAGGCCAAGCGCTGGTACACCATCACCCCGCAATACGTGTTCGGCGATGCCCTGCTGGACAACGCCCGCAAGGTGTTCGCCGAGCTCGGTGTGGAACACATCGGCAACAGCTACCACTCGCTGCAGGAGCAGGAGTTTTCCGGCTACCTGACCAACGCCATCGCCGCCAAGCCCGACGTGCTGGTGCTGCTCAACTTCGGCAGCCAGGCGTCCAACGCCCTGCGCCAGGCAGTGAACTTCGGCATCAAGGAGCGCATGAAAGTGCTGATTGTGTGGTCCGCCGGCCTCGATCAGTTCCAGGAGCTGGGCAGCGACGTGCTCGAAGGCGTGTACTTGGGCGCGCAGTACTGGCACCAGGTCGATACCCCACTGAACCAGCAGCTGGTCGCTGCCACCCGCAAGGCTTATGGCATCAACCCCAACTACCCGCTGGCGGCCGACTACATCGGCACCAAGGTCATGCTCGAAGCCATCATCAAGGCCGGCAGCCTGGATGGCGCCGCCGTGTCCGCGGCATTGCAGGGCATGCGCTTCCAGGGCCCGACCGGCGAAGAACTGATCCGCCCGGGCGACCACCAGGTGCTCAAGGATTACTACCTGCTGCGCGGCAAGCCCCAGGGGCAGATGCGCGATGAGGACGACCTGGCCGAAGTCATCAGCTCGGGCCGCTCGTTCGTCGAAGTCGACCACACCGGTTGCGCCCTGGCCTGAGGCCGCGGCGTCAGTCACAAACACTCGTACAGGCAGCCGCATCGCGCGCTGTCGAGGGCACGCTCATGCTCGATTTGTACCTGTTCCAACTGCTCAACGGCCTGGGCCTGGGGATGATCTACTTCCTCATCGCCGTGGGCCTGACGATCATTTTCGGCCTGCTCAACTTCGTCAACTTCGCCCACGGCGCGTTCTTCTTGCTGGGCGCCTACCTGTGCTACACCGCCGTGGCCATTACCGGCAACTTCTGGCTGGCCCTGCTGATCGCACCGCTGGTGGTGGCGGCGCTGGCCTGGGCGGTCGAGCGCCTGTTGATCAAGCGCATCTACCACCTGCCGCACACCTTCCAGATCCTCGTCACCCTCGGTATCGCGCTGATCATCCAGGAAGCCTCGGTACTGATCTGGGGCCCGGTGGGCAAGAACATCGCCGTGCCGCCGGAATTGCGCGGGGTGCTGATCGTCGGTGACTTCATCTACCCCTACTACCGGCTGTTCCTGATCGGTTTCGCCGCGCTGATCGGCCTTGGCCTGTGGCTGCTGCTGGAGCGCACCCGCTTCGGCGCCCTGGTGCGGGCCGGCAGCGAAAGCACCGAAACCGTGTCGCTGCTGGGCACCAACATCTTCCGCCTGTTCTCCCTGACCTTCGCCCTGGGCGTGGGCCTGGCCGGCGTGGCGGGCGTGCTGTTCGCACCGCTGCGTGGCGCCCAGCCCTTCGTCGGCCCGGAAATCCTCGGCATCGCCTTTGTGGTGGTGGTGATCGGCGGCATGGGCTCGTTCGGCGGCGCCCTGGTCGGCGGCCTGCTGGTGGGTGTGGTGCAAAGCATGATGACCAGCCTCTGGCCGCAAGGCGCCAGCCTGATGATCTACGGCGCCATGGCCGCAGTGATCCTGGTCCGTCCCTATGGCCTGTTCGGGAGAGCCTGAGATGAGCGAGAAAAACCCATTGCCAGTCGCCAAGGGCCGCGCCCCGGCCCTACTGTTGCTGGTGGTCGCCAGCCTGGTGGCGCTGCCGCTGCTGCTGCCATCGGCCACCCTGGCCACCGAGATCCTGATCTTTGCCCTGGCGGCGCTGGCCTGCAACCTGCTGCTCGGCTACACCGGCCTGCTGTCGTTCGGCCAGGGCATCTTCTTTGGCGTAGGCGCCTATGGCGCGGCGCTGCTGATGATCCACCTGCAGTGGGGCATGTTCGCCGCGCTGCTGGGCGCAGCAGTGTTCGGTGCCTTCCTGGCGCTGCTGGTAGGCGCCCTGGCGATCCGCCGCACGGGTATCTACTTCGTCATGCTGACCCTGGCCTTCAGCCAGATGGCCTACTTCCTGGCCTACACCCTCAGCGGCTGGACCGGCGGTGACAACGGCCTGCTCGATGTGCCCCGGCCCAACATCGAAATCGCCGGCCATGTGCTGGTCGACCTGGCCGACCCACGGCACTTCTATGTGTTCGTCGCGGTGCTGTTCCTGCTGATCTTTGCCGGCGCGCTGCGGGTGATCCGCTCGCCATTCGGCAGCACCCTGCTGGCCATCCGCGAAAACGAGACCCGCGCCGCAGCCATCGGCTACGACACCCGCCACTTCAAGATCCTGGTGTTCATGCTGTCGGGCGCCATCACCGGTATCGCCGGGGCGCTGTACGCCATGCTGCTGCACTTTGCGCCGCTGTCGAACATCGACCTGATGATGAGCGAGAACATCCTGATCATGACCATCGTGGGTGGCACCGGCTCGCTGTTCGGCTCGCTGCTGGGGGCCGGCGCCATCGTGCTGCTGGGCGACGTGCTGTCGGAGCTGTGGCCGCGCTGGCTGATGCTGCTGGGGGTGATCCTGATCCTGGTGGTGGTGTTCATGCGTGGCGGCCTGTGGGGCGGCCTGGCCGAACTGGGCAAGCGCCTGCTGGCTAACCGCAATGCCAATGACAAACCCCAGGCCAAGACCAAGGAGACTCTGTGATGAGCGACTACCTCCTGGAAACCCGCCAGCTGGAGCTGGCCTACGGGCCGTTCAAGGCGGTTGCGAGTGTCGACCTCAAGGTTCGCGCCGGCTCCATCCACACCATCATCGGCCCCAACGGCGCCGGCAAGACCAGCCTGTTCCACTGCCTGACCGGCGAGCGCCAGGCCACCGCGGGCAAGATCCTGTTCAACGGCCAGGACATCATCCGCAAGCCGTCCCACGGGCGCGTGGCGCTGGGCATGGCCCGTTCGTTCCAGCTCACCAGCCTGTTCCAGAACCTGTCGGTGCGCGAGAACCTGCGCCTGGCCGCCCAGGGCCGCGATGGCCTGGGTGCGCTGAACTTCTGGCGCAGCGTCGAGCACAAGCGCAGCCACTGGGACACCGCCGACCAGGTGCTGGAGCGCCTGAAGCTTGCCGCCCGCGCCGAGACCCTGGCCGGCGAGCTGTCGCACGGCCAGCAACGGGTGCTGGAGGTGGGCATGTCGATCTGCGCCAAACCCACCCTGCTGATGCTCGACGAACCCACTTCGGGCATGGGCATCGACGACATCCCGGTGATGACCGACTTGATCAGCGACCTCGGCCGCGACCACACCGTGCTGCTGATCGAGCACAACATGAGCATCGTCATGTCGATCAGCCAGCGCATCACGGTGATGAGCCACGGCCAGATCCTGGTCGAGGGTACCCCTGAACAGGTGCGCAACGACGAGCGTGTCCGCACCGCCTACCTTGGAGAGGCCGCCTGATGCTCAATGTCGATTCGATCCACTCCTACTACGACAAGAGCCATGTGCTCGAAGGCGTCTCGCTCAAGGTCGAGGCTGGCGAACTGGTGACCCTGCTGGGGCGCAACGGCGCCGGCAAGACCACCACCCTGCGCAGCATCCTCGGCATCGTCCGCCCACGGCAGGGGCAGATCAGCTTCAACGGCCAGCAGCTGGTCGGCCGCGAAATCTTCGATATCGCCCGGCTCGGCATTGCCCTGGTGCCGGAGCACCGCGGCATCTTTCGCCAGCTCAGCGTGGAGGAGAACCTGAGGATTGCCGTTCGCAAGGACAGCCGCTGGCAGCTGGAAGACGTGTACAGCATGTTCCCGCGGCTGAAGGAACGGCGCCGCAACGGCGGTTTCGCCCTGTCCGGCGGCGAGCAGCAGATGCTGGCCATCGCCCGCGCCCTGCTCAACGGCCCCAAGCTGCTGATCCTCGACGAGCCCACCGAAGGCCTGGCCCCGGTGATCGTCGACGAACTGGTGAGGATTCTGCGGCGGCTCAAGGACGAAGGCCTGTCGATCCTGCTGGTGGAACAGAACCTGATGGTCTGCGACGCCCTCGCTGACCGCCACTACGTGCTGGAACAGGGTCGCGTCGCCTACCAGGGCAGTGCGGCGCAGTTCCGCGAGGATCCGAGCATCAAGAACCGTTACCTGGCCCTTAGCGCCTGATACAGGCCTCGTTTACCTGTACTGGCCTCTTCGCGGGCTTGCCCGCTCCCACAGGTACTCCACCGGCCTGAGAGAGGTGAGATCCCTGTGGGAGCGGGCAAGCCCGCGAAGAGGCCGGCACAAGCAACCCAGTCATTTCAGGAGAGATGAACCATGAACACCCGCATCGATCCATCGCAGCATCTGCTCGGCCAGGGCCCGCTGGTCAACCGCGATCGCCTCTGGCAATCGCTGATGGACCTGGCCCGGCTCGGCGCCACCGCCAAGGGTGGCGTATGCCGCCTGGCCCTGACCGACCTCGACCGCCAGGCCCGCGACCTGTTCGTGCGCTGGTGCGAAGACGCCGGCTGCACGGTCAGCATCGACGCCATCGGTAACATCTTCGCCCGCCGCCCCGGGCGCAACCCGGCCCTGCCGCCAGTGATGACCGGCAGCCACATCGACACCCAACCCACCGGCGGCAAGTTCGACGGCTGCTACGGGGTCATGGCCGGCCTCGAGGTGCTGCGCACCCTGAACGACCTGGACCTGACCACCGAAGCCCCGCTGGAAGTGGTGGTATGGACCAACGAGGAAGGCTCGCGCTTCCCGCCGTGCATGATGGGCTCGGGGGTGTTCGCCGGTAAGTTCGGCCTGCAGGAGACCCTGGCCAAGGTCGACGACCAGGGCCTGTCGGTAGGCGCGGAACTCCAGCGCATCGGTTACGCCGGCCCCCGCGTGCCCACCGGGCATGCCGTCGGTGCCTACTTCGAAGCACATATCGAACAAGGCCCGGTGCTGGAAGACCAGCGCACCACCATTGGCGTGGTCCAGGGCTGCCTGGGGCAGAAATGGTTCGACCTGGTACTGACCGGCGTCGAGGCCCATGCCGGCCCGACCCCGATGCACCTGCGCAAGGATGCCCTGGTCGGTGCCGCCGAGGTGGTGGCTGCGGTCAACCGCGTGGCCCACGCCCACCAGCCGCATGCCTGCGGCACCGTCGGCTGCCTGAACCTGCACCCGGGCTCGCGCAATGTCATCCCCGGCCAGGTGCAGATGACCATCGACCTGCGCCACCTCGACCCCGAGCACCTCGCCACCATGGTCAGCGAAGTACGCGCGGCCATTGAAACCAGCACGGCAAGGCACGGGTTGAGTTTCGAGCTGACGCCAACCGCCGACTTCCCGCCGCTGTACTTCGCCGAGCAGTGCGTTGACGCCGTGCGCCAAGGCGCGCGGGAGCTGGGCCTGAGCCACATGGATATCGTCAGCGGCGCCGGCCACGACGCGATCTTCCTCGCCGAACTGGGCCCAGCCGGGATGATTTTCGTACCTTGCGAGGGCGGCATCAGCCACAACGAAATCGAAAATGCCGCGCCACAGGACCTGGCCGATGGCTGCGACGTGCTGCTGCGCGCCATGTTCCAGGCCGCCAACCCGGGAGCCCGTTGAGATGACCCAGAAAACCGCGATTGGCGAGTTCACCGCCGTCGAACTGCTCGAGTTGTACCAGCGCCGCCAACTGTCACCGGTCGAGGTGATCGACGATGTGCTGGCGCGCATCGACCTGCACAACCCGGCGGTCAACGCCTATTGTCATGTCGATGGCGAAGGAGCCCGCGCCGCCGCCCGCGCCAGCGAACAGCGCTGGCAGCGTGGCGAGCCCTGCGGCCGGCTGGATGGCGTACCCGCCTCGATCAAGGACCTGACCCTGACCCGGGGCATGCCCACACGCAAGGGCTCGCGCACCACCTCGGGTGCCGGCCCGTGGGAAGTCGATGCGCCCTTCACGGCCTTCATGCGCGAAGCCGGCGCTGTGTTGGTGGGCAAGACCACCACGCCGGAGTTCGGTTGGAAGGGGGTGACCGACAACCCGCTGTACGGCATCACCCGCAACCCCTGGGATACCCGGCTGACCGCCGGCGGCTCGTCTGGTGGCGCCGCGGCGGCAGCCGCGCTGAACCTGGGCGTGCTGCACCAGGGCAGCGATGCCGGCGGCTCGATTCGCATCCCTTGCGCCTTTACCGGCACCTTCGGCATCAAGCCGACCTTCGGCTACGTACCGCAATGGCCGGCCAGTGCCATGACCGTGCTGTCGCACCTGGGGCCGATGACGCGCACCGTCGACGATTCGGTACTGATGCTCGACTGCGTCGCCCGCCCCGATGCCCGTGACGGGTTGGCCGGCGCACCCAGGCAGGCGCCGTGGCTGGGCCAGGAGCAGGACCTGAGCGGCCTGCGCATCGCCTACAGTGCCAACTTCGGTTACGTGCAGGTCGACCCGCAGATCCAGGCACTGGTGGCCCAGGCCGTGCAGCGCCTGGCACGGCTGGGCGCACAGGTTGAGGAAGTCGACCCGGGGTTCGGCGACCCGCTGGAGACGTTCAATACCCTGTGGTTTGCCGGGGCGGCGCGGTTGGCCAGTGCGTTCAGCGATGAACAGCGGGCGCAGCTTGACCCAGGGCTGCGCTGGATTGCCGAACAGGGAGCGCGAATCAGTCTGGGTGACTACACCCAGGCCCTGGAGGCACGCGCAGAGTTGATCGCGAAGATGAATGCCTTCCACCAGCGTCATGACCTGCTGGTATCGCCGATGCTACCGCTGGTGGCATTCGAGGCAGGGCACAATGTGCCGCCGGAGTCGGGGATGACGCAGTGGATGGAATGGACGCCGTTCAGCTATCCCTTCAACCTGACCCAGCAGCCGGCGGCTTCGGTGCCGTGCGGGTTCACCCGCGAGGGGTTGCCGGTGGGGCTGCAGGTGGTGGCCGGGCGCTTTGCCGATGAGCAGGTACTGCGGGTGTGCAAGGTCTATGAGCAGCATTACCCTAGCCGGCACTTGCAGGCACCGATTACCGGTTGAGTGCTCTATTGGACCCGCCGGCTGGAATATTTATTGGCCTTGCTGACCTCATCGCCGGCAAGCCGGCTCCCACAGGCAAAGCACAGGTCCCGAGGCTGTAGGTGGATCTGTGGGAGCTGGCTTGCCAGCGAAAGGGCCGCAAAGCGGCCCCGGCAATCTCAGCTCAACCTACCGGTTGAGTACTCTATTGGCCCCGCCGGCTGGAATATTTATTGGCCTTGCTGGCCTCATCGCCGGCAAGCCGGCTCCCACAGGTAAAGCACAGGTCCCGAGGCTGTAGGTGGACCTGTGGGAGCTGGCTTGCCGGCGAAAGGGCCGCAAAGCGGCCCCGGCAATCTCAGCTCAACCTACCGGTTGAGTACTCTATTGGCCCCGCCGGCTGGAATATTTATTGGCCTTGCTGGCCTCATCGCCGGCAAGCCGGCTCCCACAGGCAAAGCACAGGTCCCGAGGCTGTAGGTGGACCTGTGGGAGCTGGCTTGCCGGCGAAAGGGCCGCAAAGCGGCCCCGGCAAT
>NZ_NEJX01000023.1:0-91957 GCF_002113245.1 Pseudomonas sp. B13(2017)
AAGGGGTGGGGCGAGTTCTCCCACGGTCTGTACTGCTGTGAACAGTCAGATTCGGCTTTTTCGTCCCACCACCCCTTCGAGTATCACCATACAAGCGGCTTTAGCCGCGAAGAGGCCGGCACAGGTTTGCACCTATGACCGAAAGAGGAGGGATACAAAAATCGCAGGCAAGAAAAAACCCACTAGCAAGCTAGTGGGTTTTTGTATGGTGCCCAGGAGAAGACTCGAACTTCCACGACCGTTAAGTCACTGATACCTGAAACCAGCGCGTCTACCAATTCCGCCACCTGGGCAAAGCTTTACATCATCTGGAGAAGGCGACTATCGTTCGCTTTCACACAGTAGTAACAGATCCTTGGTCATCTGTTACTTGAAAATATTTGGTGCCCAGGAGAAGACTCGAACTTCCACGGCCGTTAAGCCACTGATACCTGAAACCAGCGCGTCTACCAATTCCGCCACCTGGGCACACATTCGAGATTACTTGATGCTTTACAGCGCCGCTCATCTCTACTACAACTTCGGGGTTGTCCGTCGTTGTGGTGCGCACTATACGGACGGTCCGGGGGGCTGTAAACCCCCCAAGCGAAAAAAATTTCAAAAAATTCAACTTGTTGATTCCGCAGGCCTATTCCTGCTCGCCGGAGGCGCCGGTGGGGCTGTCCAAGGCTGACATTTCCGGTTTCAATACGCCTATGCCAGAATTCCTATCTATATACCCCAAGGTGAACCCCTTCTGATGGCCGATTGGCAATCCCTCGATCCCGAGGCCGCTCGCGAAGCGGAAAAATACGACAACCCCATTCCCAGCCGTGAGCTGATCCTGCAGCGCCTCGCCGACCGTGGCGAACCGGCCGCACGCGAGGAGCTGGCGGCCGAGTTCGGTCTTTACGACGAAGACCAGATCGAAGCCCTGCGCCGCCGACTGCGTGCAATGGAGCGCGATGGCCAGCTTATCTATACCCGGCGCGGCACTTATGCCCCGGTAGACAAGCTGGACCTGATCTGCGGTCGCGTCTCCGGTCACCGCGATGGCTTCGGCTTCCTTATTCCGGACGACGGCAGCGAAGATCTGTTCCTCAGCCCGTCGCAGATGCGCCTGGTGTTCGACGGTGACCGCGGCCTGGCCCGCGTATCCGGCGTCGACCGCCGTGGCCGCCGTGAAGGCGTGCTGGTCGAAATCATCTCCCGTGCCCACGAAAGCGTGGTCGGCCGTTACTTCGAAGAAGGCGGTATCGGCTACGTGACCCCGGACAACCCGAAGATCCAGCAGGAAGTGCTGGTCACCGCCGGGCGCAACGGCGGTGCCAAGATCGGCCAGTTCGTCGAGATCAAGATCACCCACTGGCCGACCCCGCGCTTCCAGCCGCAAGGCGATGTGGTCGAGGTCATCGGCAACTACATGGCGCCGGGCATGGAAATCGACGTTGCCCTGCGCAGCTACGATATCCCGCACGTCTGGCCCAAGGACGTGATCAAGGAAGCGCGCAAGTTCCGCTCCGAAGTCGAAGAGAAGGACAAGGAGAAGCGCGTCGACCTGCGCCACCTGCCGTTCGTCACCATCGACGGCGAGGACGCCCGTGACTTCGACGACGCCGTCTATTGCGAACCGCTGGGCAAGCTGCGCCTGTTCTCCGGTGGCTGGCGCCTGTATGTGGCCATTGCCGACGTGTCCAGCTACGTGCGCCTGGGCTCGGCCCTGGACGTCGAGGCCCAGCAGCGCGGCAACTCGGTGTACTTCCCCGAGCGCGTGGTACCGATGCTCCCCGAAGAGCTGTCCAACGGACTGTGCTCGCTGAACCCGCATGTCGATCGCCTGGCCATGGTCTGCGAAATGACCATGAACAAAGCCGGCCAGATGGTCGACTACCAGTTCTACGAAGGCGTCATCCACTCCCACGCCCGCCTGACCTACAACAAGGTCAGCAGCATGCTCGAGCACTCCCGCACCCGTGAGGGCAAGGCGCTGCGCGAGGAGTACAAGGCAGTCGTGCCGGACCTGAAGAACCTGTACAACCTGTACAAGGTGCTGGTGGAGGCCCGTCACACCCGCGGCGCGATCGACTTCGAGACCCAGGAAACCCGCATCATCTTCGGTGACGAGCGCAAGATCGCGGAAATCCGCCCGACCGTGCGCAACGACGCCCACAAGCTGATCGAGGAATGCATGCTGGCGGCCAACGTGGCCACCGCCGAGTTCCTGCAGAAGCATGGCGTGCCGGCCCTGTACCGCGTGCACGACGGCCCACCGCCAGAGCGTCTGGAAAAGCTGCGCGCCTTCCTGGGCGAACTGGGCCTGACCCTGCACAAGGGCAAGGACCCGTCGCCGAAGGATTACCAGGCACTGCTGGCGAGCATCGCCGGGCGCCCGGACTTCCACCTGATCCAGACCGTGATGCTGCGTTCGTTGAGCCAGGCGGTGTACAGCACCGACAACAACGGCCACTTCGGCCTGAACTACGAGGCGTACACCCACTTCACCTCGCCGATCCGTCGCTACCCGGACCTGCTGGTGCACCGCGCCATCCGCAGCATCATCCGTTCCAGGGTCGAAACCCCGCACGTCAAGCGTGCCGGCGCCATGAGCATCCCCAAGGCGCGCATCTACCCGTACGACGAGAACACCCTCGAGCAGCTTGGCGAGCAGTGCTCGATGACCGAGCGCCGGGCCGATGAAGCCACCCGTGACGTGGTCAACTGGCTCAAGTGCGAGTTCATGAAGGACCGCGTGGGCGAGACTTTCCCGGGTGTGATCACCGCGGTGACCGGTTTCGGCCTGTTCGTCGAGCTGACCGATATCTATGTGGAAGGCCTGGTGCACGTCAGTGCGCTGCCGGGCGACTACTACCACTTCGACCCGGTGCACCACCGCCTGTCTGGCGAGCGTACCGGGCGCAGCTTCCGCTTGGGCGACACGATCGAGGTCAAGGTCATGCGCGTCGACCTCGACGAGCGCAAGATCGACTTCGAAGTGTCGGAAAAGACCCTCGCCGCCCCGATCGGCCGCAAACAACGTGGTGCCGCACCGGCTGCCGGCCAGGCCGAGCAGGCCCCGGTCGAGGCCAAGGCCACGCCGAAGCCGCGCAGCCGCAAGAGCGAGACCGCCGAGGCGTACTTCCCGAAAGACGCTGTGCAGCGTAACGCCGAAGTGCGCAAGAGCCGCGAAATGAAGAAGGCGCTGATGAGCGAGGCGCGCAGTGGCGGCCATGCCAGCAGCAAGTCGGAAAAGGGCGGCAAGGCCTCCGGCAAGCCGACCAAGCACCGTAAAGGCCCGTCGAAGTCCGGCGCGCCACGCAAGAGCAAGAGCAAGTCATGAGTCAGCTGGAAAAGATCTACGGCGTGCACGCCGTGCAGGCATTGCTGCAGCACCATCCGAAACGGGTCAAGCAGATCTGGCTGTCGGAAGGACGCAGCGAGCCACGCCTGCAGGCGCTGCTGGCGCTGGCCGCGGAAAATCGCGTGGCGGTCGGCCAGGCCGAGCGCCGTGAGATGGATGCCTGGGTAGAGGGCGTGCATCAGGGTGTGGTTGCCGAGGTGAGCCCGAGCCAGGTCTGGGGCGAGTTGATGCTCGAGGAATTGCTCGAACGCACCGAAACACCACCGCTGATCCTGGTGCTGGATGGCGTGACCGACCCGCACAACCTTGGCGCCTGCCTGCGTACCGCCGATGCCGCCGGTGCCACGGCAGTGGTGGTGCCCAAGGACAAGTCTGCAACCCTGACGCCGGTCGTGCGCAAGGTGGCCTGTGGCGCTGCGGAGGTCATCCCGCTGGTGGCCGTGACCAACCTGGCGCGCACCCTGGAAAAACTGCAGCAGCGTGGCCTGTGGGTGGTAGGTACCGCCGGCGAGGCCGAGCAGGAGATCTACCAGCAGGACCTGACCGGGCCGCTGGTGATGATCATGGGCGCGGAAGGCAAGGGCATGCGCCGGCTGACCCGCGAGCATTGCGATTTCCTGGTGAAGTTGCCGATGGGCGGTAGTGTCAGCAGCCTGAACGTGTCGGTGGCGACAGGCGTGTGCCTGTTCGAGGCTGTGCGTCAGCGTCAGGCCAAGCGCTGATCTATAACCTGCGCCGGCCTCTTCGCGGGCGCGCCCGCTCCCACAGGTAATCTGCAATGCCAAAGGCAGCAGTTGATCTGTGGGAGCGGGCGTGCCCGCGAATCGGGCCTGACACATTCTGAATATTTTTCAGGCTGTTCAAATATTCACCAATCACCTTGCTTGTACGCCTCGCCTTCTCTACAATTGCGCCCCTTGCCGAGCTGGCAGGCGCACATGTGCCTCCCCTCCGTGCAAGACATACAGTGTCATTCACTCCTTGTCTGACCAGATTCGCTGGCAGACTACTAACCCGTAAGGAGCATTCATGCGTCATTACGAAATCATCTTCCTGGTTCACCCGGACCAGAGCGAGCAAGTCGGCGGCATGGTTGAGCGTTACACCAAGCTGATCGAAGAAGATGGTGGCAAGATCCACCGCCTGGAAGACTGGGGCCGTCGTCAACTGGCCTACGCAATCAACAATGTTCACAAGGCTCACTACGTGATGCTGAACGTTGAGTGCACCGGCAAGGCCCTGGCCGAGCTGGAAGACAACTTCCGCTACAACGATGCCGTTATCCGTAACCTGGTCATCCGTCGCGACGAAGCCGTTACCGGCCAGTCCGAGATGCTGAAGGCTGAAGAAAACCGCAGCGAGCGCCGTGAGCGTCGTGAGCGTCCTGAGCATGCTGAATCCGCCGATGGCGACGACAGCAATGACAGCGACTCCAGCGATAACGCTGACGAGTAATCCACGGACCTTTAGAGGAGCCTATTAAATGGCACGTTTCTTCCGTCGTCGTAAATTCTGCCGCTTCACTGCTGAAGACGTGAAAGAGATCGACTTCAAAGATCTCAACACCCTGAAAGCTTACGTATCCGAAACCGGCAAGATCGTTCCAAGCCGTATCACCGGTACCAAAGCTCGTTATCAGCGTCAGCTGGCTACCGCTATCAAGCGCGCCCGCTTCCTGGCCCTGCTGCCCTACACCGACAGCCACGGCCGCTGAGACCGGGTCGTCGACAAGCAGTAAGGGATTAGCATGCGAGCGTTAGCAAGTTTCATCATGCGCGGTCGTGTGCAGGCCACCCTGGTGGTGGTCATCAGCGCGGTACTGCCGCTGCTGTTCTGGTTGAGTGCCGCTGCCGGCAGCCTTGTGCTGCTGCGGCGTGGGTTCAAGGATGCTACAACGGTCATCGCCGGCGGCCTGCTGGCCGGGCTGGCCGTGTGGGTCATGGGCGATCCCATCACCTTTCTGGTGATCGCGGGTGCCTTGGGCCTGGCTGCGCTGTTGCGCGCCGAGCATCCCTGGAGCCGGGTGTTGCTGGTCAGTGCCGTGTTCGCCGTGGCTTTCAGCCTCGTGCTCGATCTGGCGCTGGCACAAACCTTCGATGTGCTGGCCAAGGCGTTTGCCGAAGCCATGCCGAAAATCGAGGGGCAACCGGTGCTCTCCGGTGAGCTGATCCGCCCTGTGCTGGTCGCTTCCACAGCAGTGACGGTGCAATTGTTCAGTGTGCTGGCCCTGGTGCTGGCGCGCTACTGGCAGGCAGCGTTGTACAACCCTGGAGGCTTCGGTCGCGAGTTTCGCGCGCTGAGGTTGCCGAAACAGACCATGGCGGTCTTGGTGGCAGTGATGGTGGTGGCCCCGTTCATCGGGCCGCAGTTCATCGTCCTGGCATCGGCCTCCAGCCTGGTACTGGTGCTGGCCGGCATCGCCTTGATGCACGGGCTGGTGGCGCAGGGGCGACTGGCCGGTTTCTGGCTGGTGGGCATGTACGTGACGTTGCCGCTGATCATGCAGCTGATTTATCCGTTGCTGGTGGTTTTGGCCATTGTCGACAGCCTGATTGATTTTCGCGGTCGCAAGTCCCCCAAGGGGAATGACTCCGCGAACGGTGAAGGTTAAAAGTTAAGAGGTTTTACCAAATGGAACTGATCCTGCTGGAAAAAGTCGCTAACCTGGGCAACCTGGGCGACAAAGTAAAAGTTAAGGCTGGTTACGGCCGTAACTTCCTGCTGCCATTCGGCAAGGCCACCGTTGCCAACGCCGCCAACCTGGCTGCGTTCGAAGAGCGTCGCGCCGAGCTGGAAAAAGCAGCTGCTGACAAGAAAGCTTCGGCTGAAAGCCGCGCTGCCCAACTGGCCGAGCTGGAAGTGACCATCACTGCCACCGCTGGCGACGAAGGCAAGCTGTTCGGTTCGATCGGCACCCACGACATCGCTGACGCCCTGACCGCCTCCGGCGTTGAAGTGGCCAAGGCTGAAGTTCGTCTGCCGAACGGCACCATCCGTCAGGTTGGCGAATACGACGTAGCCGTGCACCTGCACAGCGACGTTGAAGCCACCGTACGCGTGGTCGTCGTAGCTGCCTAAGCTGCGCTGACTGGCTGGCTCCTTGTGGGTCAGGCGGTTAACATCGGGCACGGTCCTGTTTTCGACAGGCCGTGCCCTTTGTCTTTTTCATCCTCCAGAATTCTTTCGTGGCCATGAACGAGATCACCACCTCCGAACAGCTAGACCTGCAAACCGCAGCCCTGAAGGTACCGCCGCATTCCATCGAGGCCGAACAGGCCGTGCTCGGTGGCCTGATGCTGGACAACAATGCCTGGGAGCGGGTGCTGGACCAGGTATCGGATGGCGACTTCTACCGGCATGACCACCGCCTGATCTTCCGTGCCGTGCACAAGTTGGCCGACGCCAACCAGCCATTCGACGTGGTGACCCTGCACGAGCAGTTGGACAAGGAAGGCCTTTCTTCGCAAGTCGGTGGGTTGGCGTACCTGGCCGAGCTGGCCAAGAACACCCCGTCGGTAGCCAACATCAAGGCCTACGCCGCGATCATTCGCGAGCGCGCCACCCTGCGCCAGCTGATCAGCATCAGTACCGATATCGCCGACAACGCGTTCAACCCGCAAGGGCGCAACGCCGAAGAGATTCTCGACGACGCCGAGCGGCAGATCTTCCAGATCGCCGAGGCCCGCCCGAAAACCGGCGGCCCGGTGGGGGTCAACGAACTGTTGACCATGGCCATCGACCGTATCGACACGCTGTTCAACTCCGACAGTGACATCACCGGCGTGTCCACCGGCTTCACCGACCTCGACGAGAAGACCAGCGGCCTGCAGCCAGCCGACCTGATCATCGTCGCCGGCCGACCGTCGATGGGTAAGACCACCTTCGCCATGAACCTGGTGGAAAACGCCGTACTGCGTACCGACAAGGCGGTGCTGGTGTTCTCCCTCGAGATGCCAGGTGAATCGCTGATCATGCGTATGCTCTCGTCCCTGGGCCGTATCGACCAGACCAAGGTGCGTTCCGGCCAGCTGGACGACGACGACTGGCCGCGCCTGACCTCGGCGGTGAACCTGCTCAACGACCGCAAGCTGTTCATCGACGATACCGCCGGCATCAGCCCCTCGGAAATGCGCGCCCGTACCCGCCGCCTGGCCCGCGAGCATGGCGAAATCGCCATGATCATGGTCGACTACCTGCAGCTGATGCAGATCCCGGGTTCGGCCGGCGACAACCGGACCAACGAAATTTCCGAGATCTCCCGCTCGCTCAAGGCCCTGGCCAAGGAGTTCAACTGCCCGGTCATCGCCCTGTCGCAGCTGAACCGCTCCCTGGAACAGCGCCCGAACAAACGCCCAGTGAACTCCGACTTGCGTGAATCCGGTGCGATCGAGCAGGACGCCGACGTGATCATGTTCGTGTACCGCGACGAGGTGTACCACCCCGAGACCGAGCACAAGGGCGTGGCGGAAATCATCATCGGTAAACAGCGTAACGGCCCTATCGGCTTCGTGCGCCTGGCGTTTATCGGTAAGTACACCCGCTTCGAGAACTTGGCGCCGGGCATGTACAACTTCGACGATGACGAGTAACGCCCGTTTCATGAAGTTGCGCATGATTCACTGAGTTAGCAGAAACCCTGTGGGAGCGGCTTTAGCCGCGAAGAATCCACCGCGTTAGCTGGAACCGGCTGCGCCGGTGTTCGCGGCTAAAGCCGCTCCCACAGGGTGTGCGGATCGCCGGCTAGCTCAGCGTTATGAGCGATCTTTGCTTTCACTTGGCTGACTATCCGTCCCTCGCTCATGGTGATCACCCGATCAAAACGTGACAGGGCATTCTGATCATGCGTCACGCATATCAGCCCCCTCCCTCGGAATGTTTCGAACAGCAGATCCCAGGTACGCGCAGCCGATCCGGCATCAAGCCCAGCTGTGGGTTCGTCAAAGAAATTGAATTCGCCTGGCTGATTTAGGAGGCGTAGCAACGTCAGCCTGCGTGCTTCTCCACCCGAAATGGATTCTGCGCGTGCATCCAGATCAAGTTCGTACCAGTCTTTGCTCAGGCCCAGTTGTTCAAGCCATCGTTCGATTTGAGCGCGATCATGAGCATGTTCGAACAGCACTGCGCGGGGCAGTGGGCCGGGTAGGAAGTGCGTATCCTGAGGGCAGAGTCGTAAACGGCTGAACTGCTCACAAGCGTCGAGCGCAGCCAGGCACCTGCCGTGCAAGTGAACATGCCTACGCAACTGGAATACCGTTCCTGCCAGCGCATGCAGAAGTGTCGATTTACCACAACCGCTGGGCCCAACCAGCGCGACACGTTCTCCCGCACGTAGCACCAAGGGCTTATCGATCTGCAGTTGCAGCGCGTTTCGAGCGCTGAGTTGGCAGGGGGTAATGCGAAGCCCTGCGTTTTCATTTTGGGGCTCTGTCTCTATGGAAAGTGTCGGGCCGAACACAGGGAGTTGAAGCCAGTGTTCGAGCTTGCGTTTGTCGAGCCGGAACTGGTCGAGTACTCGCCAGGCTTCCGCCAGTTGTGCAACGCCTGCGAGCAATCCACTCACCAGAGTAAAGAGGGCAACAAGCTCGCCCAGGCTTAAATGCGGTGTTGCCTGAGATTGATCATGAATACCCCACAAGAGCAAACCACCACTGCCCAAGCCAATGAACAGAGTACGCAGTCCTTGAAGCCATCCGCCACTGTAGGCAACCCCTACCGCTGAGTCGGCATAGCCCGACAGTGTCTGGTTGACGGGAATCATTGCTGCATCCTCAGCCTTCTCCAGTTTGACCGTTGACGCGCTGGCGAAGGTATCTACCCATTGTTCCGCCAGTTCGTCTTCCTGCGAGTTGACTGCCTCGATATGGGGGCGACGCCAGCGCACCAGGCGATCGTTTGCCCACAGATACGCCAAGCTCAAGGGGACGAGGCCGATCAATACCGAGGTAGCCCCGAGGTATGCGAACAGCGTGACCAGCACCACAGCTTCAGCCAGCACCGGCCATGCCGAGCCAATCAGAAAACCTAACCACCGCTCTTGTGCCGTTATTCCTCTATCCAGAACCTTTACCAGTGTTCCTCCATGGAGTTGTCCATAGGCCTCGAAGCGTTTGTCCAGCAATGCTCGGCACCAGCGGATGGATAGTTGCTTCACGCGTTCTTGGCAGAGCCGCGCCAGGCACCAGGCTTGCAAAGGGGTCAGTGAGGCTTGTAATGCGACAAGGCATATGAAGGCTCCGAGCAAAAGCTGGGGAGGCGAGGCCGAGGTGGACAGGTTGTCAATAATGTCAGCCAAGATCAGGGCAGGTACGACGGTCGCGATTTTCAGTACTAATGTTGCGCTCAGGGCGGCGAAGATACCTCGATAGATATGCATGTCATTGCCTTATGCCTTTGAATGCGCTCTGCGGAGCGACTGGAATGCCAGACCTGATCAAGTGGAATCGCTCCAGGCCGGGTATGAAAACTTGCACAATCGTTGCGAGATTCGGATGCTCATAAAGTGTGCGATAGAATACAGCTTTGTTTTGATTTCCCAAGTTGATCAGTGTGCGCTTGATCTGCCCGCGTACGCTGAGCTCGGTGCGTGGTGGATGAAGAATCGGTACGGAGTGAGTTGGGCTCGGATGTAGAAGTGAAGCAAGACGTGCTGAGCGGGAAAGCATCTTCTCTGCAGCGAGGTCCTCTTGTTTTTCAGTCGGACCATAAAGTTGCGCGCACTGAAGCTGCTCCGTAACGGCACGATACATTGCAATGGACGGGTTGATGGAGCTGCCGGAGCCTACGCTGCTAAGTGAGACTTTATTTTTATCCCGAGAAATGGCAATGCAAAATGGCACATCATAAAAGTCGTGTGTCAAGAAAATGTCTAAGTTCCTTGCATGACGAAAAAGCGCGGTGTCATGTGCGAAGGTTTCTTCCAGAAAGGAACTCGAGGGTTGGTAAAGCTCTGGTGGGGAGATCAGGTCGCAAAGAGACAGATAGTACATCGACAGGGCATGGCGCTCGATAGCTTCATTTATGGCGTGTAGCAGAGCCTCGCTCTCTGTGCAGCCAAGTGCTGTTCCTGAGTTGGTGCCATATTTGGCAAGGAAGCCAGCAGCCGTTTTTTCGATCTCATCAATATTTCTGAATGAAGGAGCAATCATTATCGCAGGTAAATTTATCTTGTCGTAGCTATTCAGGGCTTCCAGTTTGAAATACGGTATCTGGCAAGCAGGCGGTATGGATTTGAGCAGCCAGTCGTCAAACGGGGCTATCGACTTCAAGATTTGGTCGCTGTCGATGGTCGCTGGGGTAGTCTTGTCGACGAAATAATGCTCTAGGCTTTCGGCAAGTGCCCCGAGTTCACAGTGCTCTCCTTTACCTGCGCCGCAAGAAACCTCTTTGTAGGCGCTGTCGTATAGGTGGCAAGTGGCGACCAATCCATTAGGTTTTGATAGTTTTATTTTTGAATGAAGTCCCAAATGCTGAAGCAGCCTTGTCAGCCGGTTGTAGGCTTCTTCTGTATTTAGCTCGCGCTCGGTAATCATCTTTGGCTCCTTGATATGGACAGAAGGGGCTAGGCCCCTTCTGGCTTATTGCTTACAGCAGGTTAAGGAACTCGGTCTCGGATTCGGTGAATGTGTAGTTCATCACGCGAGGGATTTGCAGAGTATGGATTTCAGAACGACGACGTCCCATGGCTAGTGCTCCTATAGAGTTGGTTTGAGTACGCTTTTCAGCGCAGGAGTTTTGTATCACTTGTTTTTTCCTTGGTTCAATATCTGCCCGGCATTCGTTGGGGAAAGTTGACGTAAGAATTATTTCTGGTGCTTGTAGTTCAGCTCCTACAATTTTCCGGAGGGCAGAAAAATCACCTATTAATGAATCGGTTAGCGCTTGAAGAGGGTTGGAGGGGTTAAATATTTTGTAAAAAACTGAAAGGATTACCGTCTCTCAGCAGGGGGGCGCGGTCATGATTGGTCCGAGCGGACATAGTTTTTCTGTGGGGAATCGCCTAGCTCTCGGGGCTCACCTCGATATAGCGCCGAACCTTTGAGCTGCGCTGTTGCGTAGAGAACAAAGCCTCATCAAGCGCCGCTTTATCCTGTGGGAGCGGCTTTAGCCGCGAAGAATCCAGCGCGGTGCATGGCACCGGCTACGCCGGTGTTCGCGGCTAAAGCCGCTCCCACAGGGTTTCTGCTAAATCAGTGAGTTATGTGTTGTTCTATGCAAGCAGCCTTGTGCTGCGAAGCGCCGCGCGGGCGGCGCTCGGTTGGCGCGCCACCGCAAACCCAAAACCAGGCACTTGGCGACCCATCCCCAACCGTCGCCCACCCCACCAATCCCCACGAATCCAGTCGGATTTGGTCAAAATTTGTGCTATCCTCCGCGCCCGCGATTTCCCTGCACACCAGAACCGGTCACTGACATGCAAGCAGCCAAACCACTCTACGACTATCCCAAGTACTGGGCCGAATGCTTCGGGCCAGCACCTTTCCTGCCGATGAGCAGGGAGGAGATGGATCTGCTCGGCTGGGATTCCTGCGACATCATCATCGTGACCGGTGATGCTTACGTCGACCACCCGTCGTTCGGCATGGCCATCATCGGCCGCCTGCTGGAGGCCCAGGGCTTCCGCGTGGGCATCATCGCCCAGCCGAACTGGCAGTCGAAAGACGACTTCATGAAGCTCGGCGAGCCGAACCTGTTCTTCGGCGTGGCCGCGGGCAACATGGACTCGATGATCAACCGCTACACCGCGGACAAGAAGATCCGTTCCGACGACGCCTACACCCCTGGTGGCCTGGCCGGCAGCCGACCGGACCGCGCCAGCCTGGTGTACAGCCAGCGCTGCAAGGAAGCCTACAAGCATGTGCCGATCGTGCTTGGCGGCATCGAGGCCTCGCTGCGCCGCATCGCCCACTACGACTACTGGCAGGACAAGGTCCGCCACTCGATCCTGATCGACGCCAGCGCCGACATCCTGCTGTTCGGCAACGCCGAGCGCGCGGTGGTCGAGGTGGCCCAGCGCCTGTCCAACGGCGAGAAGATCGAGACCATCACCGATGTGCGCGGCACTGCTTTCGTGCGTCGTGATACACCTCAGGGCTGGTACGAGATCGATTCGACCCGCATCGACCGCCCGGGCCGCGTCGACAAGATCATCAACCCGTACGTGAATACCCAGGACACCCAGGCCTGTGCCATCGAGCAGGCCAAGGGCGACCAGGAGGACCCGAACGAAGCCAAGGTCGTGCAGATTCTCGACAGCCCGAGCATGACCCGGGAAAAGTCGGTGATCCGCCTGCCGTCGTTCGAGAAGGTGCGTAACGACCCGGTACTCTATGCCCATGCCAACCGGGTGCTGCACCTGGAGACCAACCCGGGCAACGCCCGCGCCCTGGTGCAGAAGCATGGCGAAGTGGATGTGTGGTTCAACCCGCCACCCATCCCCATGAGCACCGAGGAAATGGACTACGTGTTCGGCATGCCCTATGCCCGTGTGCCGCACCCGGCCTACGGCAAGGAGCGCATCCCGGCCTACGAGATGATCCGCTTCTCGGTGAACATCATGCGTGGCTGCTTTGGTGGCTGCACCTTCTGCTCGATCACCGAGCACGAAGGCCGCATCATCCAGAACCGCTCGCACGAGTCGATCCTGCACGAAATCGAAGAGATGCGTGACAAGGTGCCGGGCTTCACCGGCGTGGTCTCCGACCTTGGCGGCCCGACTGCCAACATGTACCGCATCGCCTGCAAGAGCCATGACATCGAGAAGCACTGCCGCAAGCCGTCGTGCGTGTTCCCGGGCATCTGCGAAAACCTCAACACCGACCACAGCTCGCTGATCGAGCTGTACCGCAAGGCTCGTGCCCTGCCGGGTGTGAAGAAGATCCTGATTGCCTCTGGCCTGCGTTATGACCTGGCGGTGGAGTCGCCGGAGTACGTCAAGGAACTGGTCACCCACCATGTCGGCGGTTACCTGAAGATTGCCCCGGAGCACACCGAGCGTGGCCCGCTGGACAAGATGATGAAGCCGGGCATCGGCACCTATGACCGCTTCAAGCGCATGTTCGAGAAGTTCTCGAAAGAGGCGGGCAAGGAGCAGTACCTGATCCCGTACTTCATCGCCGCGCACCCGGGCACCACCGACGAAGACATGATGAACCTCGCCCTGTGGCTGAAGGGCAACGGCTTCCGTGCCGACCAGGTGCAGGCGTTCTACCCGTCGCCGATGGCCTCGGCCACGGCCATGTACCACTCGGGCAAGAACCCGCTGCGCAAGGTGACCTACAAGAGCGAAGGTGTGGATATCGTCAAGAGCGAGGAGCAGCGCCGCCTGCACAAGGCGTTCTTGCGTTACCACGACCCGAAGGGCTGGCCGATGCTGCGTGAGGCGTTGCAGCGCATGGGCCGCGCCGACCTGATCGGGCCGGGCAAGCACCAACTGATCCCGCTGCACCAGCCGCAGACCGATACCTACCAGAGTGCACGCCGCAAGAACTCGACCCCTGCGGGTAGCCACAAGGTGGGCAAGGAGCAGAAGGTTCTTACCCAGCACACCGGCCTGCCGCCGCGTGGCAGTGATGGCAGCAAGCCGTGGGACAAGCGTGAAAAGGCCAAGGCCGAAGCGTTTGCGCGTAACCAGCAGGCGGCCAAGGAGCGCAAGGAAGCGGCCAAGGGTGGCAAGGGCAACAAGAAGCCGCGTCAGCCAGTGATCCCGCGCTGATTTCGGGGGCCGCTTTGCGGCCCAATCGCCGGCAAGCCAGCTCCCACAGGAATTGCACAAAGCCCAAGGCTTGCGCTGTACTTGTGGGAGCTGGCTTGCCGGCGATTGGGCTGCAAAGCAGCCCCTGTTACAGGTTTAGTCAGGCTTCTTGTCGACCCACTTCGGCGCCACCGGCGCAACAAAGCTGTCCATCCCGTCCAGCAGCTCATCAGGCTGCTGCCCCAGCAGCAACATCGCCCGATGCTGCGGCCGCACGAAGCCTTCTTCGACGATATGGTCGAGGAACCCGCCCAGCTTCTCGTAGAAGCCGTTCACATCCAGCAGCCCCAGCGGCTTGGCGTGATAGCCCAATTGGCCCCAGGTCCATACCTCGAACAACTCCTCCAGCGTACCCAGCCCACCGGGCAGGGCGATGAAGGCATCGCTCAGCTCGGCCATGCGTGCCTTGCGCGCGTGCATGCCGTCGACCACTTCCAGGCGGCTGAGGCCCTTGTGGCCGATTTCGGCATTCATCAGGCTCTGGGGGATGATCCCGATCACTTCGCCACCGGCCGCCATGGCCGCGTCGGCTACGGTGCCCATCAGGCCGACCGCGCCACCGCCATAGACCAGGGTCAGGCCGCGACGGGCAATCGCCTGGCCCAGCGCGATGGCCGCTTCACGGTAGGCAGGGTTGGCACCAATGCTGGCGCCGCAGAACACACAAACGGAACGTACGGGCATTGCTCATCTCCAGTCACTCAGGCTGACAGGGTAAGGCCCATGTCCTACAGTTCCAAGGCTGCTTTCACTCCGGTCGGGAGAATTCGCAGATGGCGCCGGTCGCTCCATGGGCGTAGGCCGCCAGCAGGCTGTTCATCAGGCTTCCAAGGGTCATTTCGTATTGCTCCTAAATGAGAGGTTGTCCCATCGTCCAATAAAAGGGCATGATGTGCCCTTGAATTGGTTGTATACAATCCATTGAACAATTCTACTGGCTGGCCTCTTGACAGCCCCTTGACCCATATCAGCAAGGGGCTGAACGGTTTCAGGCAGTCTCGCAATTGATAAAACCCTGCCAAGGAGATTCATGATGTTTGCGAAAGCTGTAGCGGTATCCCTGCTGACCCTCGCCAGCGCCTCTGTCTTCGCAGCCGAGTGCTCGGTGACTGTCGACTCCACCGACCAGATGTCCTACAACACCAAGGAAATCACCGTCGACAAGAGCTGCAAGGAATTCACCGTCAAACTGACCCACTCCGGCAACCTGCCGAAGAACGTCATGGGCCATAACCTGGTGATCAGCAAGACTGCCGACATGCAGGGCATTGCCACCGAAGGCATGAGCCAGGGTCTGGAAAAGGACTACATCAAAGCTGACAACGCCGCGATCATCGCCCACACCAAGATGATTGGTGCTCCTGAGAAGGAGACCGAGGTGAAGTTCGACGCTACCAAGCTGGAAGCCGGTGGCGACTACAGCTTCTTCTGCACCTTCCCGGGCCACATCTCGATGATGAAGGGCAAGGTCGTCGTCAAGTAATCAAAGGCTGACGGTGAACCCTGTGGGAGCGGGTTCATCGGGGCCGCCGCGAATACGTCGGTGGGTTCACCATTGCATTCGCGGCGGTTCGGCGTCCCGATGAACCCGCTCCCACAGGTCCGTCTATAGCCTTATCAAGGGGCGAACGGCAGTTCGCGCTTGTGCTGGGTCTTACGGTAGGTGGCGACGATAATGTCGAACGCTTCCTGGTCAACCGGCTGCCCATGCAGGAAGGCATCGATCTGCTGGTAGGTCACGCCATGGGAGGCTTCGTCCGGCTTGCCCGGCGCCAGGTCTTCCAGGTCCGCAGTCGGCACCTTTTCCACCAGTGACTCCGGCGCACCGAAGCTGCGCGCAATCGCCCGCACCTGGTTCTTCACCAGTCCGCTCAGCGGCGCCAGGTCGCAGGCACCATCACCGAACTTGGTAAAGAACCCCATCACCGCCTCGGCGGCGTGGTCGGTGCCGATCACCAAGCCTGCGCGGGCACCGGCGATGGTGTACTGGGCGACCATGCGGGTGCGCGCCTTGACGTTGCCGACCACGAAGTCCACCAGCGTCGGCGAGCCGTTCTTCAACTCCACCACTTCAGCCGCCAGCGCCCGTACTGCCGGGGCGATATCCACGGTGTGCACTTCGTCGGCCTTGATCACTTCCAGGCACGCCTGGGCGTCATGCTCGTCATGCTGGACCTGGTAAGGCAGGCGCACGGCGATGAAGGTGTAGGCCTTGTCGCCGGTTTCGGCGCGCAGCTCGTTGATGGCGCGTTGGGCTAGCAGGGCGGCGGTCAGCGAGTCGACGCCGCCGCTGATGCCCAGCACCAGGGTCTTGAGCCGGGCGTTGGCCAGGCAATCCTTGATGAACGCCACGCGCCGGGCCACTTCGGCCTCGAGCGCGGCGGCGTCGGCGAACGGCGGCTGTACCTTCAGCGCCTGGGCAATCTCTTGCTGAACCGCTTGCATGGGTTACTCCTTGCTGGGGACTTTGAATACATGGCGCATGTAGGCGACGAAGTTCTCGTCGCGGCATTGGGTCTTGGCGGCTTCGTCCGAGATCTTCGCCACCGGCGCGCCGTTGCAGTCGGTCATTTTAAGCACGATGCTCATCGGGGCCACGCCCGGGATATCACAGGTCAGGTTGGTGCCGATGCCAAAGCTGACGTTGATGCGACCGCGCAGGGCACGGAAGATTTCCAGCGAGCGGGTCAGGTTGAGACCGTCGGAAAACACCAGGGTCTTGGTCATCGGGTCGATACCCAGTTTCTGGTAATGGGCAATGGCCTTTTCCGCCCAGGCCACCGGTTCACCCGAGTCGTGGCGCAGGCCGTCGAACAGCTTGGCGAAGTACAGGTCGAAATCGCCGAGGAAGGCATCCATGGTGATGCAATCGGTCAGGGCGATGCCGAGCAGGCCGCGGTACTCGCGCACCCAGCAGTCCAGCGCGGCGATCTGGCTGTCGATCAGTCGCGGGCCGAGTTGCTGGTGGGCCATGATCCATTCATGGGCCATGGTGCCCAGCGGCTTGATATCCAGTTTCCATGCCAGGTCGACGTTGCTGGTGCCGACAAAGCGGCCCGGGAAATCGTCGCGCAGCACACGCACCACTTCTTCCTGCACACGGCTGGAAAAGCGCCGACGGGTGCCGAAGTCGGCCACCTGCAGTTCGGCCAGTTCATCGTCGCTGGCATGTGCGCGCAGCCAGTCGAACTTGCGGTACAGCTGGTCGCGGGCCTCGGCCAGGCGCATGCGCGGGTGCAGGTGGCGGTTGCGCACTTCGCTGATGATCGCCAGCAGCGGCACTTCGAACAGGATCACATGCAGCCACGGGCCTTTCAGGCGCAGAAACAGCTGGTCGTTTTCTATCCCCAGGCGTACGTAGCGCAGGTTGAAGCGGAACAGGCGCAGAAAGCGCAGGAAGTCAGGCTTGAGGAAGCTGATACGTTCGAGGAAGGCCAGCTGGCCGTCATCCAGGGTGAGGTCGCTGAGCAGTTCGAGCTGGTTGCGGATCTCGCCGAGGTAGGGGCGCAGGTCCTCGCCGTTGCGGCAGCGGAATTCCCACTCGACGTCGGCGTCCGGGTAGTTGTGCAGCACGCCCTGCATCATGGTGAGTTTGTAGAAGTCGGTGTCGAGCAGGTTGTGCACGATGCGCTCGGCGAATGCGCTCTCGCTCATCAATGGGGCTCCGGAAGCGGCGAATGGCGGACATTGTGCCAGCCTTTTCGTCCTTGTTGTGCCTGTTGCGGCCCTATCGCCGGCAAGCCAGCTCCCACAAGTAACCCACACGGCCGAAATTTGCAGTGTTCCTGTGGGAGCTGGCTTGCCGGCGATAGGGCCGGAACTGCCAAAACAGAGGTGTTTTTTCGTGCACCAGCTAGCCTTGAAACGGTGCCGCCTGTAGCAGTCGCGCACCAGCTGTGTGCAGTTCGGTGACGTCCGCTGTTACAGGGCGGTTGCACGTAAACACTTGCCAGGGTTGCAATGATGGCACTCGATGGTTGCTCCTTGTCTGTACGTGTGGTGGCGCCTGCCGCGTGGCAGACGGTTGCACGCTCAATAAAGAAAAGGCCGTCGGTCGCCTGCCGGCAACCTGCACAGTGTGTTTTCCCGGAAGACAAAACCTATGGCACGGCCCTTGCTCGGAGCACAGGGCTGAGAAGTTGTAGTGCCAACCAAAAAAAACTCTAGGAGCACCACCTCATGTCGCAGACGTTTTACAAGAAAGGTTTCCTGGCTCTGGCCGTAGCTACGGCACTGGGTGTTTCTTCGTATGTTCAGGCCGACGTCAAGATCGGTGTAGCGGGCCCGATGACCGGGGCTAACGCAGCGTTTGGCGAGCAGTACATGAAAGGTGCGCAGGCAGCGGCCGACAAGATCAACGCCGCCGGTGGCGTGAACGGCGAGAAAATCGTGCTGGTCAAGGGCGATGACGCCTGCGAGCCGAAGCAGGCCGTGGCCGTGGCCAACCGCCTGGTCGACCAGGACAAGGTGATCGGCGTGGTCGGCCACTTCTGTTCCTCCAACACCATCCCGGCCTCCGAGGTGTATGACGAGGCTGGCGTCATCGCCATCACCCCGGGCTCCACCAACCCACAAGTCACCGAGCGCGGCCTGGGCGCCATGTTCCGCATGTGCGGCCGTGACGACCAGCAGGGCATCGTCGCCGGCGATTACATCGTCGACGTGCTCAAGGGCAAGAAAGTCGCGGTGCTGCACGACAAGGACACCTACGGCCAGGGCCTGGCCGACGCGACCAAGGCACAGCTGGAGAAACGCGGCGTCAAGCCGGTGCTGTACGAAGGCCTGACCCGCGGCGAGAAGGACTTCAGCGCCGTCGTCACCAAGATCCGTTCCACCGGTGCCGACGTGGTCTACTTCGGCGGCCTGCACCCGGAAGCCGGCCCGCTGGTACGCCAGCTGCGCGAGCAGGGCCTGAAGGACGTCAAGTTCATGTCCGATGACGGCATCGTCACCGACGAACTGGTGTCCACCGCCGGCGGCGCGCAGTACGTCGATGGTGTGTACATGACCTTCGGCGCCGACCCGCGCCTGCTGCCGGACAGCAAGGCGGTGGTGGAGGAGTTCCGCAAGGCCGGTACCGAACCTGAAGGCTACACCCTGTACGCCTACGCCTCGCTGCAGGCCTTGGCTGCCGCGTTCAACGGCGCCAAGTCGAACAAGGGCGAAGCGGCTGCCGAGTGGCTCAAGGCCAACCCGGTTCAGACCGTCATGGGCGAGAAAAAGTGGGACAAGAAGGGTGACCTGACCGTGTCCGACTATGTGGTCTACCAGTGGGATGCCCAAGGCAAGTACCACCAGCTGGAAAAACAAAAATAACAACGGCCCACGGCCCGGGCGCGTCAGCCCCCGGGCCAAAGCCCCGCGGTACCTGTCTTTATCCGTAGATCTGCACAGTACTGCGCTGCGAGGGCCGCCTTGTCCCAGGCCCGCCGTGGTCGGCGCTCGTGCAATCTCAATCAGGTGAGATTGCGTTATGGATGGTATTTTCCTGCAGCAACTGGTCAACGGCCTGACCCTCGGGTCGGTCTATGGCCTGATCGCCATCGGCTACACAATGGTCTATGGCATCATCGGCATGATCAACTTCGCGCACGGCGAGGTGTATATGATTTCCGCGTACCTCGCGGCGATCAGCCTGGCATTGCTGGCTTATTTCGGTATCGAGTCGTTCCCCCTGTTGATGCTGGGCACCCTGTTGTTCACCATCGTCGTCACCGGCGTGTACGGCTTCACCATCGAACGCATCGCCTACAAACCCCTGCGCAACTCCACCCGCCTGGCACCGCTGATCAGTGCCATCGGCATCTCGCTGATCCTGCAGAACTACGCGCAGATCAGCCAGGGTGCCCGCCAGCAAGGCGTGCCAACCCTGCTGGAAGGTGCCTGGCGTGTCGAAGTGGGCACCGGCTTCGTGCAACTGACCTACACCAAGATCTTCATCCTGGTGGCAGCCTTCGTTGGCATGGGCCTGCTCACCTACGTGATCAAGTACACCAAGCTCGGCCGCATGTGCCGTGCCACCCAGCAAGACCGCAAGATGGCCTCGATCCTGGGCATCAACACCGACCGGGTGATCTCCTACGTGTTCGTCATCGGTGCGGTGATGGCCGCCCTGGCCGGCGTGCTGATCACCATGAACTACGGCACCTTCGACTTCTACGCCGGCTTCATCATCGGCATCAAGGCGTTCACCGCCGCGGTGCTCGGCGGTATCGGCTCGCTGCCTGGCGCCATGCTCGGCGGGATCATCCTGGGTATTTCCGAGTCGCTGTTCTCTGGCCTGATCAACTCCGACTACAAGGACGTGTTCAGCTTCTCGCTGCTGGTGATGATCCTTATCTTCCGCCCACAAGGCCTGCTGGGTCGCCCGCTCGTGGCTAAGGTGTGAACATGTCCATTGCCAAAACTGCCTCCGTTACTGAAACCAGAAGTTTCGACATCAAACGCAGCCTGCTGGAGACGATCGTCGCCGGCCTGCTGGCACTCATCGTATTTGGCCCTGTGGTCGGCGTGGTGCTCGACGGCTACACCTTCAATGCCGAGCCGCGGCGTGTGGCCTGGCTGGTCGGCGGGGTGATGCTGGGGCGCTTCCTGCTCAGCCTGTACCTGCAGACGGCCGCCGGCTCGCGCATGCTCCAGGGCTTCGAAAGCGGTGGCTCGGGCGTGCATGTGCGCGCGCCGGACTACGTATCGCGGCTGCGCTATATCATCCCTGCGCTGGTGGTGATTGCGATCATCTTCCCGATCTTCGCCAACAAGTACCTGCTGACCGTGGTCATCCTCGGCTTGATCTACGTGCTGCTGGGCCTGGGGCTGAACATCGTGGTCGGCCTGGCCGGCCTGCTCGACCTGGGCTACGTGGCGTTCTATGCCATCGGTGCGTACGGCCTGGCGCTGGGTTACCAGTACCTTGGCCTGGGCTTCTGGAGCGTGCTGCCACTGGCGGCCATAGCTGCGGCGCTGGCGGGGTGCATACTCGGTTTCCCGGTGTTGCGGATGCACGGCGACTACCTGGCGATCGTGACCCTGGGCTTCGGCGAGATTATCCGCCTGGTGCTGAACAACTGGTTGTCGTTCACCGGCGGCCCGAACGGCATGCCGGCACCGGCGCCGACCTTCTTCGGCCTGGAGTTCGGCCGTAGGGCCAAGGACGGTGGGGTACCGATCCACGAGTTCTTCGGCTTCGATTACAACGCCAACCTCAAGTTCGTGTTCATCTACGCAGTGCTGTTCATCGTCGTGCTGGCCGTGCTGTACATCAAGCATCGCCTGACCCGCATGCCGGTCGGCCGTGCCTGGGAAGCGCTACGCGAAGACGAGATCGCCTGCCGCTCGATGGGCCTGAACCACGTGCTGGTCAAGCTCTCGGCGTTCACCCTGGGCGCTTCCACCGCTGGCCTGGCCGGGGTGTTCTTTGCCACCTACCAGGGCTTCGTCAACCCGTCGTCGTTCACCTTCTTCGAGTCGGCGCTGATCCTCGCCATCGTCGTGCTCGGTGGCATGGGCTCGACCGTAGGTGTGGTGATCGCGGCCTTCGTGCTGACCGTGGCGCCCGAGCTGCTGCGCAGCTTCTCCGAATACCGCGTGCTGCTGTTCGGTGTGCTGATGGTGCTGATGATGATCTGGCGACCGCGTGGGCTGATCCGCATCAGCCGTACCGGTGTGACCCCGCGTAAAGGAGTGGCGCCATGAGCGACGATATCATTCTCTCGGTCGACAACCTGATGATGCAGTTCGGTGGCATCAAGGCGCTCAGCGATGTCAGCCTGAAGGTCCGGCGCAACCAGATCTTCGCCCTGATCGGCCCCAACGGTGCGGGCAAGACTACTGTGTTCAACTGCCTGACCGGGTTCTACAAGGCCAGTGGCGGGCGCATCGAGCTGAACGTGCGCGGCAGCCACACCAATGTCATCCAGCTGCTCGGCGAGCGCTTCCAGGTGGCGGACTTCGTCTCGCCGGCGCGCTTTGCCAACCGCATGTACTACAAGATGTTCGGCGGTACCCACCTGGTCAACCGCGCCGGCCTGGCACGCACCTTCCAGAACATTCGCCTGTTCAAGGAAATGTCGGTGGTGGAGAACCTGCTGGTGGCCCAGCACATGTGGGTCAACCGCAACCTGCTGGCCGGGGTGCTCAACACCAAGGCCTACCGCAAGGCCGAGAGTGACGCACTGGACCACGCGTTCTACTGGCTGGAGGTGGTCGACCTGGTCGATTGCGCCAACCGCCTGGCTGGCGAGTTGTCGTACGGCCAGCAGCGCCGCCTGGAAATTGCCCGGGCCATGTGCACGCGGCCGAAGATCATCTGCCTGGACGAACCGGCAGCTGGCCTTAACCCACAGGAAACCGAAGCTCTCAGCCGCATGATCCGCGTGCTGCGCGACGAGCACGACATCACCGTGGTGCTGATCGAACACGACATGGGCATGGTCATGAGCATTTCCGACCATATCGTGGTGCTCGACCACGGCAACGTGATTGCCGAAGGCGCGCCGCAGGATATCCGCCACAACCCGACGGTGATCGCTGCCTACCTGGGTGCCGATGAAGAGGAACTGGTATGAGTGCACCCATTCTCGAACTGAAGGACCTGGACGTGTTCTACGGCCCGATCCAGGCGCTGAAAAAGGTCTCGATGCACATCAACGAGGGCGAGACGGTCAGCCTGATCGGCGCCAACGGTGCTGGCAAGTCGACCCTGCTGATGTCGATCTTCGGCCAGCCGCGGGCGGCGTCGGGGCATATCGTGTACCGCGGCACCGACATCACTCGCAAGTCGTCGCACTACATCGCTTCCAACGGCATCGCCCAGTCGCCGGAAGGGCGCCGGGTGTTCCCCGACATGACCGTCGAGGAGAACCTGATGATGGGTACCATCCCCATCGGTGACAAGCATGCCGATGAAGACATGCAGCGCATGTACGAGCTGTTCCCGCGCCTGAAAGAGCGGCGTAACCAGAGGGCCATGACCATGTCCGGTGGCGAGCAGCAGATGCTGGCTATTGCCCGCGCGCTGATGAGCCGGCCAAAGTTGTTGCTGCTGGATGAGCCATCGCTGGGGCTGGCGCCGATCGTGGTCAAGCAGATCTTCTCGACCTTGCGTGAATTGGCCAAGACCGGGATGACCATCTTCCTGGTGGAGCAGAACGCCAACCATGCGCTGAAACTGTCGGACCGGGCTTATGTGATGGTCAACGGGCAGATTCGCATGAGCGGCACGGGGCAGGAGCTGTTGGTCAACGAGGAAGTGCGCAACGCCTATCTCGGCGGGCATTGAGTTGCATTCGGGGGCCGCTTTGCGGCCCTTTCGCCGGCAAGCCAGCTCCCACAGGTACTGCACTGCCCTCAGGGCCTGTGTGGTCCCTGTGGGAGCTGGCTTGCCGGCGATGGGCTGCAAAGCAGCCCCATTCTCGATGTGGACAACTTCTACCACGCCTCTCCGTTCACGCATCACCACCCCATCCCAAGCCCTTGTTTCCACAGGCCCGATCTTTTCCACGGATAATGTGGAACCGCCTGTGGAAAACATGGTGGCATCTCGCTCAAGCCCTTTGATACCAAGCCCTGCAGCTTCATGATCATTTTTTGATCACAGGCGCCTTGTGGATGATTTTCCCAGGTTTTTCAAAGCCCTGCGTTCATTCCAAGGCTCGCGCAAAGCCTGTGGATAACCCTGTGAAAAAACCTTGGACAGACCGCTGCAGGCGGCATGCTTGAAAGCCTTGCGCCATCACCGAAAAGATATCCACCGACCACAAGTCGCTGAAAGGGTTCCGCACCATGGACAAGTTGCCCCCAATCCGTGGGGAAAGCCTTGTGGATAACGTGCGCATAGCTGGTGCCGAGCCCTCTGCTGCAAGGGTTTGCCGCATATGATCAAAAAATGAACAGTGCCCCGGGCGGGTTGCTGCAAGCGCCCGGCGCGGGCATGCTGCAAGACTGCCGATGACAATCCACCGTGAGGAACAGAGCATGACGTCCACCGTATTCATCACTGGCGCGACTTCCGGTTTCGGCGAGGCCACTGCCCGCCGCTTCGCCGAAGCCGGCTGGAAGCTGGTGCTCACTGGCCGCCGCAAGGAGCGCCTGGACGCCCTGTGCGCCGAACTGTCGGCAAAGACCGAAGTACACGGCCTGGTGCTCGACGTGCGTGACCGCAAGGCCATGGAGCAGGCCATCGCCAGCCTGCCGGCCGGCTTCGACAAGCTGCGCGGCCTGGTCAACAACGCAGGCCTGGCGCTGGGTGTGGACGCGGCGCAGAACTGCAGCCTGGACGACTGGGAAACCATGGTCGACACCAACATCAAGGGCCTGATGTACACCACCCGCCTGCTGCTGCCACGGCTGATCGCCCATGGCCGTGGGGCGTCGATCCTCAACGTAGGTTCGGTGGCGGGCAACTACCCGTACCCGGGCAGCAACGTGTACGGCGGCACCAAGGCCTTCGTCGGCCAGTTCTCGTTGAGCCTGCGCTGCGACCTGCGGGGTACGGGCGTGCGCGTGAGCAACATCGAGCCGGGCCTGTGCGAGAGCGAGTTCTCGCTGGTGCGCTTCGGCGGTGACCAGGCCAAATACGACGCCACCTATGCCGGTGCCGAGCCGATCCAGCCGCAGGACATTGCCGAAACCATCTTCTGGATCCTCAACCAGCCGGCGCATATCAACATCAACAGCCTGGAGCTGATGCCGGTGAGCCAGGATTGGGCAGGGTTCTCGATCGACCGATCGGTCAAGGGCTGATCAGAAAAGCGGGGCCGCTATGCGGCCCATCGCCGGCAAGCCAGCTCCCACAGGATGGCGCATTTCTCAAGGCCGCACTGTACCTGTGGGAGCTGGCTTGCCGGCGATGGCGTCAGCTCAGGCGCTGCAGCCCTTCCAGGCAAGTCGCCAAATGATAGGGCGTAGTAGAAGGCATATCATGCCGGCTGACACTACCTTGCCCATCCCGGCACTCATACCAGCCCGCCTCACGCAGGAACCGCGCTTCCAGCGCCTGCAACTGCCCGGCCAGCTTCGCCTCGCCCCCTGCCCGCAACACCAGCGCCCGCAGGTATTCCGCCTGCGCCCAGATCCGCTGGGTGGCGTCGAGCACCTGGCCATCCACATCCAGCATCGCCAGCACAGCGGCATCCTTCACCCCGTATTGCTCGGCGTAGCCGAAAGCCCGGTCGATGGACGCATGCAGCGGCGTATCACGCAGCAGTGGCGAGGTATGCAGCAGGTAGAACCACTCGAACTGGTGCCCCGGCTCGAACCAGTTATCCACAGTGCCGCGTGGCTTTTCCAGCATCAGGCCGTGGGCGGGGTCGATGAAGTGTTCCTGCAGCGCCGCGCACAGGTGCAGCAACGACTGCTGGGCATGCTCGTCGTCACGCACCGCCAGCACCTGCAGGAAGGCTTCGGCCAGGTGCATCTGCGGGTTTTGCAGCGGGCCGCTGCCAAGGTCTGCCCAGTCTTCAGCGAGGCTGGCTTCGTACAGGCCGTCGTCGCGGGCAAACTGCTGGTCGATGATGTCCAGCGCGGCGTTCAGCGTGGACTCCACCAGATTTTCACCCACCTTGCCCCAGTAATGTGCACAGGCGAAGACGATGAAGGCGTGGGTGTAGAGGTCCTTGCGCCGGTCCAGCGGTTTGCCCTGGGCGTCGATGCTGTAGAACCAGCCGCCGTGTTCGGCGTCGTGGAAGTGCTTCTGCAGCGAGCGGAACAAGGCGGCCGCACGCTCGGCTGCGCCCGGTTGCCCGATGCGGCTGCTGAACAGGTACAGCTGACGCGCGCAGGCCATGGCCCGGTAGCGCTGCACCGGCAATGGCTGGTGCTGGGCGTCCAGTGCCTCGTAGGGCAGGGCCATGTCGGCGTTCCAGCCCGGGCCTTGCCACAACGGCACGATGCGTTCGGCGAAGTGCTGGTTGAAGCGGGCCAGTTCGGGCAGGGTGGGGCGGGGGTCGGACATTTCGGCGCTCGTCGCTGTCGGGCAGGGCGCCATGGTAGCAGAACTGGGTTGTGGGTAGCCTGTGCCGGCCCTATCGCCGGCAAGCCAGCTCCCACAGGTACTTCACATTGCGCGGGCCTGTGGTGATCCTGTGGGAGCCGGCTTGCCGGCGATAGGGCCAGTACAGGCTACCGATCAGCCCGGGTTGCCCAACCCCTGCCAATGCCGCGCCCCCACGAAGATGAAGCGCAACTGCTGGGTGATCTTTTCCTGTGGCGTCAACGCCTGTGGATAACCCGCTTCGGGGCTGTCGATAAGCTCTGGCAGGGTGGCGAACACGGTTTTCACCACCAGGTCGGCCATCACCGCCAGCGCGGCGCCGTCCAGGTGCTGCCAGCGCTTCATCCGCGCCAGGTCGGTGGCCAGGTCGTCGCTGATGTCCTGGCGCAGGCGGGCAATGGCCTGGCGTACGGCCTGCGAACCGCCGTACTGCTCACGGGCGAGGAACAGGAACTGCGCACGGTGGGCGGCGACCACGTCGAGGAAGATGCGCACCGAGGCGTCGGTGATGCCGCCCAGTTCGAATTCGTTCTGGCGCACCAGGCGGATGGTCTGGCGGAAGGTAGTGTCGACCTCGGCAACCAGGGCCAGGCCCAGGGCGTCCATGTCGGAAAAATGCCGGTAGAAGCCGGTGGGTACGATGCCGGCCGTCTTCGCCACTTCGCGCAGGCTGATACTGCCGAAACCACGGCCACTCTCCATGAGCTGGCAGGCGGCATCGAGCAGGGCCTGGCGGGTCTGTAGCTTCTGTTCGGCGCGCGGCAGCATGGTGCGGGCTTCTGTGGCGGTAAGGCTGGGCACTCTAGTTAAAAAAACAAAGCCCGGTCAATGGACCGGGCCTGGAGGGGAGCAAGCGTTGTGACAGAGGTTGTTCTTTTCGGCCATGGTGATCAGCTCACACGGCTGAGTTCAACCAGGCGATCGGAGCCACCTTCGGCAACGCGGCCACTACGTTCGATCAGGCGATCGGAGCCACCTTCGGCAACGCGGCCACTACGTTCGATCAGGCGATCCGAGCCACCTTCGGCAACGCGGCCACTACGTTCGATCAGGCGATCGGAGCCGCCTTCGGCAACACGGCCACTACGTTCGATCAGGCGATCGGAGCCACCTTCGGCAACACGGCCACTACGTTCGATCAGGCGATCGGAGCCACCTTCGGCAACACGGCCACTACGTTCGATCAAGCGATCCGAGCCGCCTTCGGCAACACGACCACTACGTTCGATCAGGCGATCCGAGCCGCCTTCGGCAACACGACCACTACGTTCGATCAGGCGATCAGCACCACCTTCGGCAACGGTTTTCAGCGGCTGGGCGATTTCGGCAGCGCTGGAGCGCGATTCGGCGGTCAGGTGTTGCTCGTCGGCTGGCAGGGCAAAAGCGTTGGCGGCCAGGATGGACAGGGTCAGGGTCAGCAGATGGCGTTTCATGATTTCGGTGCTCCTCTCGGGGGCTGGAAAGTGGGTACGGAGCCAATGCTACGCCGGGTAACGCCAGAGAGAAGTTCATACGGGTAATGGTAACAATCGACCGTATTGATAGAGGTTGCAAGCTGCTCTAGACAGCACTTTCCAGGCCGGAAGGTGGCAATTTGATGGCGATGTTTGCGGGTAACACGTATGGCCTGTCGCGACGAATTGCTGAGCAAAAGGCCAGGAAAAACTTCGCTATCATGGCGCCATCGATAAAACCCCACGGGTTTTCATCAGTCCGAGATATTGAGTGCCACCGCTGCACCTGTTCTGTGCCATACCGCAAGGAGAATCACGCAATGACGCGTCCCGCCAGAATCCTCGTCTGGACCTTCACCAGCCTGCTGACCCTGCTGGCGATTCTGGTGGTGGTGATCGCCACCTTCGACTGGAACCGCGTCAAGCCCCTGCTCAACGAGAAAGTCTCCGAGGCCCTGCAGCGACCCTTCGCGATCAATGGCAACCTTGCCGTGGACTGGCGCACCGAACCAGAAGAGGGGGGCTGGCGTGCCTGGGTGCCCTGGCCGCACTTCATTGCCGAAGACCTGACCCTGGGCAACCCCGAGTGGCTCAAGGAACCGAAGATGGTCGGCCTGGAGCGCGTGGCGTTCCGCCTGGCGCCGTTGCCGCTGCTGTTCCAGCAGATCAGCATCCCGCGCATCGACCTGACCAAGCCCACAGCCAGCCTCACCCGCCTGGCCGATGGCCGCGCCAACTGGATCTTCGACTTCGGCCCCAAGGATGAAAACGCAGAGCCTTCCAAATGGCAGCTGGACATTGGCGCCATCGGCTTCGACCAGGGCAATGTCAGCTTCGATGACCAAACCCTGAAAACCAGCATGAAGGTGCAGATCGACCCGCTGGGCAAGCCTGTCCCGTTCAGCGACATCGTCGGCAAGGCCAGCGCCGAGAAGGCCGGTGCCGCACAGGACTACGCCTTCGGGCTCAAGGCCCAGGGCCGCTACAAAGGCCAGCCGGTGTCCGGTACCGGCAAGATCGGCGGCCTGCTGGCCCTGCAGGACGCCAGCCAGCCGTTCCCGCTGCAGGCTGACGTGCGCATCGCCGACACCCATGTGGTGCTCGCCGGCACCCTGACCGACCCGCGCAACCTCGGCGCCCTCGACCTGCGCCTGCGCCTGTCCGGGGCCAGCCTGGGCAACCTCTACCCGCTGACCGGCGTAACCTTGCCCGACACCCCGGCCTATTCCACCGACGGCCACCTCAGCGCCAACCTGCACGCGGCGCAAGGGGCGACCTTCAACTACCAGGGCTTCAACGGCAAGATCGGTGACAGCGATATCCACGGCGACCTGGCCTTCGTTGCCAGCCAGCCACGGCCCAAGCTGTCCGGCAACCTGGTGTCCAACCAGTTGCTGTTCAAGGACCTGGCGCCGCTGATCGGCGCCGACTCCAACGCCGAGCAGAAGGCCCGTGGGGGTGCCAGCAAACAGCCGGCGGGCAAGGTGCTGCCGGTGGAAGAGTTCCGCACCGAGCGCTGGCGCACGATGGACGCCGACGTCACTTTCGCCGGCAAGCGCATCGTGCACAGCGCACAACTGCCGTTCAACGATCTGTCGGCCCACGTGATACTGGAGGACGGCCTGCTGCGCCTGGAGCCCCTGCGTTTTGGCGTGGCTGGCGGCAACCTCGCTTCCAGAATCCGCCTGGATGGCCGCAACGTACCGTTGCAGGGGCGTGCCCGGCTGACGGCGCGGGGCTTCAAGCTCAAGCAGTTGTTCCCTTCCTTTGCGCCGATGCAGACCAGCTTCGGTGAGTTGAATGGCGATGCCGATATCACTGGCCGGGGCAACTCGGTGGCCGCCTTGCTGGGCACGGCCAATGGCGACCTGCGCATGTTGATCAACGATGGCGCCATCAGCCGCAGCCTGATGGAGATTGCCGGGTTGAACGTGGGCAACTATGTGGTCGGCAAGCTGTTTGGTGATGAGGATGTGAAGATCAACTGTGCAGCGGCTGACGTGGGCATCAAGGATGGCCTGGCGACCACGCGCCTGTTCATCTTCGATACCGAGAACGCGATCATCTACATCAACGGCACGGCCAATTTCGCCACGGAGCAGCTGGACCTGAAAATTACCCCTGAATCGAAAGGGCTGCGGCTGTTCTCGCTGCGCTCGCCGCTGTATGTACGCGGGCCGTTCGCCAAGCCCAGTGCCGGGGTGCAGGCGGTGCCGCTGGCGTTGCGCGGGGCGGGGATGGTGGCGTTGGGTGTGGTTGCCGGGCCGGCGGCGGGGTTGCTGGCGCTGATTGCGCCTAGCAGCGGGGATGATCCCAACCAGTGCACGCCGCTGTTGCAGCAGATGAAGGCGGGCAAGGCGCCGGCGGTGGTGAAAGAGCGGAAATAGCAGGGGGCCGCTTCGCGGCCCATCGCGACACAAGGCCGCTCCCACAGGTATTTCACAGCCCTAAAGACTTGTGAAATACCTGTGGGAGCGGCCTTGTGTCGCGAAAGGGGCGCAAAGCGCCCCCAAGAATCACAAGCCTTGCAACAGGTCGGACATATCGTCCGCGTGCTCTTCTTCCTGCGCAAGGATGTCTTCAAAAATCCGCCGCGTAGTCGGATCTTTATCCCCTATGTACCGAATGATCTCGCGATAGCTATCGATGGCGATCCGCTCCGCCACCAGGTCTTCCAGCACCATCTCCTTCAATGAAGTGCCCGCCACATATTGGGCATGAGACCGCTTGCTCAGGTTGTCCGGGTTGAAATCCGGCTCTCCACCTAACTGCACGATCCGTTCGGCAAGCTTGTCGGCGTGCTCGGCTTCCTGGTTGGCATGCTCGAGGAATTCATCGGCAGCCACGCTGGCCTTGATGCCGCTGGCCATGAAGTAGTGACGCTTGTAGCGCAGCACGCAGACCAGTTCGGTGGCCAGTGAATCATTGAGCAGGCGCAGGATCTGTTGGCGATCAGCATCGTAACCCTCGGTCACCGCACCTTGCTCGACATGCTGGCGGGCACGTTCGCGCAGGGTTTGCACATCGGTCAGTTCAGTCGCATTCATGTTCATCTCCTGGAACATCAGGGTGGTCATGGATATGGCCTGGAAGGCTCAGGCGCCGTGGACGGCGTCGCTGTCTTCTTCGCGTTGTTTGCAAGTCTTGAAGCCCTTGGCGTCGACATGGCCGGTGGCGTCGAAGCGCACGTAGTAGGGCTGCTGGTGGCCATCGTGGTTGAGGATGTAGTCGTTGCAGGTGCCGCCATGGGGGAGGTCGATCACGTTGGACGGGCTGCCGCCGATGGCGATGACTTTCTGCATGGTCATGCCTTTTTCCACCTGCTTGACCAGCGGCTCGTCGCGGTAGGTGACGTAGTCCACGGGGTTTTCCGGGCGGCTGCCGCAGGCGGCGAGGGTGGCGCTTGCCAGAAGGATTGCCAGGGTCTGCTTGTACATGGTCCCGCTCCTTGCAAAGGGTATGTGTGGTTTGGAACCGCAGCGCGCGCCGGGAGTTCGATTGCGATGGTCATCAAGGCCGCTGTAGTGTTGGCCGGTCGTCCACGGAAAGGGGCTGGGGCAATGCAGCAGGAATTGGCCACGCGATACCCGTTGGTGCTGGTGCCGGGCATGCTCGGTTTTGTCCGGGTAGTGCTCTACCCCTACTGGTTCGGCATCGTGCCGGCCCTGCGCAAGGGCGGGGCGCAGGTGTTCCCGGTGCAGGTTTCGCCACTGCATTCCAGCGAGGTGCGCGGCGAGCAGTTGCTGGCCATCATCGAAGACATCTGCCTGCGCACCGGAGCTGAAAAGGTCAACCTCATCGGCCACAGCCAGGGTGCCCTGAGCGCGCGCTACGCGGCCGCCAGGCGGCCCGGGCGGGTGGCTTCGGTCACTTCGGTGGCGGGGCCCAACCATGGCTCGGAACTGGCCGACTACCTGGAGCGTACGGCACCGGGCGATTCCCCGCAGGGGCGCATCCTGAAGGCTGTGCTGCATGGCTTGGCCGTGCTGCTGGTGTGGCTGGAAACCGGCTGGCGCCGCGACCCGCTGCCGGTGGATGTACACGCCTCGCACCAGTCGTTGACCAGCGCCGGGGTGGCGCTGTTCAACCAGGCTTATCCACAGGGGTTGCCAGGCACCTGGGGCGGGGAAGGGGACTATGAGGTCGATGGCGTGCGCTATTACTCCTGGTCCGGCACCCTGCAGCCCGGCCTGACCGACCAGCGGCGCAACCGTTTCGACGGCAGCAGCCACTTCTGCCGCCTGTTCGCGCGCAGTTTCGTCAAGGAAAAGGGCCATTGCGACGGTATGGTCGGGCGCTTCAGTTCGCACCTGGGGCAGGTGATCGGCGACGATTACCCGCTCGACCACCTGGATATCGTCAACCAGTCGCTTGGTGCGGTGGGCAAGGGTGCCGAACCGGTGCGGCTGTTCACCGAACATGCCGCCCGGCTCAAGGCGGCAGGGCTCTAACGACGGATCGGTGTGGTCCAGCGCTCGGCCAGCACCACGCCCGCCAGGGTCAGCAGGCCGCCGACCAGGTGATAGCGGGCCAGCTGCTCGTCGAGCACCACGGCGGCGATCAGTGCCGTGACCAGCGGCAGCAGGTTGAAGAACAGCGTGGTGCGGCTGGGCCCCAGGCGGTGCACGGCCTGCATCCACACCAGGGGCGCGATCATCGAGGCCAGCACGCAGGCGTACAGCACCAGGCCGATGTTGCGGCTGTTCAGGCCAGTCTTGTCCGACAGCAGGAACAGCGGCAGCAGTACGACGATGGCTACCAGCACCTGCAGGTACAGCAGTTGCATCGGCGGCAGGCGCAGCTGCCATTTCTTCAGCAGGAAGCTGTACAGCGCGTAGGCCAGTGTGGCCACCAGCATCAGCAGATCGCCGCTGTTCAGGCCTTGTTGCAACAGGCTGGCGGGGTGGCCGGCGCTGACCACTTCAAGCACGCCGCAAAATGACACCAGCGCGCCCAGCAGGGCGCCGTAGCTCAGGCGTTGGCCCAGCCAGGCGATGGACAGTGCCAGTGACATCAGTGGCATCAGCGAAAGGATGATGCCCATGTTGGTGGCGCTGGTGATGCCGGCGGCGAAGTAGGCCAGGCTCTGATACAGCGCCATGCCCAGCACGCCCAGCACGAAAACCTTGCCCAGGTGCGGGCGAATGGCCGCGCGATTGCGCCACACGGCGGGCAGCAGGAACGGGGTGAACAACAGCGCGGCCAGCAGCCAGCGGTAGAAGCCGATCTCGGCGGGGTGGATGGCGCCGGCGGACATCTTGGTGACCACGGTGTTGCCGGCCCATATCAGGATGGCGGTCAGGGGGAACAGGTAGTTCATGTAGCAGGTTACTCGTTGGGGCTTGGATTGGGGCTGCTTTGCAGCCCTTCGCGGGCTTGCCCGCTCCCACAGGGATATCACAGGCCTGAAAGCTGGCGCAGATCCTGTGGGAGCGGGCAAGCCCGCGAAGGCCTGCGCAGCAGGCCCCGATGGCAGCCATTATCAACTGTCTGTCAACAAGCCTATACTCCTATCCAGACAACCCACCCCGCAAAGCAGACAGCATGCCGCGCAAATACCTCGACATTCCCCAGTTCACCCGGCTCCCGGCCCCGGTGTACTTCCGTCACGACGAGTTCGGTGCCGACACCCGCAGCGCCCTGCATCGCCACGCCTGGGGCCAGCTCAACTACACCGCCCACGGCGTGATGCACCTGGAGGTCGCCGGCCAGCACTTCCTGTCGCCGCCGCAATACGCCGTGTGGGTGCCGCCCGACACCGAGCATGGCTGCTACAACCCGCAGGCCATCGTCTACCGTTCGGTCTACCTGGACCGCAGCCTGTGCGCCGCACTGCCGCAGCAACCGTGCAGCCTGATGATCAGCGACATCCTCAAGGCCATCCTCGCCGACTTTGCCCGGCGCGACCTGCGGGTGGCCGAGGGTGAGCGCGACCAGCGCCTGGTGCAAGTGCTGCTCGACCAGTTGCTGCTGGCGCCCACCCAGGCCTGCTACCTGCCGTTTGCCCACAGCGAGGGCTTGCGCCAGGTGCTCGATGCCCTTGGTGCCCAGCCGGGCGACAACCGCCCGCTGGGCGAATGGGCCGCCCAGATTCATGTCAGCGAACGTACTTTGGCCCGGCAGTTCCTGCGCGAGCTGGGCATCAGTTTTGGTGAATGGCGGCTGCGCCTGCGCTTTTTGCGCGCCATCGAAGCGCTGGAGGCCGGCCAGCCGATCCAGGCCATCGCCTTCGACCTGGGCTACAGCAGCGCCTCGGCGTTCATCGCCATGTTCCAGCGCCAGGCCCAGTGCACGCCCGAGCAATACCGCCGCCAGGCACGGGCAGGGCGTTGAAATTCTTGGCTACACTCAGCTCGACCCCCGTGCATCGGGCGCGGAGCCAAGGAGACTACTCCATGAAAGTGCTGCAAATCCCCTTACTGGTGTTGGCGGTGTTGTTCAGCGCCCAAGGCTTCGCCGCCAATACCGCGCAGCAGGAAAAAATGAAAACCTGCAACGCCGACGCCACCGCCAAGGCCCTCAAGGGCGATGAGCGCAAAGCCTTCATGAGCACCTGCCTGAAGAAGGATGTGCCGCAAACCCAGCAAGAGAAGATGAAAACCTGCAACGCCGACGCCACCACCAAGGCCCTGAAGGGTGATGAGCGCAAAGCGTTCATGAGCGACTGCCTGAAGAAGAAATGACCTGCGCCTATGCCTGCAGACGTAAGGCTGGCAGACTGCGGGTCTTTCCCGTTGTCTGCCGTTGAGGCTGTATGACCTTCACCCCCCGCCAGGTCACCCTGGCCAGCTGGATCATCGTGTTTGCCGGCCTGTTGCTGGCGTTGCCCCTGAAATTGCTGCCGAGCCTGCTGGCCGGCCTGCTGGTGTTCGAGCTGGTCAACATGCTCACGCCGCGGTTGCAGCCGCTGATTGCCGGGCAGCGTGCCCGCTGGCTGGCTGTAGCGCTGCTCGGCACGCTGGTGGTCAGCACACTGACCCTGCTGTTTGCCGGTGCTTTCAGCTTTTTGCTGCACGAGGCGGAAAACCCCGGGGCTTCGCTGGACAAGTTCATGGCCCTGGTGGAGCGCGCCCGCGGGCAGCTGCCGCCGTTCATCGAAGGCTACCTGCCGGCCAGTGCGGCGGAGTTCAAGGTGGCCATCGGTGACTGGATCAAGAGCCACCTGAGCGACCTGCAGCTGGTGGGCAAGGGCATGGCGCACATGTTCGTCACCCTGTTGATCGGCATGATCCTTGGCGCCATCGTCGCCTTGCAGCGCATCCCCGACATCTCCCGGCGCAAGCCGCTGGCGGCGGCGCTGTTCGAGCGCCTGAGCCTGCTGGTGCAGGCGTTTCGCAACATCGTCTTCGCGCAGATCAAGATTTCGCTGCTTAACACTACCTTCACCGGCATCTTCCTGGCCGTGGTGCTGCCGATGTTCGACGTGCACCTGCCGCTGACCAAGACGCTGATCGTGCTGACCTTCCTGCTGGGCCTGCTGCCGGTGATCGGCAACCTGATGTCGAATACCCTGATCACCATCGTCGGCCTGTCGCTGTCGATCTGGGTGGCGGCGGCGGCGCTGGGTTACCTGATCGTCATCCACAAGGTTGAGTACTTCCTCAACGCGCGGATCGTGGGCGGGCAGATCAGTGCCAAGTCGTGGGAACTGCTGCTGGCGATGCTGGTGTTCGAAGCGGCGTTCGGGCTGCCGGGGGTGGTGGCGGGGCCGATCTACTATGCCTACCTGAAGAGTGAGCTGAAGCGGGCCGAACTGGTCTGATTCTTCATTAGCCTGTACCGGCCTCTTCGCGGGCTTGCCCGCTCCCACAGGTACTGCACAGGTCTTGGGTACTGTGCGGTCCCTGTGGGAGCGGGCAAGCCCGCGAAGGGGCCGGCACAGGCTGAAGAGCCTGGCTCAGGCTACGCCGTAGCGCTTGCGCGCCTCGATGGCCAGCCCGCTACCAATGCTGCCAAAGATGTTGCCTTCCACATGCCGCGCATTCGGCAGCATCGCCGACACGCTGTTGCGCAGCGCCGGAATCCCGCTGGAACCGCCGGTGAAGAACACCGTATCGACCTGTGTTTCGCTCACCCCAGCCTTGGCCAGCAGTTCGCTCACGCTACCACGCACCCGCTCCAGCAACCCTTCGATAGCCCCCTCGAACAGCGCCCGTGACAGGTCCACGCCCAGCTCGCGCTCGATGCGGCCGAGGTCGACGTGGCGGCTCTGCTGCTCGGTCAGCTCGATCTTGCTGGCCTCCACTTCCATCGCCAACCAGTGCCCGGCACGCTCTTCGATCAGCTTGAACAGGCGGTCGATGCCCAGCGTGTCCTCGATGTCATAGCGCATGCTGCCCAGCGCCAGCTGCGACTTCTGCGAGTACAGGGCGTTGATGGTGTGCCAGGTGGCGAGGTTGAGGTGATAGCTGGTCGGCATCAGCGCGCCGCTCTTCATGCGGCTGCCGTAGCCGAACAGCGGCATCACGCCCTGCAGGCTCAGCTGCTTGTCGAAGTCGGTACCGCCAATGTGCACACCGCCGGTGGCGAGGATGTCGCTCTGGCGCTCGGCCACCAGGTGGCGCTCGGGCGACAGGCGGATCAGGGTGAAGTCCGAGGTACCACCGCCAATGTCGACGATCAGCACCAGCTCTTCGCGGCTGATGCTCGACTCGTAGTCGAAGGCCGCGGCAATCGGCTCGTACTGGAACGACACATCCTTGAAGCCGATCTTGCGCGCCACTTCGGCCAGGGTGTCCTCGGCCTCCTGGTCGGCGGCCGGGTCTTCGTCGACGAAGAACACCGGGCGGCCCAGCACCACCTGCTCGAACTCACGCCCGGCAGCGGCCTCTGCGCGTTTTTTCAGCTCGCCGATGAACATGCCCAGCAGGTCCTTGAACGGCAGGGCGCTGCCCAGCACGCTGGTGTCGTGCTTGATCAGCTTGGAACCCAGCAGGCTTTTCAGCGAACGCATCAGGCGGCCTTCGTAGCCTTCCAGGTACTCATGCAGTGCCAGGCGGCCATATACCGGGCGACGCTCCTCGATGTTGAAGAACACCACCGAGGGCAAGGTGATCTTGCCGTCTTCCAGGGCAATCAGCGACTCGGCGCCTGGGCGGTGCCAGCCGACCGTGGAGTTGGAGGTGCCAAAGTCGATGCCCAGGGCGCGGGCCGGGGATACGTCAGACATGGGGAATGAGCTTCCGGAGGCAAAACGGCCGCGCAGTGTATGCCAGTTGGCTACAGAATCAAGACCGGTCGTCTGCCATGGAGCAAACCCAAGGCGGTCTTGAAAGGCTATGCTTGACCCCTATCTTCTTTTGCAACACGCACATTCACATTGGTGATCCATAGATGGACTTCAAAGACTATTACAAGATACTCGGCGTAGAGCCCACGGCGGACGACAAGGCGATCAAGGCCGCGTACCGCAAGCTGGCGCGCAAGTATCACCCCGATGTCAGCAAGGAGCGCGACGCCGAGGAAAAATTCAAGGAGGCCAACGAGGCCTACGAAGTGCTGGGCGACGCGCAGAAACGTGCCGAATTCGACGAAATCCGCAAGTACGGCGGCCAGCATGGCCGGCCGTTCCAGGCACCACCGGGCTGGGAAAGCCGCGGCGGTGGCGGTGGTTTCGAAGGCGGTGATTTTTCCGACTTTTTCAGCTCGATCTTTGGTGGCCGGGGCGGCAACCCGTTCGGTGGTGCCCGGCAGCAGCAACGCAGCGCCGGCAGGCGGGGGCAGGACGTGGAGCTAGAACTGGCGGTATTCCTTGAGGAGACCCTGAGCAAGGAGTCCAAGCAGATCAGCTTCCAGGTGCCGCAGACCAATGCCATGGGCCAGCGCACCGGCTTCACTACCAAGACCCTGAACGTGAAGATCCCGGCAGGGGTGACCGACGGCGAGCGCATCCGCCTCAAGGGCCAGGGCGCGCCGGGCAGTGGTGGCGGGGCCAATGGCGACCTGTTCCTGACCATTCGCATGGCACCGCACCCGCTGTTCGATGTCGAAGGTCATGACCTGATCATCACCGTGCCGCTGGCACCGTGGGAGGCAGCCCTGGGCGCCAAGGTGGCCGTGCCGACCCTGGACGGCAAGATCAACCTCACCATCCGCCCCGACAGCCAGAGCGGCCAGCGCCTGCGCGTACCGGGCAAGGGCCTGGCCAACAAGAGTGGCGAGCGCGGCAACCTTTACGCGCAGCTGAAAGTGGTCATGCCGCCAGCATCCGACGAGTCTGCCCGCGAATTGTGGACCAAGCTTTCCGAGAAGGCTGCGTTCAACCCGAGGACACAATGGAGTAAGTGATCATGAGCAGCACCCTGATCGTTCAACTGGACATGCGTACCTTGTGTCAGGAGGCCGATATCACGGCTGACTGCGTGATCGAAATCGTCGAGCACGGCATTGTCGAACCTTCCGGCCGAACGCCGGAGGACTGGTTGTTCGACGATCAGGCGCCGTTGTTGGCCAAACGTGCGGCGAAGCTGCATCAGGAGCTGGAACTGGAGTGGGAAGGGGTGGCGCTGGCGCTGGAGCTGCTGCAGGAAGTGCAGCAGTTGCGCAGCGAGAACAACATGCTGAGGCAGCGGTTGGGCAGGTTTACCCAGATGTGAGGTTTGCAGGCCCGGCCTCTTCGCGGGCTTGCCCGCTCCCACAGATACTGCACAGGCCTCGGAAAATGTGCGGTCCCTGTGGGAGCGGGCAAGCCCGCGAAGAATGTCACACAAGACTTAGCTTGGTTCTGCCCCCGGGTTCAGCACCAGCTGCATGAAGGTCAAGTCCAGCCACCGGCCAAACTTCACCCCCACCTGCGGCATCTGCCCGGTCACCACGAAGCCCAGCCGCTCGTGCAGGCGCACCGACGCTGCATTGCCGCTCTCGATGGCCGCCACCATCACATGCTTGCCACACTCGCGCGCACGCTCGACCAGCGCTGCCATCAGCACCGGCCCCAGCCCCTTGCCACGCTGGTCGCCGCGGATATACACCGAATGCTCAACGGTAAGGCGAAAGCCCTCGAACGGCCGCCAGTCGCCGAACGACGCATAGCCCAGCACACCGCTCTCATCCACCGCCACCAGGATCGGGTAACCCTGCTGCGCACGTGCGGCAAACCAGGCCAGGCGGTTGGCCAGGTCCACCGGGTTTTCGTTCCAGATCGCCGTGGTGTTGCGCACCGCGTCGTTGTAGATGTCGAGGATGCCCGGCACGTCGGTAGGCAGGGCGTCGCGGATTTCATGACTCATGACAGCGTCTCGCAGGGTAGTTGCTTGCAGATTAAATGGTTACCAGCCCGCGCACACCTTCGGCCTGCATGTTTTCGCCGCGGCCCCGCTGGATGATCTCGCCACGGGCCATCACCAGGTACTGGTCGGCCAGCTCCTCGGCGAAGTCGTAGAACTGCTCCACCAGCAGGATTGCCATGTCGCCACGCTCGGCGAGGCGGCGGATGACTGCGCCGATCTCCTTGATCACCGAAGGCTGGATGCCCTCGGTGGGCTCGTCGAGGATCAGCAGGCGCGGACGGCTGGCCAGGGCGCGGCCGATCGCCAGCTGTTGCTGCTGGCCGCCGGACAGGTCACCGCCACGGCGTTGTTTCATCTGTTCCAGCACGGGGAACAGTTCGTAGATGAAGGGCGGTACCTCCCGAGCTTCACGGGCGGGGAAGCGCGAAAGACCCATCAGCAGGTTTTCTTCGACAGTGAGACGCGGGAAGATCTCGCGGCCCTGGGGCACGTAGGCGATGCCGGCGTGGACCCGTTGCTGGGGCTTGAGGCTGGTGATCGGCTTGCCTTCCCATTCGATGTTGCCGTCGCGAGCCGGGACCAGGCCCATCAGGCAGCGCAGCAGGGTGGTCTTGCCAACGCCGTTGCGGCCCAGCAGGCAGGTGACTTCGCCGACCTTGGCCTCGAAGGACAGGCCCCGGAGGATATGGCTGCCGCCGTAGTACTGGTGCAGGGTGTCGATCTTGAGCATGTGTGTATTCCTGAAATTGTTGCTGTGCCTGTGCCGGCCCTTTCGCGGGCTTGCCCGCTCCCACAGGTACTACACAGGGCTCGAAAACTGTGGGTTTCCTGTGGGAGCGGGCAAGCCCGCGAAGAGGCCGGTACAGGCTTCAAAAATTCAAATGCCGGTCACCGGCCCAAGTAGACCTCGACCACCCGCTCATCCGCCTGCACCTGCTCCAGCGACCCTTCCGCCAGCACGCTGCCCTGGTGCAGCACGGTTACATGGTCGGCAATGCTGCCGACAAACCCCATGTCATGCTCCACCACCATCAGCGAATGCTTGCCTGCCAACCCCTTGAACAGCTCGGCGGTGAACTCGGTCTCGGCATCGGTCATGCCCGCCACCGGCTCGTCCAGCAACAGCAGTTGCGGCTCCTGCACCAGCAGCATGCCGATCTCCAGGAACTGCTTCTGCCCATGTGACAGCAAGCCCGCCTGGCGCTGGGCCAGCGGCAGCAGGCGCAAGGTGCCCAGCACCTCCTCGATGCGCTGGCGCTGCTCACCACCCAGGCGCGCTGCCAGGCTGGCCCATACCGACTTGTCGGTCTTCAGCGCCAGCTCCAGGTTTTCGAACACCGTCAACGCCTCGAACACCGTGGGCTTCTGGAACTTGCGGCCTATGCCGGCCTGGGCGATCTGGTATTCGCTCATGCGGGTCAGGTCGAGGGTGTCACCGAAATAGGCCGTACCGTTGTCGGGCCGGGTCTTGCCGGTGATCACATCCATCATCGTGGTCTTGCCGGCCCCGTTGGGGCCGATGATGCAGCGCAGCTCGCCCACGCCGATGTACAGGTTCAGCGCGTTCAGCGCCTTGAAGCCATCGAAGCTGACGCTGATGTCTTCCAGGCTCAGCACCGTGCCATGGCGGGTATCGAGGCCGGCCTTGCGGCTGTGGCCCAGGCCGATGGCGTCGCGGCCGGCGCCGAGGTTGTCGAACACCGGTTCGAGCATGAATTCCGGGTGGACCGGGGGCACGCCTCTCATGGCTGGCTCCTTTTCTTCAACAGGCCGACCACGCCCTTGGGCAGGTACAGGGTGACGAGGATGAACAACGCGCCGAGGAAGAACAGCCAGAACTCCGGGAAGGCCACGGTGAACCAGCTTTTCATGCCATTGACCAGGCCGGCGCCGAGCAGCGGGCCGATCAAGGTGCCGCGCCCGCCCAGGGCCACCCATACGGCGGCTTCGATGGAGTTGGTCGGCGACATCTCGCTGGGGTTGATGATGCCCACCTGCGGTACGTACAGCGCACCGGCCAGGCCGCACAGTACGGCGCTTAGCACCCACACCAGCAGCTTGAAACCGCGTGGGTCGTAGCCACAGAACATCAGGCGGTTTTCGGCGTCGCGCACGGCGGTGAGCAGGCGGCCGAACTTGCTGCGGGTGAGGCGCCAGCACAGGTACAGGCTGGCCAGCAGCAGGCCGACGGTGAGCAGGAACAGCACCGCGCGGGTGCCTTGGGCGGCAATGTCGAAGCCAAGGATGGTGCGGAAGCTGGTAAAGCCGTTGTTGCCGCCAAAGCCGGTTTCGTTGCGGAAGAACAGCAACATGCCGGCGAAGGTCAGCGCCTGGGTCATGATCGAGAAGTACACGCCCTTGATCCGCGAGCGGAAGGCGAACCAGCCGAACACCAGCGCCAGCAGCCCGGGCGCCAGCACCACCAGGCACAGGGCCCAGGCGAAATGCTGGGTGCCGGCCCAGTACCAGGGCAGCTCGCTCCACGACAGGAAGGTCATGAACCCTGGCAGGCCGTCACCGGCGGCCTGGCGCATCAGGTACATGCCCATGGCGTAGCCACCGAGGGCGAAGAACAGCCCGTGGCCCAGCGACAGCAGCCCGGCGTAGCCCCAGACCAGGTCCAGAGCCAGCGCGACGATGGCGTAGCAGAGGATCTTGCCGACCAGGGTAAGGGTGTAGGCCGACACTTGCAGGGCATGGTCCGCCGGCAGCAGCGACAGCAGCGGCAGGGCCACCAGCAGCAGGACGACGACGGCGCCGATGGCCAGGGTCAGGCGTGGCCCGGCCTTTTGCGTAGCGGTGACAAGCAGTGGCTGGTTCATCAGTCGATTACCCGTCCCTTGAGGGCGAACAGGCCTTGCGGGCGCTTCTGGATGAACAGAATGATCAACGCAAGGATGAGGATCTTGCCGAGCACGGCGCCGATCTGCGGCTCCAGCAGCTTGTTGGCGATGCCAAGGCCAAAGGCTGCCCACAGGCTGCCGGCCAACTGGCCGACGCCGCCGAGCACCACCACCAGGAACGAGTCGATGATGTAGCTCTGGCCCAGGTCCGGGCCGACGTTGCCGACCTGGCTCAGGGCCACGCCGCCTAGCCCGGCGATGCCCGAGCCGAGGCCGAAGGCGAGCATGTCTACGCGCCCGGTGGACACGCCGCAACAGGCGGCCATGTTGCGGTTCTGGGTGACTGCGCGCACGTTCAGGCCCAGCCGTGTGCGGTTGAGCAGCAGCCAGGTGAGCAGTACCACGGCCAAGGCGAAGCCGATGATCACCAGGCGGTTGTATGGCAGCACCAGGTTGGGCAGCAACTGGATGCCCCCCGACAGCCAGGCCGGGTTGCTGACTTCGACGTTCTGCGCGCCGAACAGCAGGCGGATGGCCTGGATCAGGATCAGGCTGATGCCCCAGGTCGCCAGCAGGGTTTCCAGTGGGCGGCCATACAGGTGGCGGATTACCGTGCGCTCCAACGCCATGCCGACCCCGGCACTGATGGCGAACGCCACCGGCAACGCGATCAGCGGGTAGAACTCGATGGCGCCGGGGGCGTAGCGCTGCAGCAGTACCTGGACCATGTAGGTGCTATAGGCGCCGAGCATCAGCATTTCGCCGTGGGCCATGTTGATCACCCCGAGCAGGCCGAAGGTGATGGCCAGGCCAAGGGCTGCCAGCAGCAGGATCGAGCCCAGCGACAGGCCGCTGAAGGCCTGGCCGAGCAGTTCGCCCACCAGCAGCTTGCGCTGCACCTGGGCCAGGCTGGTTTCGGCGGCGGTGCGCACGCCCGGGTCGGTTTCCGCGTTGGGTTGCAGCAAGGCTTCGAGGCGGGTGCGGGCCAGCGGGTCACCGGTTTCGCCGAGCAGGCGAACGGCGGCCAGGCGTACTGCCGGTTCGCTGGCGCCCAGTTGCAGGTTGGCCAGGGCCAGGCCGAGGGCGGCATGCACGGCGGCATCCGGTTCGCTGGCGAAGCGCCGGTCGAGGAAGGCCATTTGCGCCGGTTGCGCGCTTTTCTGTAGTTGTTGGGCAGCGGCCAGGCGGATGTCGCTGTTGTCGCTGAGTAACTGGTGGCTGGCCAGGGCGTTATCGATCAGGCCGCGCAGGCGGTTGTTCAGGCGCACCTTGCGCGTGTCGTCGGCGGCGATGCGGCCTTGGCGCAGGTTGTCCAGCAGCGGCAGGCGGGCGGCATCGGGTTGCGCGGCCCAGCCTTCGAGCAGGCGGGCTTGCTCGGCGGGCTTGGCAGCGAGGAAGAATTCGCCCTCGCTGGCCTGGGTTGCCAAGGGCATCAGCAGGAGCAGGGTGAGCAGCAGTCTGAGCATGCGGGTAATCCTGGAAATCGGCGGTGGATTCTTCGCGGGCGTGCCCGCGAATGGGCTGCAAAGCAGCCCCAGTGCACTCAGTTACCTTTCACGGCGTAATCAGGGCGCTTGTCGTTACCGGGAATGAACGGGCTCCATGGCTGCGCCCGCAGCGGTTGCTCGGTTTCCCAAACCACGCTGAACTGCCCGTCATCCTGGATCTCGCCGATCATCACCGGCTTGTGCAGGTGGTGGTTGGTCTTGTCCATGGTCAGGGTGAAACCGGACGGCGCCTCGAAGCTTTGCCCGGCCAGTGCTTCGCGCACCTTGTCGACATCGGTGGACTTGGCTTTCTCCACCGCCTGCGCCCACATGTGGATGCCCACGTAGGTGGCCTCCATCGGGTCGTTGGTCACCGCCTTGTCGGCGCCTGGCAGGCCCTTGGCCTTGGCGTAGGCCTTCCAGTCGGCGACGAATTTCTGGTTGACCGGGTTATCCACCGACTCGAAGTAGTTCCACGCCGCCAGATGGCCCACCAGCGGCTTGGTGTCGATGCCGCGCAGTTCTTCTTCTCCCACCGAGAACGCCACCACCGGCACGTCGGTGGCCTTCAGGCCCTGGTTGGCCAGCTCTTTGTAGAACGGCACGTTGGAGTCGCCGTTGACCGTGGAGATGACCGCGGTCTTGCCGCCGGCGGAGAACTTCTTGATGTTGGCGACGATGGTCTGGTAATCGCTGTGGCCGAACGGCGTGTACACCTCTTCGATGTCCTTGTCGGCCACGCCCTTGCTGTGCAGGAAGGCACGCAGGATCTTGTTGGTGGTGCGCGGGTAGACGTAGTCGGTGCCCAGCAGGAAGAAGCGCTTGGCGCTGCCGCCGTCCTCGCTCATCAGGTACTCCACGGCCGGGATGGCCTGCTGGTTGGGCGCGGCGCCGGTGTAGAACACGTTCGGCGACATCTCTTCACCCTCGTACTGCACCGGGTAGAACAGCAGGCCGTTAAGCTCTTCGAACACCGGCAGCACCGACTTGCGTGACACCGAGGTCCAGCAGCCGAACACCACTGCCACCTTGTCCTGGGTCAGCAGCTGTCGGCTCTTTTCGGCGAACAGCGGCCAGTTGGAGGCCGGGTCGACCACCACCGGTTCGAGCAGCTTGCCGTTCACGCCGCCCTTGGCGTTGATCTGCTCGATGGTCATCAGCGCCATGTCCTTGAGCGAAGTCTCGGAAATGGCCATGGTCCCCGACAGCGAATGCAGGATGCCGACCTTGATGGTTTCGGCGGCCTGGATGCTCCAGCTCAGGCCCATTGCGGCAATCGATGCGCTAAGGGTGAAGGCCTTGATCAGACTGCGTCGCTTCATGTGCTCTCTCCGCTGAGTTTTTATGTGTTGGGCAAGCGGGGAGGGGTGTTGCAAGGGGTGTGCCTAACGGCGGAAGGTGCGCAATAGAGGGGTTGTGCGAGGTGTTGGGGCGTTGGTTGGATCCAGGTTGGTGCCTGATGGATTTGTGTGCACAGGATTGGGGCCGCTGTGCGGCCCATCGCTGGCAAGCCAGCTCCCACCTCGACCGCATCGGCCTCGAGCCATGCGCTGTCCCTGGGGGAGCTGGCTTGCCGGCGATGAGGCCAGTACAGGCAACACAAGACAGTTGATAACGCATGACTTGAGGTCGATGCGGTCGAGGTGGGAGCCTGGCTTGCCGGCGAAAGGGCTGCAGAGCAGCCCCCAGGGTCATCAGCCGTTACGCACTGCCGTGCGCGGATGGCGCTTGCTGCGCACACCCTGATAGGTCACCGCCAGCAGCACGAACCAGATCGGCGTCACCAGCAACGCCGCGCGGGTATCGTCCTCCAGGCTCAGCAACACCAGGATGAAGGCAAAGAACACCAGGCACACGTAGCACATGAAGCGCCCGCCCGGCATCTTGTACTTCGAGGCCTGGTGCAGTGCCGCGCGGTGCTTGCGGTACTTCAGGTACGACAGCAGGATCAGTGTCCAGACGAACATGAACAGCACCGCCGAAACGGTGGTGACCAGAGTGAATGCCTCGACCACGTTCGGCACCAGGTAGATCAGCACTGCGCCCAGCAGCAGGCAGGTGCAGGAGAAGTACAGGCCGTTGGCTGGTACCGAGCGGCTCGACAGTTTCTCGAACGCCTTGGGTGCGTCACCCTCCTGGCTCAGGCCGTAGAGCATGCGGCTGGTGGAGAACACGCCGCTGTTGGCCGACGAGGCCGCCGAGGTCAGCACCACGAAGTTGATGATGCTCGCCGCCGCCGGCAGGCCGGCCAGCACGAACAGCTCCACGAACGGGCTCTTGCCCGGCACCACGTCGCGCCATGGGGTCACGGCCATGATCGCGATCAGCGCCAGCACGTAGAACACGATGATCCGTACCGGGATCGAGTTGATCGCCCGTGGCAGGGTGCGTTCCGGGTTCTTCGCTTCGGCGGCGGTGGTGCCTACCAGCTCGATGCCGACGAAGGCGAACACGGCGATCTGGAAGCCGGCGAAGAAGCCCATCAGGCCATTGGGGAACATGCCGCCGTCATTCCACAGGTTGGCCAGTTGCGCGGTGCGCCCGCTGGGCGAGGTGAAGCCGGTGATGACCATGTACAGGCCGGTGACGACCAGGCCGATGATGGCGACGATCTTGATCAGGGCGAACCAGAATTCCATTTCACCGAACATCTTCACCGTCACCAGGTTCAGCGACAGCAGCAGCCCTACGCAGGTCAGCGCCGGTATCCACTGCGGCAGTTCGGGGAACCAGAACTGCGTATAGGCCGCGATCGCGACCACGTCGGCGATGCCGGTGACTACCCAGCAGAACCAGTAGGTCCAGCCGGTGAAGTAGCCCGCCCAGGGGCCGAGCAGGTCGGCGGAGAAATCGATGAAGGACTTGTAGTTGAGGTTCGACAGCAGCAGTTCGCCCATGGCGCGCATGACGAAGAACAGCATGAAGCCGATGATCATGTAGACGAAGATGATCGACGGCCCGGCCAGGCTGATGGTCTTGCCCGAGCCCATGAACAGGCCGGTACCGATCGCGCCACCGATGGCGATCAGCTGGATGTGGCGGTTGGTCAGGTTGCGCTGCAGATGCTGTTCATCTGGCGCTGTGGGTGAGGTTTGCGTCATAGGCTGCATTCCGTTGGACAGTCGGTCGTCTTGTCAGAGGTAGCCGGCTAGGCTAACACGCGCGTTCCAGTTCGGGGCGCGACAGATCGACTCGACTTTTGGGGAGCAGTGTTGTGCCTTTGCCGGCCTCTTCGCGGGCTTGCCCGCTCCCACAGGTGCACCACAGGCCTCGAAATCTGTGGTGACCCTGTGGGAGCGGGCAAGCCCGCGAAGAGGCCGGTACAGGCCAGAACTCAAGCGCTGGCCAGCACCCGGCCGCGCCTTACCACCAGGCTATCCACCAGCCACATCACCACCATCGACACCCCCACCAGCGGGAACATCAACCCCAGCACCAGCATCACCCCCACCGCCGCCTTCCAGCGCGGCAAGTCATGGCGCAGCGGCGGCACACCCAGCCCGCCGGCCGGCCTGCGCTTCCACCACATCACCAGCCCGCTCACCGAGCCCAGCAAGATCATCAGGCACACCAGCAGGATGATGATCTGGTTGAACGCCCCGAACATCTTGCCTTCATGCAGCATCACACCCAGCTCGGTGGCACGGGCGACCGGGCTGTAGTCCTGCCAGCGCACATCGGCCAGCACCTTGCCGGTGTACTGGTCGACATGCAGGGTGGCGTCGTTGCGCGGGTCGTCGGCGAATACGGCGATGGTGAACACGCCATCGGCCGTGGTCGGCGCGGTGATGCTGTAACCCGGTTCGACCTGGCGCGCGGTAGCGATGTCTTCGACCTGCTGCAGGCTTATCTGTGGCGCTGCCGGCGCGCTCGACATCATGTGATGCCCGGCATGTTCGGCGTGTGCACCGGACTGCGGCATCGGCGTGTTTTCCATCGCCCAGGGCACAGTCTGGCGGTGCGCGCTGTTGAGTTCACCCGCCTGCTGGTCCGACTTGGGCACGTCATTCCACATGGCCGCCGGAAAGCGGTTCCACAAGTCGGCGTACTGCTTGCCCCACAGGCCGGTCCAGGTCATGCCGCTGACCAGCATCAGCAGCAACAAGGCCGAGCCCCAGAAACCGGTTACCGCGTGCAGGTCGCGCCAGAACAGTCGGCCGCGTGCCGACAGCCGTGGCCACAGCACGCCAGCACCATTGCGCCCGCGTGGCCACCACAAGTACAGGCCCGACACCACCAGCACGATGCCCCAGCCCGCGGCCAGTTCTACCAGGCGGTCACCGACCGTGCCGACCATCAGTTCGCCATGCAGGGCGCGGGCGATGGCCTGCAGGTTCTGCTTGCCATCCTGTTCGCCGAGGACTTTGCCGCTATAGGGGTCGACGAACACGTTCAGTTCGCGTCCGGCGTCATGTACCACGAATTGTGCGCTGCGTTCGGCGTCCAGCGGCGGCAGGTACTGGCCAACGTGGCCCTCGGGGTAGGCCTTGCGCACCTCGGCCAGCATCGTGTCCGCGCCCTGTCGGTGGTGGCCGGCTTCGACCACCATCAGCTCGCGGTACAGCAGCGGGTCGAGCTGCGGCTTGAACAGGTAGATGATCCCGGTAATTGCCAGCAGGATCATGAACGGGGCCACGAACAGCCCCGCATAGAAGTGCCAACGCCAGGCCAGGTTGTAGAAGTTGATGCGTGTTCCTCTCATGGGAACCTCCTGTTTGACCAGCAGAAGGGGCGCGATCTGCGCCGCGCCCGTTGTTGTCAGAAGCTGAAGTCGACCTTGGTCCAGAAGGTCCTGCCTGGCTCATTGACCGGCTGTGGATCGGTTGCCGGGTAGCCGAACCCGGCGTTCCCGGCCAGGTTCAAGTGCTCGGCGTAGGTCTTGTCGAACAGGTTGTCGACCCCCGCGCTGAGCTTGAGGTGGTTGCTTACCTTGTAGGCGCCATTGAGCGAGAACACGCCGAAGCCGGCGCTCTTGTCGTAGTCCTTGCCGACCACGTTGCCCTGGTTCTCGGCGATGCGGTTCTGCGCCGCCACCAGCCGCCACAGTGCGCCGACGCTCCACACATCGCGGCTGTAGGTCAGGCCCAGGCGGCTTTCCAGAGGCGGCATTTGCGGCAGTGCTGTGCCGTCACTGCTGTTCTTGCCCCAGGCGTAGGCCAGCGTTGCGTCGGCCTTCCAGTTTTCCGTCAGCTGGTAGGCCGCGCCCAGTTCGCCGCCCATGATGCGGGCGTCGATATTGCGGGCCCGGGAGCTCATCCCCTGGTAGTCGAACAGGATGTAGTCGCGGATCTGCCCCACGTAGCCGGAAGCCCAGGCTTCCATGCGCTCGTCGCGGTACTGGACACCGAAGTCGAGCTGGGTGGTCTTCTCCGGCTTGATGCTGTCGAAGGCATTGACCGAGCCGGTGGGGCCGCCCGCCGAGAACAGCTCCCAGTAGTCGGGGAAGCGTTGCGCATGGCCGAGGCCGATGTAGGTGGTGGCTGGCAGCGCAGCCAGGTCGTGCTCGTAGCGCACGAAACCGCTGGGCAGGGTGTCGGCGCGGGTGTTGCCGTTGGTGGCGCTGGTCGCGCGGAAGTCGCGGGCCGAGGCGCGGTCCAGGCGGGCACCGCTGATCAACCGGTCCTCGCCGCTGACGTACCAGGTCAGCTCGCCGAAAGCACCGTAGTTGTGGAAGTCGGCGTCCTTGGTCCAGGCCTGGCCCTTGTGCGCGTCCACACCCATGCCACCGCGCTTGCGATGTTCGTTGGTCTGCGCGTCGATGCCGCCGATCAATTGCACGTCGGCCCAGCGCCAGGTGGCCTTGATGCGTGCGCCCATGGTGCGGCGGTCGACGTTGCTGACCATCGGCATGCCCATCATGCCGCTGCCCGAAGGCGTGCGCAGGCTGTAGTTGTCCATCACGTGGTCGGCGTAGTTGTAGTAGACCTGCGCCTCGACCTTGTCGAGCACCTCGCCGAGGTTGGACTTTTCGAAACGCAGGCCCAGGCTTTCGCGCTTGAACTGCGAGCCGTCCATGCCGCGGCCGGCATAGCGGGCCTCGCCATCGCCCTTGCCGGCGGTGAGTTCCAGCAGGGTGTCCTGGTCGGGGGTCCAGCCGAGGGCGACATCGCCGTTCCACTTGTCCCAGCGTGACGGCACGGTGTTGTCACCGCCGTCGTGGTAGTCGTCCGAGCGCGACTGGTTGCCGACGAAGCGGGCGTAGGCCTGGTCGTTGCCGACGGCAGTGTCCAGCACCTTGTCGAAGCGTCCGTTGGAGCCGGCCAGCAGGCTGGCATTGACCCGGCTGCCGAGGGTGCCGAACTTCTCCGGCTCGCGCTCGAAGAGGATGGTGCCCGCCGAGCCGCCCGGGCCCCAGATCACGCTTTGCGGGCCTTTGATGACGGTCAGGCGGTCGTAGGTTTCCGGCGAAATGTACGACGTGGGGGCGTCCATGCGGTTGGGGCAGGCGCCCAGCATCAGGCCGCCATTGGTGAGGATGTTCAGGCGCGAGCCGAACATGCCGCGCAGTACCGGGTCGCCGTTGGTGCCGCCGGCGCGGATGGCCGAGAAGCCGGGGATGGTCTTCAGGTAGTCGGCGCCATCGCTGGCCGGTACCGGCTGGCGCGGGTCTTTCGGGTTGGTGACCACGGTCAGCGGCGAGCTCGGGGCCACCGCGGTGATCACCGTCGGGCTCAGCTCGGGGGCGTCGTGTGCATGGCCTTCATGGCCTGGGTCGGCGGCCAGGGCCACCGGCGCGAGCAGCGAGCCGCACACGGCGGCGATGGTCCCACGCAGGGACAAGGCAAAAACAGGGGTGCAGCCGGACATAATGATTCCAGTCGATCAGTCATGAGTCAGCGCGAAGCCTCCTGGCTCCGTGCGCAAAAAATGTGGGTTCAGACGTTGACCGAGGAAGGAGGGGCGCGGCTGCGCGCGCCGGGGAATACAGCCTGCCGGGCATGGCCCTGGCGCGTGGGTGCGAACAGGTGGGTGGTGGGTACGACGCTGCCGGCACTGAGCGGGCTGAGGGCCTGGGGCAGGGCCGGGCAGTTGAACAACAGGCTGCAGTAACCGCACTTTTCCCACATCACATGCAGCTGGCCATCTCCAGCCTGGCCGTGATGGGTGTCGCCGCCATGCTGATGGGCGGTGGCCATCGGCATGTCCATCGGCATGCTCATGCCGGCGTGGTGGTCCATCGGCATCGACTGGGAAATCAGCGGGCCGATGAAGATCATCCACATGGCGAACAGGCTCAGCCATCCGCCACCGGCGCGCCTGCGGTCAGGGCGGGTGGTACGACTGATGCTGTGGCGCGGCAGGCTCATGGCGAGTGCCTTTCAGCGGGTGATCAGTGCGCGTGTTCGTGGGCTTGCGGCTGGTCCGTCGGCGCCTGCTTCTGCACGGCCACATCAACGGTGATATCGCCGGCCTTTTCGAAGTGCAGGGTCAGCGGGAAGCGCTTGCCGTCGCTGAGCAGGCTGCGGTCCTTGGGCTGCATCAGCATCACATGGTAGGCGCTGGGGGCGAAGGTCAGGTCCTTGCCAGCGGGCACCACCACGCTGGGCACCTGCTGCATCTTCATGGCACCGCTGGCGCTCATGGCATGCTCGTGCAGTTGTGCGTCATCGCTGATGGGGCTGTCGACACCGAGCAGGCGGTCGTCGGCCTGGCCATTGTTGTGCACCACGAAATACGCCGCGACGTTGGGGGCGTTGGGGGGCAGCTGCAGTGACCAGGGGTGGGCGATGTGCAGGTCACCCACGCTGTATTCGTGGGCATTGGCAAAGGCGCCGGGCAGCAGCAGGGCGGCCATGACGAGGGCGTGCTTGAGCATGGTGAATCTCCGTTTCTGTTCAGGTTCAGGCAGACAGCGTGAAGAACTCAGGCCAGCGGAGAGGCACGGGGGTTGAGCGCCGGCCAGAGTTGGCGCGGCGTGGCGTGGTAGTCGGCGGGTGGCGGCAGCAGGCCGGCGAGCAGTATCGGCGGGTTGTGCAGCTGCGGCGGGTAGCCGGGCAGGGCCAGCAGTGGCGCGGCACCGGAGCAGCACCAGCAATTCATCATGCTGGCGCTGTCGTCGCTTTGCGGGCCGAGGTCGATCTTGGCCAGGGCCTGGACGTCGACCTTGGCCTTGTTGGCCATGCTGGAACAGAAGGCCCCCCACAGCAGCTGCTCGGCCGGGCCCTTGGGCGCGGCGGAAGACAGCGGCATGGCCAGCAGGTTGAACAGCACTGCAAGGCAGGCTATCCAGGCGATGTGCCGACGTGGGGGCATGGAGAGATCCGGTCAGGAATCGTGGTGGTTATTGTAAGGCGGAGTATAGGTAAAAATGGCGGGGTGCGGTGAAGTGACGCAGGCCGGGCCCTTCGAGGGGCTGCTTTGCAGCCCAATCGCCGGCAAGCCAGCTCCCACAGGTTTACCACAGGCCTTTAAATTTGTGCGGTCCCTGTGGGAGCTGGCTTGCCGGCGATGAAGGCAAAGGTACCCTCAAGCCTTGCCACGCCCCATCAGCCCACGCACGGTCTCTTGCAGGTCCGCCGGCAGCACCACCACCTTGGCATTGCTGCTGCCCGCCAGGTTCTCCATCGCCCCCACATAGCGCTCGCCCAGCAGGTACATCGCCGGCACGGTCTCGTTGCCGACCGCGTCCTTGACCAGCGTAATCGCCCGCGCCGAGGCCTCTGCCAGGCTGATCTGCGCTTCGGCATCCAGCCTGGCAGCCTGCAAGCGTGCTTCTGCTTCCAGGATCGCCGCCTGCTTGGCCCCTTCGGCACGGGTCACGTCGGCCTTGCGCTCACGCTCTGCTGCCGCCTGGCGCTCCATGGCCAGTTGCATGTTCTCCGAGGGCTTGATGTCCTGGATTTCCACCGAGCGTACGGTCACGCCCCAGTCTTCGGTCTGCTCGGACATCGCCTCGCGCAGGCGTGCCTTGATCTGCTCGCGGCTGGACAGCGCTTCGTCCAGGTCCATGGCGCCGACGATGGCGCGCAGCGAGGTCATGGTCAGGCTGGTGACGGCGAACGAGAAATCCTGCACGCCATAGGAGGCCTTCTGCGGGTCGACCACCTTGGCGAAGCACAGGGCGTTGGCGACGATCACCGCGTTGTCCCGGGTGATGATTTCCTGCTGCTGCACATCGAGGATGATGTCCTTGGTCGGCAGGCGGTAGGCGACCACGTCCATGTACGGGATGACGATGTTCAGGCCGGGCTTTAGGGTGCTTTGGTAGCGGCCCAGGCGCTCGACGACCCATTCCTCGCCCTGGGGCACGATGCGCACCCCCTTGAACACGGTGATCAGGACGAACAGGGCGATGGCGACGACGACGATGAGGCTGGTCATGATGCGAAATTCCTTTTAGTGCGGATTCAGGCCCGGATGACCCGGGCGGTGTTCCCTTCGATGGCGGTCAGGCGTACCCGCTCGCCGGCCGCGATCTCGCTGTTGGCGACGCAGGTCCATTCCTCGTTGCCTAGGATAGGCTTCTGGAAGCGCACTCGGCCTTTCTGGAACTCCGATACACCAGCAGTCAGCAGCCCCACTTCACCGATCACGCTTTCGGCGGTCCAGCGCACGTCTGGTTGCTTGCGCCGGAACAGCTTGAACCACAGTGCCGTGGTGACTGACGACATCAGCACCCACAGCAGCACCTGCATGTCCAGTTGCAGGCTGGGGACGGCCAGCGAAATGAGCGACACCAGCACGGCGCCGATGCCGAACCAGAGGATGAAGAACGTCGGCAGGACCAGTTCGAGCAGGATCAGCGCGATGCCGAAGACCAGCCAGATCCACCATTGCATTTCCATATGGGTAGCGCCTTCCGGGAGGGAGTGCCGAGTTTAAGGTAGCAGTGCGGCACATGGCCACTTCATGGTTTGAAAGAAAAGTCCGAAATGGCTGTAGGAGCAACTGTCCTGTGCAAATACATGAAAGTTGCCGCGTCCCCTGTGGGAGCGGGTTCACCCGCGAACACCGGCGAAGCCGGTGCCATGCACCGCGTTGATTTCTTCGCGGGTAAACCCGCTCCCACAGGGATCTGCGGTGCGCTTACGGAATTTGTTATCCGCGCAGGTCGAGTGCCGCAGCCAGGTCGGCTGGCGAGTCGAATGCCCGGTCCACATCCGGCAAAGCCGGTCGCTTCAGGATCAGCACAGGTATCCCCAGCTCCCGCGCCACTTCCAGCTTCGGTTCGGTCGCCACGCTGCCGCTGTTCTTGCTGATCAGTACATCGATCTTGCGGCGCTGGAACAACGCCCGCTCATCGTCGATATGGAACGGCCCGCGCGCGCCAATCACTTCGCAGCGATCATTGCCAGGGCACGCCTCCAGCGCACGCAAGGTCCAGAACTGCTCCAGCGGTATCTCGTCCAGATGTTGCAGCGGCTCACGCCCCAGCGTGAACAATGGCCTGCGAAACGGCTTGAGTGCCTCGATCAACCCCGCCCAGTCCTCGACCTCGCGCCAGTCGTCCCCCGTTTGTGTCTGCCAGGCCGGGCGGCGCAAGGCCCAGCACGGAATACCGGCCAAGCGTGCGGCGTTGGCCGCGTTGCGGCTGATCTGCGCGGCATAGGGATGGGTAGCATCGATCAGCAACGTGATGCCTGCATCGTGCAGGTAGTTCGCCAGCCCTTCGGCACCGCCAAAGCCGCCGACCCGAACCTGGCATTGCAGGTCCTTCGGCACCCGGCCGATGCCCGCCAGGCTGTAGACATGCTGCGGGCCCAGGCGGCGAGCGATGGCCAGGGCTTCGGTGACGCCGCCCAGCAGCAGGATGCGCCCGTTCATTGCACACCCGCCCGGCCGACGATGCCACCCTGGCGATCGATGGCGAACACCTCCACCTGCACCTGCGCCGGCACCACGCTGCGGGCGAAGGCCAGGGCGTGGGCGCACACCGCGTCACCCAAGGGAATGCCGGCCGCATGGGCCAGTGCCAGGGCCTGTTGGCTGGTGTTGGCAGTAATGATCGATGCCTGCAGCGCTGCGTCGGCGCCGATGTCCGCCGCCCAGCCGGCCAGTTGCGGCAGATCGATGCTGGAATGACGGCTGTGCAGGTCCATGTGCCCGGCAGCCAGCTTGCTGATCTTGCCGAAACCGCCGCACAGGGTCAGGCGTGGCACCGGTACTTTGCGCAGGTGCTTGAGCACCGCACCGACGAAGTCGCCCATTTCGATCAGGGCTATTTCCGGCAGGCCATAGACGCGGCGCATGGTGTCCTCGCTGGCGTTGCCGGTGCATGCGGCGATATGCGTGTAGCCGTTGGTGTGGGCGACGTCGATGCCCTGGTGGATCGAGGCAATGTAGGCCGCGCAGGAAAACGGCCGCACGATGCCGCTGGTGCCGAGGATCGACAGACCGCCGAGAATGCCCAGGCGCGGGTTCATGGTCTTCAGGGCCAGTTGCTCGCCGCCCTGCACATTGACCGTCACCTCGAAGCCGCCGGGATAGCTGCATTCGTCCGCCAGGCGTTGCAGGTGGTCGCTGATCATGCGCCGTGGCACCGGGTTGATGGCCGGCTCACCCACCGCCAGCACCAGCCCCGGGCGGGTCACGGTGCCGACGCCGGTGCCGGCGACAAAACGGATGCCCGGTTCGGCCAGCAGGCGAACCTGGCTATAGAGCAGGGCGCCGTGGGTCACGTCCGGGTCGTCGCCGGCGTCCTTGAGCGTGCCCGCTTCGGCACCTTGGCTGGTGAGGCGGCAGAACTCCAGGCGCATCTGCACCACCTTGCCCTTGGGCAGGGTGATGCTGACGGCGTCGCTGCTCTCGCCGCCCAGCAGCAAGCGCGCTGCCGCCAGGCTGGTGGCAGTGGCGCAGCTGCCGGTGGTCAGGCCGCTGCGCAGGGGGGCGGGCTGTTCGCGGGTTTCTTCACGCATCGGCGGGTTTCACCACGTCCAGCAAGGTGATCGGCAGCGCCTGGCGCCAAGTGTCGAACGCGCCCAATGGCTGGGCATGGGCGACATGGATGCGGGTCAGCTCGCCACCGTGGCGTTCACGGAAATGCGCCAGGGCCAGTTCGCTTTGCAGGGTCACCGCATTGGCTACCAGCCGGCCGCCGGGGCGCAGGCTTGCCCAGCACAGGTCGAGCACACCTTCGCGGGTGACGCCGCCACCGATGAAGACAGCATCCGGTTGCTCCAGGCCCTCCAGCGCCGCTGGTGCCTTGCCGCGGACCAGTTGCAGGCCGGGTACACCCAACGCATCGCGGTTGTGTTCGATGAAGCCCTGGCGGCCTTCGTCGGCCTCGATGGCCAAGGCGCGGCAGGCCGGGTGGGCGCGCATCCATTCGATGCCGATCGAGCCGCAGCCGGCGCCCACGTCCCACAGCAGTTCGCCGGGCTGTGGTGCCAGGCGGGCCAGGGTGATGGCGCGGACGTCGCGCTTGGTCAGCTGGCCGTCATGCCGGAAGGCGCTGTCCGGCAACCCGGCCAGCCGGTGCAGGCGCGGCGCCTCGGGCGTGGCCAGGCACTCGATGGCTACCAGGTTCAGCGCGGCGACGTTGCTGTGCGGCCAGTCCTGGGCGGTGCCGGCCAACTCGCGTTCGTCCACGCCACCCAAGTGTTCGAAGACCCGCAGGCGGCTTGGCCCGAAGCCCCGCTCGCGCAGCTGCGTGGCAATTGCTGCCGGGCTGTCGCCGTCGTTGCTCAGCACCAGCAGGCGCACGCCGCTGTGCAGGTGGGCATTGAGCGCTGCCAGGGGCCGAGCGACCAGCGATACCACTTGCACGTCCTGCAGCGGCCAGCCCAGGCGGGCGGCGGCCAGGGCGCAGGAGGAGGGCATCGACAGCACGCGTATTTCAGCGGCGGGCAGTTGGCGCGCCAGGCTGGCGCCGACGCCGTAGAACATCGGGTCGCCGCTGGCCAGCACGCATACCGGCTGGCCGCGCAGGGCCAGTACCGAGGCCAGCGAGAACGGGCTTGGCCAGACCAGCCGTTCGCCGGCCACGCAGCGTGGCAGCAAGGCCAGCTGGCGCGGGCTGCCGAAGATCCGCGCAGCGCCCAGCAGCGCGCGCCGGGCCTGCTTGCCCAGGCCGCTGAAGCCGTCTTCGCCGATACCTACTACTGTCAGCCAGGGTGCCATGTATTTCATTCCGCCATTTTTTGGGGCCGCTGCGCGCCCCTTCGCGGGCTCGCCCGCTCCTACAGGTACAGCGCAGCCGTTGAGGGCAGCGGTGATCCTGTGGGAGCGGGCGGGCCCGCGAAGAAGGCGACGCGGTCCTGAATTTCTACTCGATCGTCGATGATGCTCGACCACCGGCTTTTCATGCCGCCGGACAAAGCAGGCATAATACCGCGCCTTCTACACTCAAGCGCATTTTCACAGATTGCCGGACGCCCCTTTGACCCAGGCCCATCCCTCCCATGTATCGCCCCGTCCCTCGGCCTGCCCGGGGTTGTGGCGCATCGTCAGTGCCCGTGATGGCGGCATCTGCCGCATCAAGCTGCCGGGCGGCCTGCTGCTGGCCGACCAGGCCGACGCAGTGGCGGCGGCTGCCGAGCGTTTCGCCGGTGGCGTGATCGAGGCCACCAACCGCGGCAACCTGCAGATTCGCGGCATCGGCAGCGAGCATCGCGGCCTGGTCGAGACACTGCTCGCTGCTGGCCTGGGCCCACGTGATGCCGCCGGTGACGATGTGCGCAACCTGATGCTCAGCCCGCTGGCCGGGCATGACCCGGCGATGCTGCTGGACGCTCGGCCGCTGGCCGGGCAGATCCTCGACCTGCTGGAAGGCACCCCGCGTTTTCACCAGTTGTCGGCCAAGTTCGCCGTGCAGCTGGATGCCGGCGAAAACCTGGCCATGCTCGAACACCCCCATGACCTGTGGCTGTCGGCCCTGCGCCTGGAGCAGCAGACCTGGCTGGCGTTCGGCCTGGCGGGTTGCCCGGCAGACGGCCAGGTGCTCGGCGCGGTGCCGGCGGAACAAGGCCTGGCACTGGTGCGTGCGGTGCTGGAGCGCTTCCTCGACCTGGCCACCCCGGCACAGTCGCGCATGCGCCAGTTGCTCGAGGTGTGTTCGGCAACCGATTTCATCGACGGGCTCGGCCTGGCCCTCCGCCGCGATGCCGCCGTGCTCGCATGGCGGCGTGCACCCCGCAACGTCTCGTGGCTGGGCGTTCTGCCCCAGGCGCAGGGCGTCGCCTTGGGCGTTGCCCCGCCGCAGGGGCGCCTGACCCCGGCCATGCTGCGTGGCGCTGCGCGCGTTGCCCGTGAACATGGCGATGGCAGCCTGCGCCTGAGCCCCTGGCAAAGCCTGGTGCTGACCAACCTGCAAGCCCGACACATCGATCACGCCCAGGCCGGGTTGTCCGCACTGGGCCTGCTATGCCACGACCATGAGCCACTGGCCCGCATAAGCGCCTGTACCGGCGCCAGTGGCTGTGCCAAGGCCCTGGGCGAGACCAAGGCCGACGCCGTCACCCTGGCCGCACTGCTTGGCCCTGGCGTGCCCGGTAGCGTGCACTTGTCCGGATGCCCCCGATCCTGCGCCGTGGCCCATGTTGCCCCGGCCACCCTGCTGGCCCGCGCGCCGGGCCGTTACGACCTGTACCTGCGTGATGCGCGCCTGCCGGGCTTCGGCGCCCTGCGCGCCACCGACCTTACCTTGAATGAAGCAGGCGCCATGCTCGACCTGCCGACGGAGCACCTTGATGATTGACTACATCCGCGATGGTCAGGAGATCTATCGCAATTCCTTCCGGATCATCCGCGAGGAAGCCCGACTCGAGCGGATCCCCGCAGACCTCGAAAAGCTCGCCGTGCGCGTGATCCACGCCTGTGGCATGGTCGACGCCATCGATGGCCTGCAGTTCTCCGAAGGCGCCGGCCGGGCCGGGCGCGAGGCGTTGCTGAACGGCGCGCCGATCCTGTGTGATGCGCACATGGTCGCCGAAGGCATTACCCGCGCCCGCCTGCCCGCCGACAACAAGGTCATCTGCACCTTGCGCGACCCGAGCGTACCGGGCCTGGCGAAAGACGCCGGCAACACCCGTTCCGCCGTGGCCCTGGAGCTGTGGCGACCGCACCTGGAAGGCAGTGTGGTGGTGATCGGCAACGCGCCTACTGCACTGTTCTACCTGCTGGAAATGCTCGACGCCGGCGCCCCGAAACCAGCACTGATCCTCGGCTTCCCGGTCGGCTTCGTCGGTGCCGCCGAGTCCAAGGCGATGCTCGCCGCCGACAGCCGTGGCGTGCCGTTCGTGATCATGCAAGGCCGCCTGGGCGGCAGCGCGATGGCCGCCGCCGCGGTCAACGCCCTCGCCACGGAGGTGGAATGATGGCGCCGCGTGGACGTCTGCTGGGCCTGGGCGTGGGCCCTGGCGACCCTGAACTGATTACCCTCAAGGCCCTGCGCCTGCTGCGTGAAGCGCCCGTGGTCGGCTACTTCGTGGCCAAGGGCAAGCGCGGCAACGCCTTCGGCATCATCGAGGCGCACCTGCAGCCCGAGCAGACCTTGCTGCCGCTGGTCTACCCGGTAACCACCGAAGCGCTGCCAGCGCCGCTGTCCTATGAACAGGTGATCAGCGACTTCTACGACGAGGCCAGCGTGCAGGTGGCCGAGCACCTGGATGCCGGCCGCGACGTGGCGGTGATCTGTGAAGGCGACCCGTTCTTCTATGGTTCCTACATGTACCTGCACGACCGCCTGGCGCAGCGCTACGAGGCCGAAGTGATCCCCGGCGTCTGTTCGATGCTCGGTGGCGCCTCGGTACTGGGCGCGCCGCTGGTGTATCGCAACCAGAGCCTGTCGGTGCTGTCTGGCGTGTTGCCGGCCGAAGAGCTCAAGCGTCGCCTGGCCGACGCCGACGCGGCGGTGATCATGAAGCTTGGCCGCAACTTCCCCAAAGTGCGCGAAGTGCTGGCCGAACTGGGCCTGGACGGGCGCGCGCTGTATGTGGAGCGGGCGACCATGGCCAACCAGAAGATCGTGCCGCTGGACCAGGTCGACCCACAGTCGTCGCCGTACTTCTCGCTGATCATCGTGCCGGGTGAAAAATGGCAGGGCTGAACATGCACCAGGCACCGGCGATCGTCATCCTTGGCCAGGGCAGCCTGGCCACGGCGCAGCGTATCCAGCAGTGTTATCCACAAGCATCGATCCATGGCCTGGCAGGCCGGGTCGAGGGTGCCGACCTTTGCTACACCGCGTTCGGCGATACCCTGCGTGGGCTGTACCAGCAGAACACGCCGATCATCGCCCTGTGCGCGGCGGGTATCGTCATCCGCAGCCTGGCCAGCCTGCTCAGCGAGAAAGGTGTCGAGCCACCGGTACTGGCCGTGGCCGAAGACGGCAGTGCCGTAGTGCCGTTGCTCGGGGGCCTTGGCGGTGTGAACGTGATGGCGCGTGAAATCGCTGAAGCACTGGGCGTTGCTGCGGCCATCACCACCAGCGGCGAGCTGCGTTTCGGCACCTGTCTGCTGAACCCGCCACAGGGCTATGCGCTGGCGGATATCGAGCAAGGCAAGCGCTTTGTCTCCGACCTGCTGGCTGGCGAGGCGGTGCGCATCGAAGGTGACGCGCCATGGCTGCAACAGGCGCAGTTGCCTGCCAGCGAGGCGGCTCGGCGTACCATCCATGTGGGGCACCAGGCCCGCCCGGCCAGCCGCGACGAGCTGCTGATCCACCCGCGCTCGGTGGTAGTGGGTGTTGCTGGCGGTAGCCTGGCCAGTATCCGGGCGGCATTGCAGCAGGCCGGCATCGCCGAGCCTGCAGTGGCCTGCCTGCTCGCCGACGAGCAAGCCATGGCCGACAACGCCCTGCACGAGGCCGCGCAGGCCCTGGGGGTTGCCTTGCGCTTTGCTGCCAGGGCGCATGATCTGGCCGGGATGGTTGCTGCGGCATTGCCTGCTGCGCAGCTGATCGACGTGGCAGATGTGGTCATCGCGGTGTCGCCTGCCCCGGTCGAGGTGGCGCAGATCGGTCGTCGTCGGGGTCGCCTGGCGGTCATCGGCCTGGGGCCGGGTGCAGCCGAGCTGATGGTGCCGGCGGTCAAGGCCGAGCTGGCGCGGGCCGAGGATGTGCTCGGTTACGAAACCTACGTGCGCATGGCCGGCCCGTTCCGTGACGACCAGGTGCTGCACTGCACCGACAACCGTGAAGAGATGCAGCGTGCCCGGCATGCCTTCGAACTGGCAGCCCAGGGCCGTTCGGTTGTGGTGGTGTCGTCGGGCGACCCGGGTGTGTTCGCCATGGCAGCTGCGGTACTTGAAGCGCTGCACGAGTCCACTGAGCCGGCCTGGCACCGGGTGGATCTCGAGATCCTGCCGGGGGTGTCAGCCTCGCTCGCGACCGCCGCCCAGGCGGGCGCGCCGCTGGGGCATGACTTCTGCGTGATGTCGCTGTCGGACAACCTCAAGCCGTGGTCGATCATTGAAAAGCGCCTGGACCTGGCGGCCCAGGCCGACCTGGTGCTGGCGTTCTACAACCCGATTTCCAAGGCAAGGCCGCACCAGCTCGGGGTAGCGCTGGAGGTCGTGCGTCGGCACCGCGAGGGGAACACGCCTGTAGTCCTTGGCCGTGACATCGGTAGGCCGGGGCAGACGCTGAAGGTCGTCACATTGGCCGAGCTGCTGCCGGAAATGGTCGACATGCGCACCATGGTGCTGGTGGGTTCATCTACAACCTGCGTGTTTCCTCGCCTCTCGGGTGGGGTGTGGGCCTACACGCCGCGTTGGTACCCGTCGGCCGACTAGTTGCACCGGAAACCCTTCAGCGCGCTGCATCCTGGGCGCGCTGGCTAAGGTGGTCGCCCCTGACTCGGGGCGCAACCATCTAGGAGTTTCCACATGTCCACAGAAACACAAGTCACTGCAACCGACACAGCCATCCTGGTCGAAGGCAACCTGCTGGCCTGCGGCGCAGGCATGTCTTCGCAAAGCCGTCATGACGTAAAGAACGCCTTCCACTTTGCCACCTTGGTGGCTGACAAGTCCTTCGATGCCGAAAAACAGAGCAGGGAGTGGTACGACCGGTTCATCGATGTCATGCGTGATCTTGGTTTTACCATCCCTCGTCGCACCTTCGAGCTGGAAACCTCTGCCGAGCTGTCTGTCATTGTAGGCGCTGTCGCTGTACGGGCGATTGGTGCGGTCGGTAATGCGGTGCTGGGTGGTACCAAGTTGGGTGTGCTGGCCAAGGCGGCCTTCGACAAACTCACCACCGTCGAAAATGACCTCAAGGTGGTCGATCACAAGCGCAAGAACAAGGTCAGGGGCATGGTCGGGATGGCCGCCTGCGTCGAAACCGACAACAACGATGTGGTCATGGTGGTGAGCTGCATCCAGGCCTCTGCCCCACAACTGGATGATGACATCCTGGGTATCCAGTGGAAGCTGGAAAAGACCGAGTACTACGCCGGCATGGCTGTTCTCACCCTCAACACTTTCGTCTACGACAAGGTCCGCGAAACCGTGGAAAACAAACTCGGCGTGCGCAGCGTCGAGAACGTTCTCCAGTACGACTTCTGATTGCAGGGCGGCGTTGTTGCAACGCCGCCTTGTTCGGCTCTTTGTGACGAGGCAACGCAATGGACAGAACAGCTGAACAACTGATGTTGATTGGCGGGACGGCATTACTGTATCGCGCGGACGCTGGCCAGATTCAACGCCAGGCTGCCTTCGACTCCATCCTTTACGCCCAGTTGGTGGCCAACAGGAATGCGGGGTCACGCTTTGACAACTATGAAGCCTGGTATGACGCCTATCGCGAGGCATACCGGCAACTGGGCTGGATCAAGCTGGCCAGTACGCATGACCTGAAACAGTTGGGGCAACCCGCGCGCAGCGCGCAGATACAGCCACTCGAGGCGTGGCTGAAGATGCGCTCGATCCGTCATGAGGCCGTGCTGGCTGCAGTAAGAAGCGGCCTGGGCCGATCGATCGAAGGTTTTCGCCACCAGCTTAAGTTCTGCACGCAGGGTTCGCAGCTGGTGATCGAGCTTGGCTTGCTCAGGCCGGGCCCGGCCCTCGACCTTTGCAGTATTACCCTGCAATTCGACAAGCCGATCGCCGGCATTTCTCAGGACATGCTGCTGGTCGAAAAGGCGCTGGAGGGCGAAGCCGGGTTCAATGGCGTTTCCTTGCAGCTGGATAACGGGCGCTTCCAACACCAGCGAGATGAACTGCAGGCATTGATGAAAACCAAGGATGCGCAGGGGGAGTATCGGTTCTACCTCAATCCGGCGATGGTCAGGGCGCCAGGTAGCCTTTGATACCGGTAAAGATGATTTGTGCAGCCAGGGCGCAGACGAACAGCCCCATCAGCCGGCTGACGATCTGCAGGCCCTGGTCACCGAGGATGCGCTCGATACGGTGTGACAGGTACAGCACCAGGCCGACGGTAAAGCTGGCCAGGGCGATGCTGATGATGGCCAACAGCTTGTCGTCCCAGTGCGGGTGGCCGACGCCCATTACCAGCAGTGCACCGATGGTGCCGGGGCCGACGGTGAGCGGGATGGTCAGCGGCACGATGGTGACATCCTGCTGCACGTTGTCGGCCTGTACCGCGGACTTGCCTTGGGCCATGCCCAGTGCCGAGATGAACAGCACGCTGCCGGCGCCGATGCGGAAGGCGTCGGCGGTGATGCCGAAGATACCGAAGATCGCCCGCCCGAACAGGTACAGCAGGACACTGGCGATCAGCGCGGCGATGGCCACCTTCCAGGCCAGCTGCTTGCGCTCCTTGCTGGAGTGGCCGCGGGTCAGGCTGATGAAGCACGACAGCACGAAGAACGGGCTGTAGAGCACGAGCATTTTCAGGTAGACGCTGAACAACTCATGGAGCATGGGGGCTAGTCCAGGCAGTTATGGCTGGGCAGAGTTTATCAGCAGATTCTGTTGATAGCCTGTGCCGGCCTCTTCGCGGGTGAACCCGCTCCCACAGGTAATGCATAAGGCCTGAAGGCAATGCTATCCCTGTGGGAGCGGGTTCACCCGCGAAGAGGCCGGCACAGGCGCCTCAGATCAGGAACTGTGCACCGGATCCACCTTGGCTTCCCGGTGATTGGCCCAGTACTGGATCAGCTCTCGCAACTGCGACAGTTCCACCGGTTTGGCCATGTGCCCGTCCATGCCCGCCAGGCGGGCGCGTTCCTTGTGTTCGGCAAGTATGTGCGCGGTCAGCGCCACCACCGGGGTGCGCTGGCGCTGGTTGGCCGCTTCCCAGGCGCGCAGCTGCTGGGTGGCCGAGAAGCCGTCCAGTATCGGCATTTCGCAGTCCATCAGCACCAAGTCATAGCGCTGCGCCTTCATCGCCTGCAAGGCCTCTTCGCCATTGCTGGCGGTGTCGGGCTCGAGGTTGAGCTTGCCGAGCATGCCGCGGATCACCTTGGTCGAGATGCTGTTGTCCTCGGCGACCAGCACGCGGAAATCGCCGGGCAGGTCCAGTGCCTGGGGGATGCCGGGCAAACTGGCTGGTATGGCTTGCTCGCGGCCGCGCTGGGCCAGTTCTTCGGCCAGGGTGGTTTTCAGCGTGTAGCCGGCCACCGGCTTGGCGAGGATACGCTTGACCCCGGCGTTGCGCGCAATGACCTTGCTCGGCGCGTTGCTGATGCCGGTGAGCATCACTACCAGGATGTCGTGGTTCAGGCTCGGGTCTTCCTTGATCTTGGCGGCCAGCTGCATGCCGGTCATGCCTGGCATGTTCTGGTCCAGCAGCACGGCATCGAAGTAGTCGCGCAGATGGGCCTTGGTGCGCAGCAGGGCCAGGGCTTCCTTGCCCGACGGGACCGCGCTGACGTTCATGCCCCAGGCACTGCACTGCTGTACCAGCACCTTGCGGCAGGTGTCGTTGTCGTCCACCACCAGTACGCGAGCATCGCGCAGCGGGCTGTCCAGGTCGGCCGGTGGCTGTTCCAGGCGCGAAGGGTCCAGCGGCAGCGTCAGCCACAGGGTGTTGCCCATGCCGGTGCTGCTCTTGATGCCGAACTCGCCCTGCATCAGGCCGATCAGCTGCTTGGCGATGACCAGCCCCAGGTGGCCGCCCAGCTTGTTGCTGGACAGGAAGTGGTGGCTGTGCAACTCGGCCTGCAGCAGGGCTTCGCGGTCAGCGGCGGGCAACGGTTCGCCGCTGTCCTGCACGGCGATGCGCAGGCGCGGTACCTCGCCGCGCTGGTCCAGCGCCACTACCAGCAGGATCTCGCCCTGGTCGGTGTTTTTCAGGGCATTCTCCAGCAGGCTCGACAAGGCCTGGCGCAGGCGCGTCGGGTCGCCGCTGATCACCCGTGGTACCTGCGGCTGGGTGAAGCTGATCAGTTCGATGTTCTGTTGTTCGGCCTTGGCGCGGAAGATGTTCAGGCAATCTTCGATCAGCGCGTTGAGGTCGAACTGCACATCATCGAGTTCGATCTGCCGGGATTCCAGCTTGGAAATGTCGAGAATCTCGTTGATCAGCGTGAGCAGTTCGTTGCCGGCGCTGTGAATGGTCTGCACGTAGTCGCGCTGCTTGACCGACAGCGGCGTGCCCAGCAGCAGCTCGGTCATGCCCAGCACACCGTTCATGGGGGTGCGGATTTCGTGGCTGATCTTGGCCAGGAACTCGGCCTTGGCGTTGATTTCGGCATCGCTGGCGGCCAGGGCGCGGCTGGCGCTGAAGCGCTCTTCGCTCATGCGCCGCAGGCGTTCGCTGACTGCCAGGTTGAGCAGCAGGCCGCTGGCCACGGTCAGCCCCAGCAGGATGCACAGCAGCCAGGGCGTCGAGGTACGGGTCAGGCCCAGCAGCGCTGGCAGCAGCACCAGCCCACCGAGGTTGAACACCACCATGGCCAGGCTGAACAGGCGTGCGGGGGCATAGCCCTTGTACCAGTGGTAGCTGCTGACCAGCAGCATGCTCACGCTGCCCAGGGCCATCAGGGCGTAGGTCATCAGGTTGAGGGGCAGGGTGTCGACGAACAGCAGCACCAACCCGCTCAACCCGACCACCAGCATCTCCCCCTGCAGCAGGCGGTTGAGCCGTGGCGAGTTGCATGGCGAGAAGAAATGCTGGGTGAAGCACAGCCCGGCCAGGCCGGCCAGGACCAGCGTCAGGTATGCGGCGGGCGTCTGCGCGCTGTGCCACACGTGCCACCAGGGGCCGCTGAGGTTCAGCAGGATCAGGCCGCTGAGCAGCATCAGGCCGTGGTACAGCGCCAGGATCAGGGTGGTGCTGGAGCGGCTGTAGAGGAAGCGGATCAGGTTGTGCATGATCAGCATCACCAGGCCGCCGAACAGCATGCCGAACAGCAGCGGCTGGCGCTGGTCGGAGGCTGCCACGGCCGCAGGCTCCAGGCTGATGGCCGGGCGCAGCTGGTGCTCGGAAACCAGGCGCAGGTAGATATCCAGGGGTTGCTTGCTGTTGGGCAGGGGCAGTACATGGTCGCTGCCACGCAGGGTCGGGCTGGCATTGCCGGCCTGGCGCCCGTGGTGCAGCTGACGCAGAAGCTTGTCGCCCTCGAGGGCGTAGAGGTCCAGGCCAGAAAGGTCTGGGGCGAAAACCCGCAGCAGTTGTTCCTGCTCGCCGGGCTCCAGGCGGTAGTGCAGCCACAGGGCCTGTTCCGCAGGGGCGGCATCCAGGTCGGCGAGTACCAGCGGGCTGAACTGGTTGCGGTAACGCTCGGAGCGCACGTCGCTCAGTTGCAGGTTGGCCTGTTCGTCGAGCAGAACGGCCCAGCCTCCGTCATGTTCGGCCGCAGCCGGGAACATACAGAGCAAGGTCAGCAAGCTGACGATCAGAGCTGAGGCAATCCGAAGCCGACGCACTACGAAATCCCTTCTTAGCCAAGGTGCCGGGTATTAACTATGCGCGGCGCGCCAAGTCGAAGGCAAGGCCCCTCGGGGCCCTGTCGACGAGCCGGATGCCGCAGGCGCAAGGTGCTGGAGCGCGCTGCGGCAGCCCGGTACAACTTACTGCTGGTGCTCACCGCGCTCGCGGGCGATGGCCCGGTAGCCGATGTCGGTGCGGTAGAAGCTGCCGTTCCAGCTTACTTCCTTGGCCAGGCGGTAAGCCTGCTGCTGCGCGTCGGCAACGGTGCTGCCCATGGCGGTGGCACACAGCACGCGGCCGCCGTTGGTGGTCACCTTGCCATCCTTCAGTGCGGTACCGGCGTGGAACACCTTGCCTTCGATCTTCGCGGCAGCGTCCAGGCCATTGATCACGTCACCCTTGGCGTAGTCGCCCGGGTAGCCGCCGGCAGCCAGTACCACGCCCAGGCTCGGGCGCGGGTCCCACTGTGCTTCGACCTTGTCCAGCGCCTTGGCGAATGCGGCCTCGACCAGCAGCACCAGGCTCGACTCCAGGCGCAGCATGACTGGCTGGGTCTCAGGGTCGCCGAAGCGGCAGTTGAACTCGATGACCTTGGGGTTGCCCGCCTTGTCGATCATCAGGCCGGCGTAGAGGAAGCCGGTGTAGACGTTGCCTTCCTCGGCCATGCCGCGCACGGTCGGCCAGATCACCTGGTCCATCACGCGCTGGTGCACTTCGGCGGTGACCACCGGGGCAGGGGAGTAGGCACCCATGCCGCCGGTGTTCGGGCCGGTGTCCTGGTCGCCGACGCGCTTGTGGTCCTGGCTGGTGGCCATGGGCAGCACGTTCTGGCCGTCGACCATGACGATGAAGCTGGCTTCCTCGCCGTCGAGGAACTCCTCGATCACCACGCGGGAGCCCGCATCGCCGAAGGCGTTGCCGGCCAGCATGTCACGCACGGCGGCTTCGGCTTCTTCCAGGGTCATGGCGACGATCACGCCCTTGCCCGCGGCCAGGCCGTCGGCCTTGATCACGATCGGCGCGCCTTTTTCCTGCAGGTAGGCCAGCGCCGGCTCGATTTCGGTGAAGTTCTGGTAGTCGGCGGTCGGGATCTTGTGACGCGCCAGGAAGTCCTTGGTGAAGGCCTTGGAGCCTTCCAGCTGGGCCGCGCCCTTGGTCGGACCGAAGCAGTCCAGGCCGCGGCTGCGGAACAGGTCGACCACACCGATGACCAGCGGTGCTTCCGGGCCGACGATGGTCAGGTCGACGTTCTTCTCGGCGAAGTCAGCCAGTTGCTCCAGGGCGCACACGTCGATGGCGACGTTCTCGCACTTGGCTTCAATGGCGGTGCCGGCGTTGCCCGGGGCAACGAAGACTTTCTCCACGCGTGGGTCCTGGGCGACTTTCCAGGCCAGGGCGTGCTCACGGCCGCCGCTGCCGATGATCAAAACTTTCATGTCAAAACCTCGATTCAGGTGATCCCGAGGCTGGTGGGGAACGCTGTGGGAGCGGGCGTGCCCGCGAATGCGGCGGTGAATTCACCATCGTATTCGCGGGCACGCCCGCTCCCACAGGATCGCCGCTTGCCCGGGATCCGCGTAATTAGTGGCGGAAGTGGCGCATACCGGTGAAGACCATGGCGATGCCGGCTTCGTCAGCAGCAGCAATCACCTCGGCATCACGCATCGAACCACCCGGCTGGATCACGGCGCTGATACCCACTTTAGCCGCATTGTCGATGCCGTCACGGAACGGGAAGAACGCGTCCGACGCCATGACTGCGCCCTGCACCTGCAGGCCGGCATGCTCGGCCTTGATTGCAGCAATGCGCGCGGAGTTGACGCGGCTCATCTGGCCGGCGCCGACGCCGATGGTCTGGCGCTGCTTGGCGTAGACAATGGCGTTGGACTTGACGAACTTGGCCACTTTCCAGGCGAACACCAGGTCGTGGATCTCTTGCTCGGTAGGCGCACGCTTGGTGACGATCTTCAGGTCATCGGCGGTGATCATGCCGATATCGCGGCTTTGCACCAGCAGGCCACCGTTAACGCGCTTGAAGTCCCAGCCGGCAGCGCGCTCGGCTGGCCACTCGCCGCATTCCAGCAGGCGTACGTTCTGCTTGGCGGCAACCACGTCGCGGGCAGCCTGGGAGATTTTCGGGGCGATGATCACTTCGACGAACTGGCGGTCGACAATGGCCTTGGCGGTTTCGCCGTCCAGCTCGCGGTTGAAGGCGATGATGCCGCCGAACGCCGACTCGGTGTCGGTGGCATAGGCCAGGTCGTAGGCCTTGCGGATGCCGCCTTCGTCTTCAGGTACCACGGCCACGCCGCATGGGTTGGCGTGCTTGACGATGACGCAGGCCGGCTTGACGAAGCTCTTCACGCACTCCAGTGCGGCGTCGGTGTCGGCCACGTTGTTGAACGACAGTTCCTTGCCCTGCAGCTGGATGGCGGTGGAAACGCTGGCTTCGCCTTTTTTCGCTTCCACGTAGAACGCCGCGCTCTGGTGCGGGTTCTCGCCGTAGCGCATTTCCTGGGCCTTGACGAACTGGCTGTTGAAGGTGCGCGGGAATTCGCTGCGGTCTTCAGTGCTCAGGGTCTCTTTGGCCTGATCGATGGTGCCCATGTAGTTGGCGATCATGCCGTCGTAGGCGGCGGTGTGCTCGAACGCCTTGAGCATCAGGTCGAAGCGCTGGGCGTAGGTCAGGCCACCGGCCTTGAGGCCTTCGACGATGCCGGCGTAGTCGCTGGCGTTGACCACGATGGCCACGTCCTTGTGGTTCTTGGCAGCCGAACGGACCATGGTCGGGCCGCCGATGTCGATGTTCTCGATGGCGGTCGGCAGATCACAGCCAGGCTTGGAAATGGTGGCTTCGAACGGGTACAGGTTGACTGCTACCAGGTCGATCGGCTTGATGCCGTGCTCGTTCATGATGGCGTCGTCGGTGCCGCGACGGCCGAGGATGCCACCGTGGATTTTCGGGTGCAGGGTCTTGACCCGGCCATCCATCATTTCGGCGAAGCCGGTGTAGTCGGCCACTTCCACCGCGTTGACGCCGTTGTCCTTGAGCAGCTTGTAGGTGCCGCCGGTGGACAGGATCTCGACACCGAGCTGCTGCAGCTCACGGGCGAATTCGAGGATACCGGTCTTGTCGGAGACGCTGATCAGGGCGCGGCGGACTGGCAGGCGGGTAGTCTGGTCGGTCATTTCGGGTTCCAATAACGCGGTGGAGTCAGCAAAAAAGGCGCCTCTGTTCAGGGAGCCGCCTTTTCTGGTTGGGATTCTGGCTTACAACAAGTCGTACTGCTTGAGCTTCTTGCGCAGGGTGCCTCGGTTCAGCCCGAGCATCTCGCTGGCCTTGGTCTGGTTGCCCTTCACGTAGTTCATCACGCTTTCGAGCAGGGGCGCCTCGACTTCGGAGAGCACCAGGTTGTACACGTCCGTCACGGTCGCGCCTTCCAGGTGGGCGAAGTAGTTGTGCAGCGCCTTCTCGACGCTGTCGCGAAGGGTCTGGCCCTCTTCGCTCGGCGTGTTGAGGTGCTGTTTCAGGTTGGCGTTGTCGCTCACGGGCGTTGTTCCACTCACAAATGTCTCGGTCATCATCGTCATGCGGCCACCCCTTGTCCGTCCTCTGTCTCAAGGCTCTGTCGACGTTCGCTGAAAAACGCGCGAACGTTGGCGCACTGCGCTTGTGTGTCTTCCAAAGCGTTGAACCGGGAGCGAAACTCCTTGCCGCCGGGTCGTGTTGCCAGGTACCAGCCAACGTGCTTGCGGGCGATACGTACGCCCATCACATCGCCATAGAAGGCATGCAGCGCGGCCAGGTGCTCCAGCAGGATGCGTTCCACTTCTTCCAGCTGCGGCGCTGGCAGGTGTTCGCCAGTGCGCAGGTAATGCTCGATCTCGCGAAAGATCCATGGCCGCCCCTGGGCGGCCCGGCCGATCAACAGGCCATCTACCCCGGTGGCGTCCAGCACCGCCCGGGCCTTTTCTGGCGAGGTGATATCGCCGTTGGCAAAAACCGGGATCGACACCGCCTGCTTGATGGCAGCGATGGTGTCGTATTCGGCTTCGCCGGTGTACAGGTCGGCGCGTGTGCGGCCATGCACCGCCAGCGCCTGGATGCCGGCCTGCTCGGCGATCCTCGCCACGTTCAGGCCGTTCTTGTTCGCCCGGTCCCAGCCGGTGCGGATCTTCAGGGTCACCGGGACGTCCACGGCGCCGACCACGGCGTGGAGAATCTCGCTGACCAAGGCTTCATCTCTCAATAAAGCAGAGCCTGCGGCTTTGTTGCAGACTTTTTTTGCCGGGCAGCCCATGTTGATATCAATGATCTGGGCGCCTGCTTCGACGTTGGCCTTTGCCGCCGCTGCCATCATCTGCGCATCACCACCGGCGATCTGCACCGAGCGTGGCTCGGGATCACCTTCATGGATGCGGCGCAGGCTCGACTTGCGGCTGTTCCACAGGCTCATGTCGCTGGAGACCATTTCCGACACTACCATGCCGGCGCCCAGGCGCTGGCAAAGTGTACGGAAAGGCTGGTCCGTGACCCCGGCCATGGGCGCGAGGATCAGGTTGTTACGTAGTGTGTATGGGCCGATGCGTACCGCCGACATAGGTGATCCCTGTTGTGGGGCCGAATCTTGGAGTTCGAAAAAGGGTTGGCATGATACCCGCTCTCGGTGACCGGATAAAGATGGATTTGGATAAAATCTGAACAGTTGTCGGCTTATGACATTTGGTATGGGGGAGGATCCAGGACCTTGCGCGGCCCCTGTGGGAGCGGGCGTGCCCGCGAAGCAGGCGGCGCAATGGATGGCGCGGGCTTCGCCCGTGTTCGCGGGCACGCCCGCTCCCACAGGGTTGGTGGTTATTCCGGCGAACGGAAGCTCAGGCTGTAATTGACGGCCTTCGGCCCCGGGTCGAGGATGTCCAGGGCGATGTGGATCGGGGTCTGGCTGGGCATTTCGCCGCGCCCGGCCAGTTCGCCGGACAGGTATTCGCTGGGCTTGAAGCGACGGCTGGCGATCAGCTGGCCATTGAGGTCGGCGAAGCGCAGTTCCAGCAGCGGGAACGGCTGGGCGAACGGCGCGCGGTTGTAGATGATCGCATCGACGATCAGTGCGCCCTTGAAGTCCGGGTGGCTGCGTACCACCAGGTTGCTGCTCTTGATTCGGGCGATATCGACGCGGGTCGGGACTTCGCAGCCGACCAACGGGCAGACTTGCTGGAAGAGCGGCCGGTACTGGTCCTGGCGGGCCATTTCATCGAAGTGGAACCACACGTACTGGAACGCCAGCAAGCCAGCGGCCAGCAGGGTCAGGAAGCCCCACAGCAGGCGCTTGCCCCAGTTGGGTGCGGGCTTTTCCCAGCCCAGTTGCAGCGGGTCGTCGACCACGTCGACCAGCGGCTCCTTGCGCGCCGGGCGCTCGGCTTTGCCGGCAAGGCCTGGTTCCAGGCGTTCGCCGGGCAGCGGCTCGACAGGCTCGTCATCGCGCGCCGACAGGTGCAGCTCCAGCGGCTCGTCGTCGCGGGCGCTCAGGCCCTGTTCCGGGGCTTCATCATCGCTGGCACGCAGCGGTTCGTTGAATTCGGGGTGGTCATCGATTTCGACGGCACGGTGTACCGGTGGCTCGTCGTCGATGTCCAGGTCCAGATTGCCGCCTAGCGTCGGCTCGGTACGCTCGCCAGGGGCGGGCTCCAGGTCCAGCTCCAAGGGCTCCGGCTCCCGCAGCACGGGCGCGGTTTCTATCGCCGGTTGCGGTTCGAACGGTTCATCGGTAGCCGTACCGAACAGGTCGTCGGCATGTTCGTCCGGGTGCAGTTCGTCACGCCGCGCCTGCAGGCCGTCATCCTGGCTGGCCGGGCGAGCCGTGGCCGGTTGGCCGCGGCGCTCCAGGCGCTCCAGTTCCATGTCGAGGTCGAGCGCGTCCAACGCCTGGTTGGTGAGCGCCCAGTCCTCGTCCGGGGTGGTGCCGGGTTCGCTGGCGACAGGCTCGGGTGCGATCACCGGTTCGGCCAGCGGATCGGCAGGAACGGCAGGCATCGGTGCCGGCACAACAGGTGCGCTGGCTCCGCCGGCGCGGTTCTGCTCCAGCAGCTGCTTTGCGGCGTTGAACACCTGCAGGCAGTGGCCGCAGCGCACTACACCGCGGGCCACGCTCAACTGGTGGTGGGTGACGCGAAAGCTGGTCTGGCAATGCGGGCACTGGGTGACGAAACTGTCGGTCATGCGGCAATCCGGGAGCTGTGCAGAAAAGTATTCTAGGCCCGCTTAACGGCGGCGACCACTGATGCGCACCCAGCCGTCGCGCACGACGATCGGGTCCAGCTCGAAGTCGGCGGCATAGGCCGCGGCCACTTCCTCACCCTGCTCGGCGAGGATGCCCGACAGCGCCAGCAGGCCACCTGGGCGGACCAGGCCGGACAGTTGCGGTGCCAGCGACACCAGCGGGCCGGCGAGGATGTTGGCGACCAGCACGTCGGCCTGCATGGCCGGCATGTGCTCGGGCAGGTACAGCGCCAGCTTCTCATCGGCGATGCCGTTGCGCTGGGCGTTGTCGCGCGAAGCCTCGATGGCCTGCACGTCGATGTCGGTACCGACCGCCTCACGGGCGCCCAGCAGCAGCGCGGCGATGGCCAGAATGCCCGAGCCGCAGCCGAAGTCCAGCACCTGGGTGCCTTCGAGTTGCTGGCCGTCGAGCCATTCCAGGCACAGGGCGGTGGTCGGGTGGGTGCCGGTGCCGAACGCCAGGCCCGGGTCGAGCAGCAGGTTCACCGCGTCCTGTTCCGGGGCCTCGTGCCAGCTGGGCACGATCCACAGGCGGCGGCCGAAGCGCATCGGCTGGAAGTTGTCCATCCAGCTGCGTTCCCAGTCCTGGTCCTCGATCACCTCGGCCTGGTGCTCGGGCAGCTCGGCGCCGGTCAGCAGGCGCAGGTGGGCGAATACCTGCTCAGGATCGGCATCGGCCTCGAACAGGGCCAGCAGGTGGGTGTGCGACCACAGCGGGGTGGTGTTGAGGTCTGGCTCGAAGATCGGTTGATCCTCGGCGTCCATGAACGTGACCGAGACGGCACCCACTTCGAGCAGGGCATCTTCGTAGGTTTCGGCTTGTTCCGGGCTGATGGCCAGGCGTACTTGCAGCCAGGGCATGGCGGGCACCTTTGGTAAATCGACAGGGGCAGCCCTAGGCTGCGCGAAGGCTGGCAGTTTACGCGAGTGCGGTGGGTTTGTAGAGGAGGCCAGGCACGGACATCGTTGGGGCTACTGCCTTGCACAACATTGAAATCCTGGCATGCACCCTGTGGGAGCGGGCGCGCCCGCGAACACGGGCGAAGCCCGTGCCATCCACCGCGGTGCTTGCTTCGCGGGCATGCCCGCTCCCACAGAAACTGTGGTGTATCAGACAAAACAGAGGGAAAGCGACTCAGCTATATAAGCAGGTTTTTCTTCTCCCTCGATTTCCAGCGTGGCAATCGCCTTGAGCAACCATTGCCCCGGCCTCTTCTCCGTCACCTCGGCCAAATCCACCTTCAGTCGCACCTGGCTGTCGACCTTGACCGGCTGGATGAACCGCACACTGTCCAGTCCGTAGTTCACCACCATCTTCAGCCCTTCCGGCAGGACCAGGATGTCCTCGATCAGCTTGGGAATCAGCGACAACGTCAGGAAACCGTGGGCGATCGTGCCGCCAAACGGGGTTTTCGCCGCCTTTTCCGGGTCGACATGGATGAACTGGAAATCGCCCGTGGCTTCGGCGAACAGGTTGATGCGTTGCTGGTCGATCTTCAGCCAGGCCGAGTGGCCCAGTTCCTTACCAACGTACTGCGAAAGCTCTGTAACCGGTACATGGGGCATCGCGGACTCTCCAGGTTGTCAGTTGGTACGAAAGTGCAAGATCAGCACGGCGAACCGTTTCAGTCAAGTTGCGCGCTTTTCGACGAATATCGGTATATGGCGGCACGTGCTTATAATGGCGGCCATGCCCGAGGGAGATGCTTATGCTGTTGCGTGGTTTGACCTGGCTGGTGCTGTTCCAGCTGCTGGGGACGGCGATCAACCACCTGTTGGTGCCGTTTTTGCCGGGGCCGATCATCGGCCTGTTGCTGCTGTTGTTCTTCCTCATGGCCCGTGGTGAGGTGGGCAAGCCGCTGAACGAGGCCGCCAGCAGCCTGCTGCGCTACCTGCCGCTGTTGCTGGTGCCGCCAGCGGTGGGGGTGATGGTGTATGCCAGGGATATCGCCGCCGACTTCTGGGCCATTGCCGGTGCCTTGCTGATCTCCTGCCTGGTGACCCTGGTGTTCGTCGGCGTGTTGATGCAAAAGCTCATCCACCGCCAGGGCCGGCGCGAGGAGCAGCCATGATGCTCGACTGGCAAGGCGCACTGGATGCGGTCGTTCATCATCCCTTGTTCGGTATCGGCATCACGCTTGGGGCCTACCAGGTGGTGCTGGCGGCCTACGAGAAGACCCGCTGGATCTTCCTGCAGCCGGTACTGGTGTCGATGCTGCTGGTGATCGGCGTGTTGCTGGTGTGTGGCATCGACTACCGCGAATACCGCAAGAGCACCGAAATCATGAACATCCTGCTGGGGCCTGCCACCGTGGCCCTGGCCGTGCCGCTCTACCTCAACCTGCGGCGTATCCGGCAGCTGTTCTGGCCCACATTTACTACGCTGGTAGTCGGAGGCCTGTTCGCCACGCTGTGCTGCCTGTTGCTGGGCTGGTGGTTCGGTGCCGAGCACATGATCCTGATGACCATGGCGCCGAAATCGGTGACCTCGCCGATCGCCATGCTGGTGGCCGAGCAGATCGGCGGCGTGGCGGCCCTGGCGGCGGTGTTCGTGTTGATTACCGGGGTGATCGGGGCAATCTTCGGCCCGGCGCTGCTGAGCCGTTTTGGCGTGCATAGCCCCGAGGCACGCGGCATGTCTCTGGGCGTGACCGCGCACGCGGTGGGCACTTCGGTGGCCCTGCAGGAAAGTGACGAATGCGGCGCCTTTGCCGCGTTGGCGATGAGCCTGATGGGGGTGGCCACGGCGGTGTTCCTGCCGCTGGCGGTCAGCCTGGTGGCTTGAGGACTTGTGATGACGCTACCGCTGTTTCCCCTCAATACCGTGCTGTTTCCTGGTTGTTTCCTCGATTTGCAGATTTTCGAGGCACGCTACCTGGACATGATCGGGCGCTGCATGAAACGGGGCGAAGGTTTTGGTGTGGTGTGCATCCTGGAAGGCGAGCAGGTCGGCAAGGCGCCGCCGGTGGTTGCCTCGATCGGCTGCGAGGCGGTGATCCGTGACTTCGTGCAGCAGGATAACGGCTTGCTGGGTATCCGCGTCGAAGGTGTGCGGCGCTTCAACCTGGAAAGCACCGAGGTGCAGAAGGACCAGTTGCTGGTGGGGCAGGTGCAATGGCTGCCGGAGCAGGCGGACAGCCCGTTGCTCGAGGCGGACGAAGACCTGCTGGCGCTGCTGGTGGCCCTGGGCGAACACCCGATGGTCGAAGCCCTGGACATGCCGCGCCCGGTGGACGGGCGCCAGGCGTTGGCCAACCAGTTGGCGTACCTGCTGCCGTTCATGGAAGAGGACAAGCTGGATTTGCTGACCCTCGACTCGCCACAGGAGCGGTTGGGGGAAATCCAGAAGCTGCTGGAGCGGATTCAGGGAGAGCTGTTTGCCTGAAGTGCTGTGTTGCCTATACCAGCCTCTTCGCGGGCTTGCCCGCTCCCACAGAGATAGCGCCCTCTCGGGCCGGTACCTGTAGGAGCGGGCAAGCCCGCGAAGAGGCCGGTACAGGCGACATCAATATTGATACCGCAGCAAAGCCTGCGGCAGCGCATGCATGGCAAAGAACGCCAGCAATGCGACACACGCCGGCAACACCAGCCACCACACCCGCAGCGGCAAGGCTGGCAGGGTCTGGTGACGCTGCACCAGTGCCAGGCTGAGCGCGCACACACAGCACGCCAGCAAGGCCCCGGCGAGGATGTCGGTCGGCCAGTGCGCCCCCAGGTACACCCGTGACAGGGCAATCGCCAGCGCTGGAATACAGCCCAGCATCACCCAGGTCAGGCGCATCCGCGGCGGCTGCCCGCGCCCGGCCAGCACCGCCATCACCAGAAAGAACGCAAACGACGCCGAACTGTGCCCGCTGGGCATGCTGTAGCTGGTCAGCGGGTCACTCAGCACTTCCGGGCGGGCCCGGGCGAACAGCCACTTCAGCGTGCCGTTGGCAAGCGCCGTACCCATCAGCGCGCCCGCAGCGAACATGGCATGCCGCCACTGCCGGGCAAGCAGCAGCAGGCCCGTCAGCAGGCCGCCGAGGAACAACTGGGTGCGGAAATCGCCCAGCCGGGTCACCAGCACCACGGCGCCATCGATGGCCTGGCTGCGGTGTTCCTGCACCAGTGTCATCACGCCCTGGTCGAATTCGTGCAGGTAGGGCCAGCCGAGGAAGACCCCGGCCAAGGCCAGGAAACTCATGCCGGCGATCAGCCGGGTGCCGTGGCGTTGATCGCGAATGCTGGTGTTCAGGCTCAGCCCGATGATGACAGCCAGGGTCCCGGCGATGATCCCGGCATCCAGCCAGAAGCCTTCCGGCAAGGGCAGGCGCATGGCCGCGCCGGTAGCCCAGCCGGGCAGCAGGTAGGCCACCGCCCAGCCGGCACCGGCCACCAGGCTGACGGCGATGAAGCGCGGCAGTGGCATGTCGAACATGCCGGCGACCATCGGCAGCATCGGCCGCAGCGGCCCGATGAAGCGGCCTACCAGCAGGCTGGCGATGCCGTAGCGCTGGAAGTAGGCCTCGGCACTGCCGATCCATTCCGGATGGTGGCGCAGCAGGGGCAGGCGGCGGATATTCTGGTGGAAGTACTTGCCCACCGTGTACGACAAGGCATCGCCCACCAGGCCGCCGAGAAAGCCCAGCAGCAGCGTTTCGCCCAGGCTGAAGGCGCCGCTGCCGGCCAGTACCGCGACCGCGAACAGCAGCACGGTGCCTGGCACGATGATGCCGGCAATGGCCAGGCACTCGATGCAGGCCACCAGGAAAATTGCCAGGCCAAGCCACTGCGGGTTGGCGCTGAGCCAGCCGGTCAGGCTGTCGAGCCATTGGCCCATGGTTCAGCTTCCTTGTTCGAGAATGAAGAAGTCGCGGCCTTCGACTTGGCCACGACGTAACGGGTTCCGCGTACAGAAACGGGCGTATTCGGCATCGACGAAACGGTAGGGCAGGTGCTCGTCGCGGCCATGCGTGATGCCCAGGCGGGTGGCCTGGATCACCCGTGGCACGACGTTGCCGCAATCTTCCACGTACAGGCGCTCGGCGTCGAAACGCTGGGCGTCCCAGTGCGGCACCTTCAGGCCCAGGGCCCGGCACAGCAAGGTCTGGCCGGCGCACAGGCGCTCGGCCGGGCGGAGGTTGCCGCTGGCATCGGGGTTGTTCAGTTGCATCTGTGCCAGGCTGTTCGGCCCCGAGCGGGCGTCCTGCCAAGGATAGGCCGACTTGATCAGCACCGCGTTGCCCGGCCCGTGGGCGCTGAAGTTCAGCGAGTCGCCGCCGCGCGCGTAGTACATATAGATGTGCCCGCCATCGAGGAACAACGCCTTGCGTTTCTCGGTGTAGCCGAGCGAGGCGTGGCTGCCTTTGTCGGTGAGGTAGTAGGCCTCGGTCTCGATGATGCGCGCGGCCAGCCACAGGTCGCCGTGGCGATGGCGGATGACCTTGCCCAGCAGGGCCTTGGCCAGGGTCTGGGCGTCGCGGTCGAAAAAGCTGTCGGGCAAGGCTGGCATGCGGGCGGTTCGCGGTTGGGAGGCGGGGATGATAGCAATGAATGGCTTAATCGAGGCTGAATCGAGTGGGATGTTGGCAGTGCCGGCCCTTTCGCGGGCTCGCCCGCTCCCACAGGTACCTCGGAGGTCCCAGGCCTTGTGCAATCCCTGTGGGAGCGGGCGTGCCCGCGAAAAGGCCGCAACAGATGGTGGGTTTTTCGATAACCCCGGTTACATCTTTCCTACACAATGCCCCCAGCCATTTTCTACCATCCGCCACCCGCCGCTGGGCGTACACCTGCGCGGCAGTTATAATCAGCCGATTTCCCCTTCGCCAAGACACCGAACCCATGACTGAGTCCGTTCTTGACTATATGACCCGCCTGGGTCGCGCTGCCCGTGAGGCTTCCCGGGTGATCGGCCGTGCCAGCACCGCGCAGAAGAACCGCGCCCTGCAAGCTGCCGCCGATGCACTGGACGCCGCTCGTGCCGAGCTGACCGCTGCCAACGAGCTGGACCTGGCCGCCGGCCGTGCCAACGGCCTGGAGCCGGCGCTGCTCGACCGCCTGGCGCTGACCCCGGCGCGTATCGACGGCATGATCACCGGCCTGCGCCAAGTGGCCAGCCTGCCGGACCCGGTCGGTGCCATCCGCGACATGAGCTACCGCCCATCCGGTATCCAGGTTGGCAAGATGCGCACGCCGCTGGGGGTGATCGGGATCATCTACGAGTCGCGCCCGAACGTGACCATCGATGCCGCCAGCCTGTGCCTGAAGTCGGGTAACGCGACCATCCTGCGTGGCGGCTCCGAAGCCATCCACTCCAACCGCGCCATCGCCACCTGCATCCAGCGTGGCCTGGCCGCCGCCGGCCTGCCGGCAGCCGTGGTGCAGGTGGTCGAGACTACCGACCGCGAAGCCGTGGGCGCGCTGATCAGCATGCCGGAATTCGTCGACGTCATCGTGCCGCGCGGTGGCCGTGGCCTGATCGAACGCATCAGCCGCGATGCTCGCGTGCCGGTGATCAAGCACCTGGACGGTATCTGCCACGTCTACGTCAGCCAGCACGCCGACCTGGACAAGGCCTGGCGCGTGGCGTTCAACGCCAAGACCTACCGCTACGGCATCTGTGGCGCCATGGAAACGCTACTGGTCGACCAGCAGGTGGCCGAGCGCTTCCTGCCGGAAATGGCCCGCCGCTTCCAGGAGAAGGGCGTCGAATTGCGTGGCTGCGAGCGTACCCGGGCGATCATCGACGCCAAACCGGCCACCGAGGCCGACTGGCACACCGAGTACCTGGACGCGATCCTGTCGATCCGTGTGGTCGACGGCCTGGACCAGGCCATCGAGCACATCAACCACTATGGCTCGCACCACACCGATTCGATCATCAGCGAACACCAGGGTGAAGCCCGCCAGTTCATGGCCGAGGTCGACTCGGCGTCGGTCATGCTCAATACCCCGACCTGCTTCGCCGACGGCTTCGAGTACGGCCTGGGTGCGGAAATCGGCATTTCCACCGACAAGCTGCATGCCCGTGGCCCGGTCGGCCTGGAAGGCCTGACCTGCGAGAAGTACGTAGTGATCGGCGACGGCCAGCTGCGCGGCCAGGAGTCCTGCTGAGTTGAGCAAGGCCCAGGCAGTCCGGCGCATCGGCATTCTTGGCGGCACCTTCGACCCCGTGCACATCGGCCACCTGCGCAGCGCGCTGGAAGTGGCCGAGTTCATGGGGCTGGACGAGCTGCGCCTGCTGCCCAACGCCCGGCCGCCACACCGCGACACCCCGCAGGTGGCCGCGCAGGACCGCCTGGCCATGGTGCAAGGCGCCGTGCAGGGCGTGCCCTGCCTGAGCGTGGATGCCCGTGAGCTGGCGCGCGACAAGCCGTCGTACACCATTGACACGCTGGAATCGATCCGCACCGAACTGGGCGCCAACGACCAGCTGTTCCTGGTGCTGGGCTGGGATGCCTTCTGTGGCTTGCCCGGCTGGCACCGCTGGGAAGAATTGCTGCAACACTGTCACATCCTGGTGCTGCAACGCCCGGATGCCGACGTAGAACCCCCTGACGAGCTGCGCAACCTGCTGGCTGCGCGCTCGGAGAGCGATCCCACCGCCATGTCCGGCCCGGCGGGAAACATTTCGTTCGTCTGGCAGACGCCGCTTGCGGTGTCGGCTACACAGATCCGACAGCTGCTGGCCAGCGGCAAATCGGTGAGGTTCCTGGTGCCGGACGCCGTACTGGCCTACATCGAGGCGCACGAACTGTATCGTGCACCTAACTGACGGTGCCTCTGGCGCCTCATCCAACGAGTTGAACGAGTTTTATATGACCAAGCAGAAAATCCACGGCGAAGAACTGGTCGCCCTGACCAAGGCAGCGCTGGAAGACGTCAAGGCCCAGGACATCCAGGTCATCGACGTGCGCGAAAAGCACAGCCTGACCGACTACATGATCATTGCCACCGGTACCTCCAACCGCCAGATCAACGCGATGCTGGAAAAGGTCCGCGAAGCGGTCAAGGCCAAGGGTGCCCAGCCACTGGGTGAAGAAGGCAAGGGCGACAGCGACTGGGTGCTGCTGGACCTGAACGACGTCATCGTGCACATGATGACCGCCGCTGCCCGCCAGTTCTACGACCTGGAGCGCCTGTGGCAGGGTGCCGAGCAAAGCCGTGCCGCCGATGGCAAGCACCACAGCCCGGACCATGCCCATGAGTACTCCGACAAGCTCAAGGACCGGGAATAAGGAAAGCGCTGTGCGTCTGCGCCTGATCGCGGTCGGCTCGCGCATGCCGAAGTGGGTCGAGGAAGGCTGGCATGAATATGCCAAGCGCCTGCCCGCCGAGCTGTCGCTGGAGCTGGTGGAAATCCCGCTGAACACCCGTGGCAAGAATGCCGACGTCGCCCGCCTGATCCGTCAGGAGGGCGAGGCCATGCTGAGCAAGGTTCAGCCCGGGGAACGCATCGTCACCCTCGAGGTCCATGGCAAGCCGTGGAGTACCGAGCAACTGGCGACCGAGCTGGACCGCTGGCGCCTGGATGCGCGCACGGTGAATTTGATGGTGGGCGGCCCGGAAGGCCTGGCGCCCGAGGTCTGTGCGCGCGCCGAGCAACGCTGGTCGCTGTCGCCGCTGACCTTGCCGCACCCATTGGTAAGGATACTCATCGGCGAGCAGATCTACCGCGCCTGGACCGTGTTGTCCGGGCATCCTTACCATAAATGAGCCTGTAAGCAGTCCGATGTCGCAGCCGATCCGTCTCAAGGACCACGAGAAAGACGCCCGCCTGGTGCGCAACCGCGTCGTGGTCGGCGCAGTGGCGATCATGCTGCTCATTTGCGTGCTGATCGCGCGGCTGTACTACCTGCAGGTCATCCAGCACGACTATCACTCGACGCTGTCGGAGAACAACCGGGTGCATGTGCAGCCGATCCCGCCGACCCGCGGGCTGATCTTCGACCGCAACGGGGTGATCGTCGCCGACAACCGGCCCAGCTTCAGCCTGTCGATGACCCGCGAACGTGCGGGTAACTGGCAGGAAGTGCTGGATACCATCGTCGAAGTGCTGGAACTGACGCCCGACGACCGCGCCCTGTTCGAGAAGCGCATGCGCCAGGGCCGCCGGCCGTTCGAGCCGGTGCCGATCCTGTTCGAACTCAACGAAGAGCAGATCGCCCGCGTGGCGGTGAACCAGTTCCGCCTGCCGGGCGTGGAAGTGGTGGCCCAGTTGGTGCGCCATTACCCGCAGGGCGCGCACTTCGCCCATTCGGTGGGGTATGTGGGGCGGATCAACGAGAAAGAGCTGAAAACCCTCGACCCGGTGAACTACAGCGGCACCCACCACATCGGCAAGACCGGCATCGAACGCTTCTACGAAGCCGACCTGCATGGCCAGGTGGGCTACGAGGAAGTCGAGACCAACGCCCGTGGCCGTGTGCTGCGGGTGCTCAAGCGTACCGACCCGAAACCGGGCAAGGACATCGTGCTGAGCCTGGACATCAAGCTGCAGGAGGCCGCCGAGGCCGCCCTGGGTGGCCGGCGTGGTGCGGTGGTGGCGCTCGACCCGCGTACCGGCGAGGTGCTGGCGATGGTCAGCCAGCCCAGCTTCGACCCCAACCTGTTCGTCACCGGCATCGGCTTCAAGGCTTATGCCGAACTGCGCGACTCGATCGACCGACCGCTGTTCAACCGCGTGCTGCGCGGCCTGTACCCGCCAGGTTCGACCATCAAGCCGGCGGTGGCCATCGCCGGCCTGGACAGCGGCGTGGTCAATGCCGGCAGCCGGGTGTTCGACCCGGGCTACTACCAGCTGCCCAACTACGACCACAAATACCGTAACTGGAACCGCTCGGGCGATGGCTGGGTCGACCTGGACACCGCGATCATGCGCTCCAACGACACCTACTTCTATGACCTTGCCCACAAGATGGGCATCGATCGGCTGTCCAGCTACATGAACAAGTTCGGCATCGGCCAGCGGGTTTCCCTCGACATGTTCGAGGAATCCGCCGGGTTGATGCCGTCGCGCGAATGGAAGCGCGCCACCCGCCGCCAGGCCTGGTTCCCCGGCGAAACCCTGATCCTCGGCATCGGCCAGGGCTACATGCAGACCACGCCGCTGCAACTGGCCCAGGCCACTGCGCTGATCGCCAACAAGGGCGTGTGGAACCGCCCGCACCTGGCCAAGACCATCGAAGGCCAGCCGCCGGTGGACGACAACCCCATGGAAAACATCGTGCTGCGTGACAAATCCGACTGGGCCAAGGTTACCCATGGCATGGAGCAGGTGATGCACAACGCCCGCGGTACCGCACGCAAGGCGGCCATCGGCTCGCAGTACCGCATTGCCGGCAAGAGCGGTACCGCCCAGGTGGTGGCGATCAAGCAGGGCGAGAAGTACGACCGCAACAAGCTCCAGGAGCGCCACCGCGACCACGCCCTGTTCGTCGCCTTCGCCCCGGCCGAGGACCCGAAGATCGTGGTTTCGGTGATGGTCGAGAACGGTGAGTCCGGCTCGGGCGTCGCCGCCCCGGTGGTGCGCCAGGTGATGGACGCCTGGCTGCTTGACGAAAACGGCCGGCTCAAGCCCGAGTTCGCGCCTGCCACCGTTACCCAGGAATCAGCCCTGTGATGAACAATTTCGATCGCATGCTCTCCAGCGAGGATGTGATGCGTCGGCGCGCCAGCTTTCTGCAGCGCATCCACGTCGACGGCCCTTTGCTGATCATTCTGCTGACCCTCGCGGCCGGCAGCCTGTTTGTCCTGTACTCGGCCAGTGGCAAGAACTGGGACCTGCTGCTCAAGCAGGCCACCTCGTTCGGCATCGGCCTGGTGTCGATGTTCATCATCGCCCAGCTGGAGCCGCGCTTCATGGCCCGTTGGGTGCCGCTGGCCTACCTGGCCGGGGTGCTGTTGCTGGTGGTGGTGGACGTGATGGGCCACAACGCCATGGGCGCCACGCGCTGGATCAACATCCCCGGGGTGATCCGCTTCCAGCCCTCGGAGTTCATGAAGATCATCATGCCGGCGACCATCGCCTGGTACCTGTCCAAGCGCACGCTGCCGCCGCATCTGAAGCATGTGGCGATCAGCCTGGTGCTGATCGGCGTGCCGTTCATCCTGATCGTGCGCCAGCCCGACCTGGGCACGGCGCTGCTGATCCTCGCCTCCGGGGCTTTCGTGCTGTTCATGGGCGGGCTGCGCTGGCGCTGGATCCTCAGCGTGCTGGCAGCTGCGGTGCCAGTGGCGGTGGCGATGTGGTTCTTCGTCATGCACGACTACCAGAAGCAGCGGGTACTGACCTTCCTCGACCCGGAAAGCGACCCGTTGGGCACTGGCTGGAACATCATCCAGTCGAAGGCGGCGATCGGCTCGGGCGGTGTGTTCGGCAAGGGCTGGCTGCTCGGCACCCAGTCGCACCTGGACTTCCTGCCGGAAAGCCACACCGACTTCATCATTGCCGTGCTCGGCGAGGAATTCGGCCTGGTCGGCATCTGCCTGCTGCTGATCGTCTACCTGCTGCTGATCGGCCGTGGCCTGATGATCACCGCCCAGGCGCAGACCCTGTTCGGCAAGCTGCTGGCTGGCAGCCTGACCATGACCTTCTTTGTATACGTGTTCGTCAATATCGGTATGGTCAGCGGCCTTCTGCCCGTGGTGGGCGTGCCGCTGCCCTTCATCAGCTATGGCGGAACTTCGTTGGTGACGCTGCTGTCAGCGTTTGGCGTTCTGATGTCGATCCACACGCACCGCAAATGGATCGCTCAGGTTTGAATAAGGTGAAGAATTTCATGCAAGCAGTGCGTAACTGGGCTGCCCGTTGTGCGCCGTGGATCGGCGCGGTGGGCCTGTTCGGCGCTGTACAGCTGGCCCATGCCGGCGATTACCAAGGCTCGCCCCAGGTGGCCCAGTTCGTTGGCGAAATGAGCCGCGACCATGGCTTTGCCCCTGAGCAGCTGATGGGTGTGTTCAGTGAGGTGCAGCGCAAACAGTCGATCCTCGACGCCATTTCGCGCCCGGCCGAACGGGTAAAGCCGTGGAAGGAATACCGGCCGATGTTCATCACCGACGCGCGCATCGCCCGCGGTGTGGACTTCTGGCGCCAGCACGAGGCGGTGCTGGCCCGTGCCGAGCAGGAATACGGCGTGCCGGCGCAGTACATCGTCGCCATCATCGGCGTGGAAACCTTCTTTGGCCGCAACACCGGCAACTACCGGGTGATCGATGCCTTGTCGACCCTGGGCTTCGACTACCCGCCACGGGCCGAATTCTTCCGCAAGGAGCTGCGCGAGTTCCTGCTGCTGGCCCGTGAGGAGCAGCTCGACCCGCTGACGCTCAAGGGCTCCTACGCCGGCGCCATGGGCCTGCCGCAGTTCATGCCGAGCAGCTTCCGCAACTTCGCGGTGGACTTCGACGGCGACGGCCACATCAATATCTGGAACAACCCGGACGATGCCATCGGCAGCGTGGCCAGCTACTTCAAGCGCCACGGCTGGGTGGCCGGCGAAGGTGTGGTCAGCCGTGCCTGGGTGGACGGTGGGCGCGCCGACGAAGGCCTGACTACCGGCATCGAGCCGGTAAAAACCGTTGGGGAGTTGCGCACGCTTGGCTGGTCGGTCCATGATTCGCTGCGCGATGATCTGCCGGTTACCGCCTTCCGTCTCGAGGGCGACAATGGCCCCGAGTACTGGATGGGCCTGAAGAACTTCTACGCGATCACTCGCTACAACCGCAGCGTGATGTATGCCATGGCGGTGCATCAGCTATCGGAACAGCTGGTTCAAGCACGGGGCGTCAAGTAATGCGCGCAATCTTCTCTGGCAACTCTTTCAAGCTGCTCACCTGCCTCGCCGTCGGCGTGGTGCTGGCCAGCTGTTCGTCCAACCGCCCGTCCCAGCAAAGCAGTGGCAACGTGGTGCGCACCCAGCCGGGCCTGGACATCAACCGGGCGCACAAGGACGGCGCGCCGTGGTGGGACGTGGATGTGAACAAGATCCCCGACGCCACGCCAACCGTGCACACCGGCAACTACAAGGCCAACCCGTACACGGTGCTGGGCAAGACCTACTACCCGATGCAGGACTCGCGCAACTATCGCGCGGAGGGCACCGCGTCGTGGTACGGCACCAAGTTCCACGGCCAGAACACCGCCAACGGCGAGCTGTACGACCTGTACGGCATGAGCGCGGCGCACAAGACCCTGCCGCTGCCGGCCTACGTGCGGGTGACCAACCTGGCCAACGGCCGCAGCGTGATCCTGCGGGTGAACGACCGTGGGCCGTTCTATTCGGACCGCATCATCGACCTGTCCTATGCCGCGGCGAAAAAGCTCGGTTACGCCGAGATCGGTACCGCGCACGTGCGCGTCGAAGGCATCGACCCGCAGCAATGGTGGGCCCAGCGTGGCCAGACGCCACCGATGGTGCTGAAAGAGCCGCAGGTGGCCCAGACCCAGGCAATCCCGGCCAGTACCGGGCGCGTCGAGCAATGGACCCCGCCGCCCCAGCAGCATGCGGCGCCGGTGGTGCCGGTGCAGGTGGCTGGCAACAACGTGCCGGCCGGCAGTGGCGGCAGCTTCCTGCAGGTGGGTGCCTTCGCCAACCCGGACGCCGCCGAACTGCTGCGCTCCAAGCTCAGCAGCATGGTCAGCGCGCCAGTGTTCATCAGCTCGATCGTGCGCAACCAGCAGACCCTGCACCGCGTGCGCCTGGGGCCGATCAACAGCCAGGGCGAGATCCAGCAAGCGCAGGACAGCATCCGCCTGGCGAACCTTGGGCAGGCCAAGCTGGTCACAGCTGACTGACCGCGTTGCCTTCTTCGCGGGCGCGGGCATGTACAATGTCGGCTTTTGCCCGCAGCGACATAAAGCCGCACTTTGCGAGCCTGGCCTACGGCCACAAAAACTAGACTGACTGGCGCTGGGCACATGATCTTGCCCAGGGAACATCAGACCATTAGCGATTTTCGAGAGACGGATGAACATCACCAACCTTGCCAAACGACTTTGCCTGCCCGTACTGCTGATGATCACGCCTGCCGCCTTCGCGGCTGAGCAGATGACGCCGGCGCCACCGCAACTGGCAGCCAAGTCCTACGTACTCATGGATGCGTCCAGCGGCAACGTGCTGGTCGAGAACAACGGTGACGAGCGCCTGCCGCCAGCCAGCCTGACCAAGCTGATGACGGCCTACATCGCCACCCTGGACATCCGTCGCGGCCAGATCGGTGAAAACGACCCGGTTACCGTCAGCGAAAACGCCTGGCGTACCGGCGGTTCGCGCATGTTCATCAAGGTGGGCAGCCAGGTGACCGTCAGCGACCTGCTGCACGGCATCATCATCCAGTCCGGCAACGACGCCTCGGTCGCCCTGGCCGAGCACATCGCCGGTAGCGAAGACGCCTTCGCCGACATGATGAACAAAACCGCTGCCGACCTGGGCATGGGCAACAGCCACTTCATGAACCCGACCGGCCTGCCGCACCCGGAGCACTACTCGTCGGCCCACGACATGGCTACCCTGGCCCGTGCGATCATCAACGTCGACCCGGCCCACTACGCCATCTACTCGCAGAAAGAGTTCTTCTGGAACAACATCAAGCAGCCAAACCGCAACCTGCTGCTGTGGCGTGACAAGACCGTCGATGGCCTGAAGACCGGCCACACCGACGAAGCCGGCTACTGCATGGTGGCTTCGGCCGTTCGCGATGGCCAGCGCCTGATCGCCGTGGTGTTCGGCACCAACAGCGAGCAGTCGCGTGCTGCCGAAACCCAGAAGTTGCTGACCTACGGCTTCCGCTTCTTCGAAACCCAGACCTTCTACCAGAAGGGTACCGAGCTGACCAAGTCGCCGGTCTGGAAGGGCGCGACTGGCGAAGTGAAAGCCGGCCTGGCCAACGACCTGACCCTGACTATGCCTAAAGGCCAATTGAAGCGCCTTCAGGCTTCGATGACCATGAACCCGCAGCTCACCGCGCCAATCGCCAAAGGTGACGTGATCGGCAAAGTGGAAGTCAAACTGGACGAGAAAGTGGTTCACAGCGCCGACCTGATCGCCCTCGATGGCGTCGAGGAAGGTGGTTTCTTCCGCCGTATGTGGGATAGCATCCGTCTATTCTTCTACGGGTTGTTCAACTGATACGTGACCTGCATGCCCCCGCGTATCCTGCGGGGGCGTTGTTGCTGCCACGGCTTACGAGGCCGTTTCCGCCATGAGCGAACCAGACGTCAAGTCGCACAAGATCGAATTCCCCTGCGACGATTACCCGATCAAGGTCATCGGTGACACCGTTGTCGGCTTCAAGGACACGGTGATCGAGATCCTGAGCAAGCACGCCAAGGTCGACCTTTCCACCCTGGCCGAGCGCCAGAGCAAGGAAGGCAAGTACACCACCGTGCAATTGCACATCGTTGCCGAAAGCGAGAACCAGCTGCACGATATCAACAGCGCCCTGCGCGCTACCGGCATCGTGAAAATGGTGCTCTGATGTCCGCCTGCCTCGGTTTTCGCGAGCTTGGCCTGCAGCCCTACGAACCGGTGCTGGAGGCCATGCGTCGCTTCACCGAGCAGCGCAGCCCGGACAGCCAGGATGAAGTCTGGCTGGTCGAGCACCCCGCGGTCTTCACCCAGGGCCAGGCCGGCAAGGCCGAGCACCTGCTGGTGCCGGGCGACATCCCGGTGGTGCAGACCGATCGCGGTGGCCAGGTGACCTACCATGGCCCCGGGCAGCTGGTGGCCTACCTGCTGCTGGATGTGCGCCGGCTGGGCTTTGGCGTGCGTGAGCTGGTCAGCCGTATCGAGCAGACCCTCATCGACCTGCTCGCCAGTTACGATGTCCAGGCCGCGGCCAAGCCCGATGCCCCGGGCGTCTATGTCGACGGAGCGAAAATCGCCTCCCTCGGCCTGCGAATCCGCAACGGCCGTTCGTTCCACGGCCTTGCCCTGAACGTGGACATGGACCTTGCGCCATTCCGCCGAATCAACCCCTGCGGCTATGCGGGGCTGGCGATGACCCAGCTGCGCGACCTGGCAGGTCCGATCGAACTCGACGAGGTCAGGACAAGGCTGCGCGGACAGCTGGTCAAGCACCTCGACTACGCTGAGCAGACGACCCTCACGGGCGGAATCGACTGAATATGACAACTGTGCAAGAAGCCGTGCCGAACCTGATACCTACCCAGGATGCCACCCCGCGCCCAGCGCCGAAGAAGGTGGAAGCCGGGGTCAAGCTGCGTGGTGCCGAAAAGGTGGCGCGCATCCCGGTGAAGATCATCCCCACCGAAGAGCTGCCGAAGAAGCCCGACTGGATCCGCGTGCGTATCCCGGTGTCGCCCGAGGTAGACCGCATCAAGCAGATGCTGCGCAAGCACAAGCTGCACAGCGTATGCGAAGAGGCATCCTGCCCGAACCTGGGCGAGTGCTTCTCCGGTGGTACCGCCACCTTCATGATCATGGGTGACATCTGCACCCGTCGTTGCCCGTTCTGCGACGTTGGCCACGGCCGGCCGAAACCACTGGACCTGGACGAGCCGAAGAACCTGGCCATCGCCATCGCCGACCTGCGCCTGAAGTACGTGGTGATCACCTCGGTGGACCGCGACGACCTGCGTGACGGTGGTGCCCAGCACTTTGCCGACTGCATCCGCGAAATCCGTGCGCTGTCGCCGGGCGTACAGCTGGAAACCCTGGTGCCTGACTACCGTGGGCGCATGGATATTGCCCTGGAGATCACCGCGCAAGAGCCGCCGGATGTGTTCAACCACAACCTCGAGACCGTACCGCGCCTGTACAAGGCCGCACGCCCGGGTTCGGACTACGACTGGTCGCTGGACCTGCTGCAGAAGTTCAAGCAGCTGGTGCCGCACGTACCGACCAAGTCGGGCCTGATGCTCGGCCTGGGCGAGACCGACGAGGAAGTGATCGAAGTGATGCACCGCATGCGCGAGCATGACATCGACATGCTCACCCTCGGCCAGTACCTTCAGCCGTCGCGCAGCCACCTGCCGGTGCAGCGTTTCGTCCACCCGGACACCTTCGCCTGGTTCGCCGAGGAAGGTTACAAGATGGGCTTCAAGAACGTCGCTTCCGGCCCGCTGGTGCGTTCCTCGTACCACGCTGACCAGCAGGCTCACGAAGCCAAGATCAAGCTCTGAGCCAAGCACAGAGCCACGCATGCCGATGCGCGCCGAAGGGCGGCATCGGCATTTTTGTTTGTGCCACACGCGCTGCAAGGAGCCGCGATGAATTGCGCCGAAACCTTCCAACCCAGCCTGCCCGCCGCGCTGCCGCGTGATGCCTGTTTTGCCATTGTCGCCCCGGCGGGCGCGGCGCGGCTGGATACGCACAAGGTCAACCAGTGGTTCGTTGATCGAGGCTACAGTTGCCGCATCTACCCGGGTGCCCTTCAGGCCCAGGGCTATCTGGCGGGGCCGGACCGGCAGCGGTTGCAGGACCTGCATGATGCCTTTGCCGACCCGGCCATCGACGCCATTCTGTGCATGCGTGGGGGTTACGGCAGTATGCGCCTGCTCGACCAGCTCGATTTCGAACTGATCCGGCGCAACCCCAAGCCGCTGATCGGCTACAGCGACATCACCGCGCTGCACACGGCGATCTACCGGCATACCGGGCTGCTCACCTTCCATGGCGGGATGCTCAATGCCGACCTGCTGGGGGCCAAGTTGCCACCGACCGAGACTTCGTTGCTGGCGCAGCTGGGTGGGCATGTGCGGGCAGGGGAGCAGATCGTGCACCCTGCTGAATTCGCCTTGAGCAGTGTGCTGCATGGGGTGGCCAGCGGGCCGCTGCTGGGCGGCAACCTGTCGATGCTGGGCGCGACCCTGGGGACGATTGCCGAGCTGGATACGCAGGGTTGCATCCTGTTCATCGAGGACGTCAACGAGCCGCTGTACCGGGTGGATCGCTTGCTGACCCAACTGCGCCTGGCGGGCAAGCTGGAGGGGGTGAAGGGTGTGCTGGTGGGGGACTTTGCCGGGATTACCACTGCGGCGTTGACGCCCCTGCTGGAGGATATCTTCGCACCGCTGGGTGTGCCGGTGCTGGCCGGGTGGCGCAGTGGGCATTGTGACCCGAATGTGTGCTTGCCGCTGGGGGCTCGCGTAAGGCTGGACAGTGTTCAGCAGACACTGTTGCTGGAGCAGGATCTGTTCACGGCGTGAGATTGTCGGGGCTGCTTTGCAGCCCATCGCCGGCAAGCCAGCTCCCACAGGTCCAGCGCAGTCTGTCAGGCCTGTGATATCCCTGTGGGAGCTGGCTTGCCGGCGATGGGCCGCACAGCGGCCCCAAAATGCTCACGGCTGACGCAGGCTCTCGAGCAGCTTGTGGGTCGGATACCCATCCGCCGGCCACCCCAACCCCTGCTGGGCATTGCGGATCGCCTTGCGGGTATTGGCGCCAATGATGCCATCGGCATTGCCGGCTTCGTGCCCATTGCTGTTCAGCAGGTTCTGCAGCTCCATGCGCTCGCTGCGGCTGAGCGGCAGGTCTTCTTTCGGCCAGCTGCCGGCAATGAAGCCCCAGCCCGTGAAGCGATCACCCAGCAGGCTTACCGCCAGCGCATAGGACGACGAATTGTTGTACTTGAGGATGGCGCGGAAGTTGTCCAGCACCAGGAACGCCGGGCCGCGCGCGCCCGCTGGCAGCAGCAGGGCGGCAGACAGCTGGTTGCTGCCCACTGGCAACTGGGTACCGGCAGGCAGTTTCACGCCCATCGCCAGCCACTCGCTCACCGGCTTGCGCAGGGCGCCATCGGCCTGCCAGTAATCGAAACCAGGCGGCACCTGTACCTCGAAGCCCCACGGCTGGCCACGTTTCCAGCCCGAGCTCTGCAGATAGTGCGCGGTCGAGGCCAGGGCGTCTGCCGTGCTGTTCCAGATGTCGCGTCGGCCATCGCCGTCGAAGTCCACGGCATGGGTGTTGTAGGTGGTCGGGATGAACTGGGTCTGGCCCATGGCGCCGGCCCACGAGCCACGCATGGCCTCAGGCTGGATGTCCCCATGCTGGATGATCTGCAGCGCAGCGATCAGCTGGTCCTGGGCGAACTGCGGGCGGCGGCCTTCATAGGCCAGGGTAGCCAGCGAGCGGATCACCGACTTGTTGCCCTGGAACTGGCCGAAGTTGCTTTCCATGCCCCATACCGCGACCAGCACCTGGCGATCGACGCCATAGCGTTGCTCGATGCGGGTCAGCAGTTCGGCGTTCTGCTCCAGCAGCTTCTTGCCGTTGCGTACACGCAGGGGCGACAGGGCGCCTTCGAGGTATTCCCATACCGGGCGGGTGAATTCCGGCTGGCTGCGATCGGCCTTGATCACGTCCATGTCGGGGGTGACGCCGAGGAAGGCACGGTCGAAGGTGTCCTGCGAAATGCCTGCTTGCAGGGCTTGCTGGCGAAAGCCTGCTTGCCATTGTGCGAAGGTTTGCAGAGGCTGGATTTCAGTGCTGGTGTCGGGCGTCGTGCCGGGCAGGGTCACCACCGGGGCGGGCTGGGCGGGGGCCAGCGGCAGGGCATCGGCGGCAGTGGGCTTTTCTGCGCAGGCCACGAGCAGGATGAAACTGGAGGCCGCGATCAGCTGACGGGTTTTCCAGCGGGGGAGAAGACTGAGGAGCATTCACAGATCCAGAATTGCAGGTCAGGTGACGACCATACCATGCCTGCGCTTTCGATGCTTTCATGCAGCCAAAAAGTAGGAAGCCTCCCAATCTCTCGATTGGAAGGCTTCGCGGCGGTAGCTGCCTTTGCCCTTGTTCGGCTGTTCCTGGCGGCAGCGGAACAGCGGTTGGGCGATGATCGACTTGGCCTTGTTGGGGCCGTGCTTTTTCGGCTTTTTGCTCATGGCGGGGTTCCCGGGTTGGGTGGGTTTCGCGGCGCACTGTAGGGCTTGGGGCAGGG